>JBGSPC010000065.1:0-30196 GCA_041738805.1 Terrimicrobiaceae bacterium | reverse complement strand
GGGGCGGATGACAAAGATCTGCCCAGCTGACGTGAAAGAGATTCCCGAACCAGAGATTCAACAACCGAGCGGGAGGGTGATGGAAGAACACTCATGAGGAAAGATCAGGGTCTGGCAGTCGAAACGAGCCGGACCGGGAGGTTAACCCGGGAGAGGAAATCTGCGGTTTTGGATAGGAGATGATGGGGAGGCATCAGATCTGTTAATTTCTTTGTTTTGTTTTGTATCGATTTGTTTTTTCGAGATCAAGAGAATTCTTTCCAAATCCATCAAAAATCTTTAACCGATCACTCATGCTTGCCATTGAACGTCACCGCCTCCTGCTGGATTTGCTTCAGAAATCAGGAAGTGTCCGAACAGCCGATGCCGCAAAGGCCCTGGGTGTCACCGAGGAAACCGTGCGTCGGGATTTTGAGAAGCTGGAAGCCGAGGGCACGTTGTTGCGATCGCATGGGGGAGCTGTGCGGCTGGAACCCTCCCGGCAGGAAGTTTCCGAGGAGGAGCGGACCCATCAAAACATTGAAGCCAAGCAGATGATCGGGCGTGAGGCGCTCGGGCACATCCGGGCTGGTCAAACCATTTTGTTTGATGCAAGCACGACGGCACGGCAACTGGCTGAGATGCTCCCGGATCAGCCGCTCACGACCATCACGAACGGGATTCGCACGGCCTTGATATTAACCCAAAAGCCCTCCATCGACGTGATCATGCTTGGTGGCAATATTCACAACAACTCCCTCTCCTGCGCAGGAGATGCGGCCGAGCAGGCCTTGGACCTCATCCACATCGACACGGCATTTCTTTCCTGCCGGGGATTCGATGTGAAGCGCGGGCCCAGCGAGGCCAGCGAGGGACAGGCCCGTTTGAAACGAAGAATCTTTGAGCGGGCCGACAAGGTCTTCATCCTTGCGGATGCCTCCAAGCTCGGCGTGAGTTCAAGTTACTTTTTTGCCAGGCCTTCTGAGATCACCGTGCTCATCACGGATCAGAAGCCCGATGCCCCTACTCACGCCTCGCTCCAAGCTGCTGGCGTGGAAATCTTGATCCCAAACAGTGGCATTAAGCAGACGGATTCGCGGGCATAACGGACTGAACAGACTAAACGGAGCCACGGCCTTTGAATGCTCTGGATTTGTAGAGAATCTTCAATTGTTCCATTGGGTCCGGTCTGTCCGATGATAAAGCTGGATGTGATTAAAAGTGGGTGAGGTTTCCATGAGGCCAGAGGGGCATGGTCGTCTCGACCGTGGTGGAATTGGTTCCGCGGTGAGAGTCAGCTTTTAAGCGGGCGGGGCGCCCGTTCCCCCTGACTCACCCCCTTTGAATCACACCCCATAAAGCTTGGCATCTCAGCTTTTCCTTGCACCACGAGCGGGAATCTCATACTTTCCAAATCAGTGAAAGCCTTGGCAGCACATATTATTCTTTCTCCGGTTTTGCGGCCGGTTCGTCTTGGGCAGTGCCCCAGCCGACTTCTTCCCCTATTTCATTAACGGACCCTCGCTGCGCATCGTGCGGACGCGGCTAAGTGGCCGTGACTCCCGTTGAATACCGCCGAGCAACAAAACAACCTTATGTCCGATAAAATTATTATTTTTGATACCACCTTGCGCGATGGGGAGCAATGCCCCGGCGCAAGCATGAACCTGCGCGAGAAAATGGAAGTGGCCCGCCAGCTTGCCCGTGCCAATGTGGACGTGATCGAGGCGGGCTTCCCTGTGATTAGCGACGGGGACTTTGAAGCTGTGCGCACGATTGCCACCGAGGTGAAAGGCCCCATCATTTGCGGCCTGGCCCGATGTGTGAATGGGGATATTGATGCCGCTGCGGAAGCTGTCAAACCCGCAGGCGAACGCGGCCGGGTCCATGTTTTTCTGGCAACCTCCGCGATTCACCGGGAGCACAAATTAAAAAAAGCCCGTGAGGAAATTTTGCGGCTGGCGAGAGCCGGTGTCGAGAGGGCCCGTGGTCTCGTCAAGGACGTGGAATTTTCTCCGGAAGACGCCTCGCGCACGGAGCCGGACTTTTTGGCGGAAGTCGTCCAAACGGCCATTGAAGCCGGGGCCACAACAATCAATATTCCGGACACGGTCGGATTTGCTGTGCCCGGCGAATTTGCAAAGCTCATCGAGTATTTGATGAACAACGTTAAGAGTATCTCCGGGGCTGTTGTCAGTGTGCATTGTCATGACGACCTGGGATTGGCCGTCGCCAACTCTCTGGCTGCTGTGAGCGCCGGTGCCAGGCAGGTGGAGGGCACGTTTAACGGCATTGGGGAACGTGCCGGCAATTGTGCGCTGGAGGAAGTTGTGATGGCGATTAAGACGCGTCAGGATTTTTACCAAAACATCCACACCGATGTTGTCTCCAAGGAGATTTTAAAAACCTCACGCATCGTCAGCCGCATGAGCGGACTTCACATTGCCCGCAGCAAAGCCATCGTCGGCGAAAACGCTTTTGCCCACAGCTCCGGCATCCATCAGGATGGGATTCTGAAAAAGCGCGAGACCTATGAAATCATGGATCCGCAAGATGTGGGATGGGGCGGCACCGAATTGCCACTCACCAAACACAGCGGCCGTCATGCCATGATCGCACGCCTGGAACATCTGGGCTTCAACCTGCCTGATCCGCAGATTGCAGCCATCTTTGACCGCTTCAAAGAAATCGGGGACAAAAAGAAATTTGTTTACGACGATGACTTGGCCGCCCTGGTTGAAGACTCCCTCTCCTCTCCCGATCAGGCTTACACGTTGGATTATATCCACGTGACGAGTGGTTCGACGACAGTTCCCACAGCCACCGTGCGTTTGCAGCGATCAGGAGAATCCTTTCAGGATTCCAGCACGGGCAATGGCGCCGCGGATGCTGCCATGCAGGCCATTGATCGCATCACCAAAAACACAGGTCACCTGAGTGAATATCGCGTGGAGGCCGTCACTCAGGGCCGCGACTCTCTTGGAGAAGTGACCCTGAAAGTGGATTTCGGCAACGGACAGCTCATCACTGGCAAAGGGGCCAGCACGGACGTGATCGAAGCGAGCGCCCGAGCTTACGTGAATGCCATCAACCGTGCGGAGATTATGAAAGGCCGGGTCAAGCGCGTTGAGTCCAGCGGGATTTGATGAGCCTATTGTGTCCTGACAACCAGCACGCGGCGATCGAGTTGCTTTTCATCTTCCGTGCCATTAGGGAACGAAGGAAAGTTTTCTCCGTAACCGTGGGCAGTCAGAAGGCTCGCGGGAATGTTGTAACGCATGGTGAGTTCATCAAAAACCCGTTTGGCTCGTGCAGCTGAAAGCTCCATATTGTACTGGTCGGTTCCCTCCGTGCTGGTATGCCCTTCAATATCAAACCGGGTTCCGGGCGATTGCTGGCTGATCGTGACAATGGCCTGAGCCACTTCCTCCAAGGCCAGCCGTGATTCCTGATCAAGCAGCTCATTTGTTTCCACCTCAAAGAGCACAGGCAACGTGACGTAGTTGAGTTCGCGGGTTTGGCCCTGTTCCTCAACAACCACCACATTGCGCTCCATGTCATACACCCGGCGGGGCTGAACGGTCTCCACAACGGTCACGGACTCCCTGACCGGTAACGCCTCACGGGTTTCAACAACCACCACTCTTGGAGGTGACGACAACTGGCGTTGCAGCACCTCACGGTCCACGGTTCGTACGACCTTTTGGGCAGCTCTGACAGGGACACGGATGATTTCCTCCACTTGCCCGAACGAAGGAAAACTTAGAAAGCTGAGAGCCGGAATCATGAGAGCGGGAGCATATCTTCTGAAGAGAGCCTTATTATGAAATTTCATAGCTTCACAGTAAGAAGAGGCTCCTTTCCTCACAATGGGGTGTAACACCCAGACAAACGAAGCAGCCTGTCTCAGGCCTGTCCGAGGATCCGGTGGCCCAACTCCTAACTCGCCAACTTCGTGGCCATTTCAGCAAACCGTTTGGCCGCATACGCACTGAAGACCGGTTTGAGCATGGGAACGGCAATTCGAAGAATGGTGAGAAAAATTCCCAGGAGGCCGGCCGGACTTTTTACGGTCTTTTTGACGGCACCTTTGCTGTCTTTGCCAACGGTCACGACCCGGGTTTTTGTTTTTGGGCCGGAGAGGATCCAGCCAAGAGCAGCGGCTCCACCCAGCCAGGCAAAGGGGTGACGACTGAAGGTCCTGCCAAGTTTCGAGGAAACATTCAGCTCCTCTTTGACAGCCCCGAAATCTCTTGCGATCGCCAAGCGGCTTCGGCTGATCTCCGCGAGAAGTTCGTCCTTGGTCATGGTTTCGCCGATTTCATAGATTCCAAATCTTTGCGGATCTCAGCAGTCGTGGCTGCAAAGACCGGTGTTTTCATGTGGGTTCTCACATGGGTGGCACAAAGAAATGCGAGCAAAAAGTGGAGCAGTCCCAAACCAAGAAAAATCCAGAGCCAGGAAACTCCAAAGATGGTTGCAATCAAAAAAACCACAAACAACAACGCCAGAAAGTAACCGAACACCAGGAAGATGAGAGCGGCAATAAGCATCACGGCCAACCGCACATACAGGGCGATGGCTTCTTTGCCCTCAATCCCGGCGAGTTCCACCACGGCAAGCACATGACGGCCCGCTGAGCCCCAGAAGCTCAGTAAACCAGCGGTGAGTCCCCGCGATTGCGGCGGGGACGTTGTGGATTCCGGCATGGTGCGACCGCTCCTTAGCGGCGGAAGATCACACCGGCAACAAACCCGAGCCCGACGGCAATACCGACTGCTTTGATGGGGTTCTGACGGATGTAACTCTCAACGTCACCTTGCACGTTTTCAGCCTTTGCTCGGTATTCCGACGCAACTTGCTTCGCTTGACCGCGAAACTCGGACACTTTGGCCGTCGCGGCATCACCCAGGTCTTTTGCTGCCGCACCAAGATGCTCTTTGCCCGTCTCAATGACGGCACCCGCATGCTTTTTGACGGACTCACCAACGGCCTTGCTGGCCTCTGTCGCGGCATCCAAAGCTTTTTTCGCGTGATCGGCTCCACTCTCAAGTTTTTTTGCTGCTTCGCTGTTTTTGGTTTCTGACATAGTTATGATTGGTTGTTGAATTGGAATTATGGCACATCCCCGCCGGGTGACAAGCATTCCGTGCCTGCTGTCAGTGAGAAGAGCGGCCAATCACTGAACAAGGTCCTGAGGAGCGGACGGCAGAGCCAGCGACAACAAGGAACCCCTGTCCCTGCCAATCAGCAAGTCAGCCTTTTGGCGCGGCACCCGCGAGGCTCAGGGAAATTTCGATGACGTCGGAAACCTTGTCGAGGTTTTCGCCTTCTTTGATTCCGAACTCACCCCGATTGATTTTGAAAGTGGTACGAACGACTAAAAGATCACCGTCTTTGTCTCCACCGCGATCCTTGAGGCGGCCGGGAAGGTAGGTCACGTTCACAGGAACATTCACTTCCTTGCTCACGCCTTTCAGAGTGAATATTCCCTTCACGTCCGCCGTGCCCTGGTTGCCATTTTGTTTGGGGTTCAGCACTTCCTTGATTTCAAACGTGATTTCCGGATGTGTGCCGGTGTCGAGCCAGTCGGCTCCATGCATGTGTTCCTGCATCAGAGGATTCGGGACCGTGAGAGATTTGGCGTCCACAACGATCTTTCCCGCAATTTTTTCGGGAGCTTTGGGGTCGGCGGAGATGGTTCCGCTGATACCATTGGCTGTGCCGCTGATGGACTCCAAAGGAGCATCCAGTTTAAAAACGATGTTGTTAACGCCCTTGGGATCTTTGAAGTCGAAATTCAGAGGCTGAGCTTGCAGCGAAGAGGAGGCAATGGCGAGGGCGGCGAAAGCGATATGGTGGATTTTCATAGGGTGTGGGTTTTTGGTTTCCGTTTTAAAATAATGATTCCTGCAAAAACGCAAACGAAACCTGCCGCCAAGGCAGGAGCGAGAAGATCAATGCCGGGGACAAACCGGTTCACTTTTTCGGTGTAGTTGATTCCCGTGATTTCGTCTTGTTTGGGGATTTCAATGTAGGATTTGGTCCATCCCGTGTTGGCGCCGAGGACTGCCCACATAACAACAGACAAAAGAACAACCGCCATGCCGATGGCAATCACCGCACGGGCCGGCCGGGAAGCACTCATCCCTCAATCGTGTTGATTTCCACGGGCTCGACTTTGATGCCAAGCTCCTCGAGCCAGGTGATCGCCCTCTTGATTTCATCCCGCTCCCCCTGCAGTTCCAAGGAAACGATTCCGATTTCCTCGGTGACGCTGGCCTGGCGGACGTTCGTGACAACGTCAAAAGCTTTGCCAAGTTCATGGATGACGGGGCGTGTGATCAGCCGGGCTGGATACATCAGCCAGAGGCGGGATTGTTGCGAAGACATGCCGTTATCGATACCCTGATTTTTTGGACAAGACAACCTCCAAGCGCTCACGAGGAATCACGTTCCGCCTGAACTGCCTTGAGAGACGCCATTTGCTGGAAGAGCTGGATGGCGCGCATGGCAAAGTTTTGAAAGGGAACGCTGGGTTCGCCCCCTGCCCTCTCCCGGAATCGAATGGGAATGCTGCCGGTCTTGATGTCCGGCTTCCTGTCGATCAAGGCGGCAAGAGCCACATTGGCGAGCACGAAGGATTCGGGAATTTGAGGAACAAGTGCTGCGACAGCATCACAACGCATCAGTCGATAGGGGACATTGGGGTCCGGACAACGCACCTGATAGAGAATTTTCAGGGAGAGCCTCAGGATTTTTCCTGCCAGGATCCTGCGGAATCCATCTTCACGGATTGAGCGGAATCCATACACCACCTCGCAATCCAGCCTTTTGGACCATAAGGCCGGAAAAAATGAAGGGTCGCACTGTCCATCCGAGTCAATTTGCAGGATCCACTGGGCACCCGTATCGATCGCTGCCTGATATCCTCTCAAACAGGTTTGCCCATGTCCTGAATTCGAGTGCCTGAAATATTGCAAGCGCCCGTCGAACTCAACCGCAAGACGCTCAAGAATTTGTGGGGTTCGGTCCGTGGATCCATCATCCCAAACATAAAAAACAAACCGATCAACCAGCCGTGTGATTGCCGGGAGCCATTCCTTCAACACCCCCTCAATAGCCTCCTGCTCATTAAAAACAGGAATGACGATCGCCAGGATCGGCGGATCCTTTTGGTTGATTCTTGAATTAATGTGCGCCGTTCCCAAAAAGCGATGTGATTTCCGACGCGGACAAAGCTCTGTTATAGAATCCGAGATCGTCGAGAGCACCGATCAACCTGTCACCGGCAACACCTTGGTGTTTGGCTCCAATGGTCAGCGGTTGAGCGTTGTGGTTGGGCTTGCCAACGGTCTTTTTCATGGTTTCCAGGACCCCATCCACGTAGAGGCGCAGCGTTGTTCCATCATAGGTACCGGCCACATGACGCCACTCGTTGGCTTTGAATGTGCTGGAAGCATCAACTTCCTCATACCCAACCTCCTTGTTCCAGAAACCAAGGCGGGCCCGTCCTCTGGAGAAAACCAACCAAAACGAATTGCTGGCACCTTTCTCAATCACCCGGCCCCCGCACTGGTCTTGCTGAGGGGCAACCCAGGCTGCGATGGTCCACTGATCGGGGCGCAAAGCCGTGGAGTCAGGAAGTTCAATCCACGAGGAGCCATCAAAGGTGGCAGCGCTGCCTTTGACCCCCTGCTCATAGGTGATCTGACCAATGACTTTGGCATTTGAGGCAGCTGATCCAGCGAGATCCGTTGTGTTCTCAAAAGAAGCTGAAACCAGCGCGCCCGTTGGTTGCGCATAAATCAGTGATGAAGCAAAGATCAGAGGGCAAACCAGAAGGTGGAAACATTTCATAGTTTTGGGATCCTAGTTGATTTAGCGAACACCAAAGCCCGGGTCAATCCTGCACTGCCTCTTGCGGGGGAACAAAGACCAGCCCACCTTGCTGCGTATAAACCCAGGTGACACCCAGTTCCCGGAGTTGGTTTTCCCAACCCGGGTCTTTCGAAAGGGCATCGTGAAGAATGGACCACTTGTCCTTATACTCAAGCCCGTGCGCCCAGAGCATGCCCTCATATCCACAAACGACCGGCCGTCCAAGCAAGACCACCGGATTGCCATGATGAGGTTCGGTTGCGATGGTCGCGAGCGGGGGGACATTTTCGAGGGCGGCTCGCGCCTCATTTATTTCGGAAATCCTTACGAGATGATACCCCGTCTTATTTATAAGTCCTCCAGCCAATGATATGGCCCCGGAGAAAAAATAAACGAAGCAGAGGCCATAACGTGCAGCAACAGGAAGGGGCAGGATCAAGTGCTTCCAGACGTAAGGAGCGCAGAGCAACCATGACCAAAGAAATATTTTGGTGTTATCCCATTCCCAAGGGGCGAAGGCCACAAAACATGGAACGATAAAAAGGAAAACCCCTATCCAGGCAAAGCTTCGTAGCTCCGGATCGTCGGACGCGATAATTTTCCAAGCCAGAATTGCCATCAGAGGCAGTGAGATCCCGAAGTTTAAAACCCAAAACCACACACCTGCGTTGCCCTGCATCCAGCCTGGCAAAAACCGCAGTCCTGACTCAATACTGAACCCTCCTGTGACCAGGTAAGCACATAAGGTTGCCGGCACGAAGGCGCACCCGACAAAAATCAGCAGTTTAAGGCGGGCATCTTTTTGGAACACAAAAATTCCTGCCAGCACCGCGCTCAGAGCAAGAAAGGCATGGGCGCTGAAAAGAGGCATCGTGGCATAAATGAGAAAGCAAACCCAGGCCGGCACGATATTCCTGCCACGAAAAAAAGACTCTCGCCAGGCTGACCAGAGAAGCAGGCTTGCGGGCAGGGCATAAAGCATGCCGCGCTGGGTGACGAACATTGCTAAAAAGAAGTTTTTCCAAGCCAGCTCGGACTGAAAATCGATCACTTCGTGAGTCTGAAATACCTGAAATCCGGCCAGGCCGCCATTGAAGAGGAAAACTGCCAAACCCAAAGCCCCTCCCCATCTCCAAAGCGCCCAGGCGGCAAGAGGGGAGGCCGCCAGACCAACCCAGATCAGCCCCCGTTCGGCAGGCACCCCACAAAGAAGGAGCAGGCTGTTCCAAACATCCACACCGATATAATAGTTCAGAGGCGCACCAACCAAAAATGGACTCTCCGGCCAGAACGAAGCCCCTGCGGCCAGATAACGGATGATCTGGAGGTGCTTTGAGATATCCCCCAAATTATTAGCCGATTGGACCATCAAAAAATCCCCGGACGGATAGATCAGCCAGAGGAAGGACCTCAGAGATGCGAGCGCAAAGACCACAAACATCATCACGTCCCATTGATTGGGTGATGAGGTGGGATCATCATTGGTTCTTTTCCATGCGAAGAAACCAGCGCAGGCCCCGCAGAAAAAAGAACCCGCAGCAATAGGCAGGGAGAGTCCGCCTCCGATCAAAGCGAGCAAAACCGCGACGCTGACCGTGGTGGCCACACCTGCCAGGATTGTTGAAGCAATTCTCATGGCCAAACACTCTCTCTGGCAGCACCAATCACGTCCGCATTTCCCCCAAAGAATTCTTTAAAATCCTCATAGCGGAAAAACGCCACACCGTCTTTCATGCCGGAGCGGAGCTTAAAATCCCGGCGGTAATATTTTCCCAGCAATGCGGCTTGGATCGTCTCTGCGTTATCGACGGAGCAGAGCACAAAGGCAGGGTCCATGGCTTCCGGCACCTCCGATTCCTTGTGGTATCCCACCGCACGGAAGTCTCCAAGGATCCAGGGAATCGGGTAATAGCTCTCCAGAAAAATTTTGCCGGGGGCATGATAAAAACGCGGGTCTTCCTCGGCCTTTTTCAAAAGAGGGCCGACCGCATTGTTGATTTCCGAGTAGGTCTGTACATAAACATACGGCTCAGAATCATCATCAAACGTGTCAAAATTCACCCGGGCCATCGGAGGCAGGCAGGCCGCGATCAGGAGCCCGGCCGCGACAAAACGAATCCGCCCGGGCAGCTTTTCAATCATGGCACCACCCACCAGATAAAACGGCCAGATCAGCGAGATGATGCACCACGGGGTTTTGTAGGGGATGATCGAATAAGCGATGAGCACGCCCGCCCCAAAAATGGCTGTGTAGCGGATGCGGGCATCGACGCGGCCCATCGTCCAGAGACAGCCGGCAACGCCAACCAATGCCGGCCACTCGTAGCGCGCCATGAGCGCCAGCCAGTAATAGTTGATGCGCCAGATTTCATAGGAGGTTTTTTCATGACCTCCAGCCGTCACACCGGTTTGGAACCATGCGGCATATGTTTCGTAGAGCCCCCGCACCGCTCCAAAATCCAAAAGGAAGCCGGAGTAAAACAGCAGGGTCACGAAGACAGAAACAGCCACGGCATTCCAAACGTCCGTTTGACTCCATCGGGGCGTCGCAAAATTCCAATCCGGTGCGGACGGCACCACCCGCTGCCAGAGCCAGAGGCTGGGGAAGGCCAGAAGGAAACTTCCGACATGGATAAAATATGTCTCCTTGGTGAGAACCAGCCCGGTGAGCCCGGCGGCGACAGCCCACATCGCCCGCCGTGAGCCAAACTGCCAAAGCCCGAGCATTCCATAAAGCGTCACAACCAAAAAAAACACCAGCCAGGACTCATGAATCGAATACCGCCCGAAAAAGACGTAAGCAGGTGAAACGGCCATTGCGAGGGCGGCGAACCGGGTCACAAATTTTCCGAAATAGGGAGCCAACCGGAGAAGCGCCCACACTGCCAAAACGCTGGCAAGCACAGCCGGCAGTCGCAGCGCCCACAGATTGCGGCCAAACAGCGTCTGCGAAACAAACACCGCATACATATGAAGCGGGCCATGGTAGTTGGTGGGGTCATACCGGTAATAACCCTGATGCGTCATCTGGTCGGCGAACCAGCCATTGACCCCTTCATCGAAGTGAGCCGGTTTCACATCCAGGGCCCAGAGGCGCAAAATAACCGCCACCGCAAGGATGGCGATTTCGGCCCAGGGAGGTTTGACTCGACGAATCATATCATGGCTGGGATAAAGATCCACGGGCTTGAGTTCAAGCCCCTGCATAGAAAAAGACTGCACGAACCCTTTTTGATCCCCGAAAAACCTGATTTATGACCGAAACCTGGGCCGAGTGGCTGACGCAAAGCATGGAGTGGATCCGGGATCATGGCGCTGTGGGAGCAGTCTGGTTTGTGGTGCTTTACGTGGTGCTGGGGGCGCTCTTTCTGCCGGGTTCGATTCTCACGCTGGGCGCAGGAGCCGTCTATGGGTGGGTGCAGGGCACGATGCTTGTGGCGTTGGCCTCCACCATCGGCGCGGCCCTTAACTTTTTTACAAGCCGGTATTTGGCGCGTCATTGGATTGAAAAACGCCTGGAGTCGCGTCCCCGGTTTCAGTCCCTGGCCCATGCCATTGGAGTGCGGGGCTGGCCCCTCATCCTGCTCAGCCGGTTTTCGCCGGTCTTCCCGCACAGCATTGTGAGCTATGCCGCAGGTCTCACCCGCATCCATGGTTCCACATTTTTGATGTCCTCTTTTGTGGGTTTTCTCCCTCTCAGCGCGGCGTATTCCTACGCTGGCGCTGTCCTTGGCAAAGTCGCAGCCGCCAAGTCCGGGGCCGACCCGCAAGATCCGTTCACGATCGGAATCTGGATTGCCAGCCTCGTCTTCACGGCCTTGGTCACCGTCCTCGGAGCCCGCCTCGTCGCCAACGCCTTCCGCAATGCCGATAATTTTCGGAACACGGGGGAATGAATGGATTGGGATCAATGTCCATCAAAGGGGACTTTGAGCTAGAGATCGTTCTTCGTTGGGTAGGGCGCGTCAGTCCCTTGACCGCCCACTTTTTCTGCTTCATGCGACGGCGGGCAAGGGACTGCCCGGCCCTACCACCCAACGGAGCGCTTCGCGCTTGCGCCACCTCCGCTTCATAATCAGCGATTACTATCTGCAGATGTCATCGCTTTCTCAATCAGTCGGGCCGCGAGGGATTGGGTCGCGTCATCGAGGCGGGCGAGTGAGGATTTGAGTTTTTGAAGGGAGCGATTTTCGAGGGCTTTGCGGACAGCCTGCCCGGCATCCCTGATCGTTTGCAACTCTGCGGGGTCCACCTCAACAGATGCCAGGGCGACCTCGATGGCAGGCAGCATCTCATCGGCCTTCAGCTTTGCCTCGGCGAATTGACGATCATCCATATCCTCAAAGGCGTGTTCCAGCGAATCAGCGAGCATTTTTTCCAAGGCCTCATCCGACACGTCCACAGCGCTGGAAAGCTCGAGGGTTGTGTCATTTCCCGTGGCTGTATCCCTGACCAGCACATGCAGGATACCATTGGCATCGATTTCAAATTGCACACCCACGCGGGCCTGACCCTTGGTCACGGGAGGAAACTCCACGGAAAAGTCGCCAAGCTTCCAGTTATCAGCCGCCATTTCACGCTCGCCCTGAAGCACGGAAATCCGCATTCCAGTTTGGTTGGTGACGGCATTCGTGAACATTTCGCCGGCTTTGACGGGGATCGTGGTGTTTCTGGGGATGATGATATTCATGAGCCCCCCGAACGTTTCGATCCCGAGCGAGAGCGGGGTCACATCGAGCAGGGTCACGTTTTGAACAGAACCGTCCAGGATCCCTGCTTGAATGACAGCACCAAGCGCCACGGCTTCGTCAGGGTGCTGGCTCGTGTTGGGCTCCCGCCCAAAAACCCCAGTAACAAATTCCCGAACGATAGGCATGCGGGTGGCACCTCCTACCAGAATGACTTCATTCAAATCGGCGGGCTGAATCCCGGCATCCAGCATGGCGCGCTCACAATGTCGGCGCGTCCGCTCGATGATGGGAAGACAAGCGTTTCGTATGCGGTCAAGCTGGTCCCCGGGAAGATCTGTTTGGCGTTTGAGCACCTCGGCCTCTGATACCGGAATTTGAAACTCCCTGGCGATGGCAGCATCAAAGTCATCACCTCCCAGGCGGGTATCGCCCTGGGTCGCAAGCACGTGGAAAACCCCTTCCTGCAAGTCGAGAATCGAAATATCAAATGTGCCGCCGCCAAGATCAAAAACCGCCACACGGGATCGATCTCCCAATTTGTCGAGCCCGAAGGCCAGTGCAGCCGCCGTGGGTTCCGGCAACAGACGCTCCACAACCAGACCGGCCAGTTCGCCGGCCCGCTTGGTCGCTGACCGCTGGGCATCATTAAAATAGGCCGGGACCGTGATCACCACCCGCTCAATTTTTGCAGAAAGCACGGCTTCAGCTTGGGCTTTGAGTTTTTGGAGAATGATTGCTGAGATCTCTTCAGGACTGTGTTCCCGACCACCCACCAGCAATCGAATTGGCTCGCCGGTTTTGCCGGTTTGAAAGGGGACCTCTGCCGATTCCCCCACCCGCACTCCGATAAGCCGCTTCACGGACGTGATGGCCGATTCGCGGTCAGCGAGCGCTTCCCAACCCACCATGGGGGCTCCAGAATCTTCAAACCGCACAACCGATGGCAGAAGCCTGCGGCCCTGGGGGTCAGCAATCAGAATCGGAAACCCGGACTCCATCACGCCGATGAGAGAGTTTGTGGTGCCAAGATCAATGCCTGCTATCATGAAATGTCCTTAGTTGTTTGGTCTGGCCGTGACAAGCCCGCCGCATGGAAGGACCGCATCACCTGCGTCAATTCAAAGAGGCTTTCATCCAGTTGGTGACGACACTTTGCGAGAAACCCCATGTTGGCTGCGAGAGTGGCAGCTTCAGAATACTTTGGCCATTCGGAATCGAGACGCATCAATTCCTCGGATTGCATTCTTTGGCTTTGTGCGACGGCCAGCAGCAAGGATTCAGTTTTTGAGATTGCCTTTCCCAGGTCACCTACCATCAAGGCTTGGACCAGCGGGGACTTCGACGCTGCCGCTTTGGCGAGGACGGAACGCGAGGTTTCCGTTGTCGCGCACACAGCAGAAAAGAGGGCATCGGCCACCGTGGGAGCCACCTGCTTGAGTGGCTCTCCGGTTTCCAACTCGACCAAATGCCGTAAGCGGCGTGCCGGATCCTTCAACAGATCAAATGCTTTTTTGACCTCAGCAAATTTTTCAGCCTCGCCGCCAGGTGAATCGGGATGCAGGGATTGGGCAAGGCCGAGGTAGGAAGCCGTCAGCTGGTCTTCATTAAGAGCGGGCCGACGCATCAGCCCGAGCACAGCAAAGGCGTCGGTCACGCGGAGAAACTCTCACCACAGGAGCAGTGAGCCACCGCATTCGGGTTCGTGACTTTGAATCCCCCTTTTTGCAGATCATCACTGAAATCAAGTTCTGAACCACTGACAAAAAGCGCACTTTTGGGATCCACAACCACCTTCACCTGGTTCGATTCGACGAGGATGTCCCGATTGGCGGGACCATCCACGAGGTCCATTTTGTATTGAAGTCCGGAACATCCGCCGCCCACAATGGCCACGCGCAGAGCCCCCCCGGGTCGACCTTGTTTCTGGAGAAGGCCGCGCAACCGGGCGCTCGCCGCATCCAACACCCGGATCAACTTCTCGTTGCCAATTCTGAATTGCACATCTGTCATTTCGCCAGAGCATACATGCACGGGCCGGGAAGTTCAAACAGGAGTCTCAAACCAATTTTGCTTCTGAAACTTTCCTAGGGAGTGCCTCCAATTTTCTGAAGGGAACGAAAAAAACGGGCAACATTTTTTGAACAAAAGCGACTGGTCATGGGTCTCATACGTAACAGAAACGTTATGAAAAACCTTTATACCAAAATCAACCGCAAGCATTACTCCCTCGGGGAGTTGATCGAAATTGTTTCTTCCTGCGCAAGAGACAGCCGGGAGACAGTGGCAGCCGTTTCAGACCTGTTTGAAACCGGCCGTGTGAAACTTGAAAACCACGGCACGTTGAAACGCGTCCGCGTGGCAGCCTGAGCGCTGGTTCGTTACGGATTAAGCACGTCAGCGATACTGCGGGGAGCCGGGTCGTCAGCTCGTTGCAAGAAGTTTCAGTCTATCAAATCGACGGCCAAGAATGGGCTCGGAATCCGCGTGCAACCAATCGTCCAAAAGCGACGCATAGACTTGACGGAAATCAAAATGATGTTTCACGTCCCCGTCCACAAGATCACTTAAGTCAGGTGCATTTCCATGAATCCCCCCGGCGAGGGATTCCCCAAACAAAAAGACGGGCGCAGCCGCCCCGTGATCTGTCCCGCGGCTGCCGTTTTCTGCAACACGCCGACCGAATTCGCTGAAAGCGAGAACCGTCACTTTGTCAGCGATTTGTTGATTCCGAAGGTCATCCAGAAAAGCCCCCACGCTGGAATTAAAATCACCCAGCAACCGGGCATGACTCCCCGATTGGTCGGCATGGGTATCATATCCGCCTTGAGCCACATAATACACGCGTGAAGGAAAATCCCCACCGATCAGGCTGGCCACCATCCGGAGTTGCTCAGCCAAAACACCATCCGGATATTTGCCACGGGTCCTTTCCTTTTTTAAGATTCCACGGATGGAGTCTCCTGCGATCACGGCATTCATGGCGGTGTGACGCAAAAAATCAATGGTTTCCGGCTCACTATCGGAGATGCCACCCGCTGCTTGCATCGAGGTTCCACTGCCCGGCTGATTGAGTTTCTGAAAAATTTGTTCCTGCACGCTGGCGAGGGTCGACGTCTCTCCGCTGGGATTCCATTGGAAGGTGGCGGGGTCATTGATAGCGATTCCCACATTGGACTGGTTGCGGAACGCCTGCGGCATCACTTTCCCAAAGCTCATCCCGATATCTCCCGGGAGCTTGCGTGGGTCGGCACCCTGGCACTTGGCATCAAAAAATCGGCCCAACCACCCTTCAACCCGGCGGGGATCATTGTCATCTCCGCCGGTGTGCCAGATTTCCATTGATCGAAAATGGGAGCGGTTCGGATTGGGGTAGCCCACATTTTGAACGATGGCCATGCGCCCGGCATCATATTCTTTTCGGAAATCCGTCAAAGCCGGGTGAAGCCCGAGATGGTCGGTGAGCTTGAGTGTTTCATTTCCGGTCAGACCCAGCGTCGGGCGGGCTTTGGCATAAAGATCGTCAGTGAACGGAATGACGGTATTCAGTCCGTCATTGCCACCACTGAGTTGAACAACCACAAGGATCTTCTGATCCCGGCCGGCACCGGTCGCAGCGGCCGTGCGGGTCACAAAAGCAGGAACGAAAGCACTGGCAGCCAGAAGGCCCGCCCCTTTGATTCCGGTGCTGAGAAATTCACGGCGTGTGTGGAGAAACATGGTTTTAAGAAAGTTGATAGTCCGGGCTGCTCATAATCAGATGGACGAGTCCCCTCGCCCGCTCATTAAAATTGGAATCCTGCACGCTCATAGGGCGGCGTCCGCCGGCACCATCCGTCTCTGCGAGTTGAAGGAGGGCTGCCCGCAAATCCCTGGAGGGCTCACGTTGGAGGAATTCCCTGATAAAATAATCCACGATGTCTTTCGAGGTTTGCATCCGGCGAATTTCTCCACTGGCTTTCAAATGGTCATCCGGATTCCAGTCCACGGTCGCCAGCTTGCGTTCTGACTCAATAAAATCGCGCCGGGACTGAGTCCGGTCGACCGCCTTTCTCTCCAGAGTTTTGAACTCATCCGCGCTCACACCATGCATGAGGAAGTTCGCAAAGTTGTAACGAATCAAGAGCGTGTTGGAATTGATCCAACTCCCGCCTCCGGGCCAGCCGTTCACGTCCGGTGGAAAAAACAAGTCCTGGCCCATGACACGCAAGGCTTCAAGAAACACCTCATCCCTGGGCATCGGCGAGCGCATCGCCTTGAGCGCGCCAAGCGCCAGGCACACCGGGGATTTGACCACGGTGTTCGTGGCCGGAACGGAATAAAAATACTCGGAGCGAAAGAGGGTCCGCAGCACGTCACGGAGATTGTAACCGCTGGTCCGATACCTTTCTGCCACTGCGTCAGTTATCTCCTGATCAGGATTCGTACAGACAAAAAATTGAAGGAGCTTTCTCGCCATAAAACTTGCCGTGGCGGGGTGCTGGCAGATGATGGTGACAATATCCTCACCCCGGAACGGACCGGTCTGTCCAAGGAACGTCTTTTCCCCTGGATCGTGGGCGGCTTCACGAAATTGAAATGTCCACTCCTCCCGGTCCGCACTATATCCCGTGAAAGCCCGGGCGGATTCCTTCACATCCTTCTCCGAATAATGGCCAACACCCATGGAGAAAAGTTCCATCAGCTCACGCGCAAAATTCTCGTTGGGGTTGTTGCGATGACTTGAGGCATTGTCGAGCCAGACCAACATGGCGGGATCCCTGATAAGGGCATGGAGTTGATCAGGGAGCGGACTGATGGCAAACGAACGAAACATCTGGTTCTGCTGCCAAAGGGGAAACGTGGCATTGATTTTGTCTTCGTAACCCGTGGCAAAATGCGAGTGCCAGAAGAGGGTCAACTTTTCCTCCAGAGGCGGGATCGCAGGGTTGGAAAGCGAACTGGAAACCATCCGGTCCAACCACCATAGCTTCAGATCGCGGATTTGCTCGCGTTCCTTCTGGTTGCGGATACGCCGTTCGATCTGCCGGACTTCCTCATCCGGAATTTCGCGCAATCGCTCTTCAAAAGCCTTGCCTGACTCTTCCGGACGGGCAGCACACTCCGGTGCCGGGAGATCTTTGGAAGGTTCGTAAAACACCAATCGATCCACGGCCGAATCGAGCCCCAGATCCGCCAACGCAACAGCCTCCTCCCACGTCCCGCCAAAGCCAGCCCGCCACAATAAATGTGCTGCGGAGTAGGGAGTGAAATTCCGGGCCAGCAGGGGGGTTAACAGGGCCATCCCTGAAACTATGTGAGAAAGCCGCAGGCTTCAAGTCGCGTGTTGGTCAATTCATGAAACACCGGTTAACTCAAAAGCCTCTAGCACATCGGAATCGACTTTCCGTAGCGCACCGGCCGGCGGCGGAGCAAGACGGCTGCGATACCAAGCCCTAACAGCAAGCAAGTGGCAGGTTCTGGAATAGAAGAGCTGGTGCCGCTGTAAGCGTAGGAAAACCCGTTGATCGTCAAATTCTCCAGAGCCAGCGTGACGGAAGCTGTGCCTCCATCGGAGAAGAGTGCTGTCACCGTCGCGCCAAGCGGGTTTCCAGCGCCGTCAGGACTCGCGAAGAGGTCCAAATCAAATCCGAGGTTGATCGCATCAGCCGCATCAAAGCTGCTGAAGCTGATTGTTGCCATGGATTGGCCGTCGGTTGAGGCGTTACTGGGTAGAGCGGCAGTAACCCCACCGATCGCTGCCTGCTGGCTCCATCCTGTGGGTGCGGTTCCCGGCGCTGTGGTCGTCGTGTCGAAGAACGTGTCATTGATCAATGTGATCGTGATGGTATTGATCGAAATACCGGTCTCGGAAAGGTTCTCAATACCAAGGCCCCCGTTGGCGTTGATGCCGGCGCGAAACGAGCCGGGACTCGTTAAATCCAGGGATTCCGTGAAGGCGGTTTCTGCAGCAGCCAGGGTATCACCGAAGGCAAGGATATGCGTGAGCGTGATTTCCTCGGAAGCCGGGAGGCTGAATTGATTCCCCAGATGGGTTCCTTGATCGGCACTTGTGCTGTTACCATCCACAGGAGAGCTGAAAAAGGCATTCAATGCCGCGCCACTATCGATACTGAATGGTCCGCCGGACGCAAGGGTTTGTGAGGGAGAAGATCCGCCAATGATGAATGTGGAACCACCTGGCGCTGTCGCACGGGCGGCGGGTGTTCCCGCGACTGTGTAGACGTCATTCACCGTCTCAAAGTTCGGGAATCCCTGGTCGGGATCATAAGTCTCAAAATACCTCAAGGAGGCAGTGGTTCCTCCCAAATTCACAAATCTCGTGGTGATGAGGACGGAATTTTGGCCGGGCACCAGCGAATAGGCCCGCTCGTACGCCACATTCATTCCCACCGTGTAGGTTCCAAATGCTGTAAATGACGTGGGTGTGCTTGTCCAAGAATCCAAAGCAAGAGACGCACCGCCATTGGTCGTGTTCACCCGGAAACTGGAGGTATCCGTGCCGGACTGGAGACCAAAGTCCGAAACGAAGGAGCCGTGGCTGAAAAAGTTGGTGCTACCCAGCACGACGTCGCCAATTGCCCCATTGTCGTCGCGGACGGTCAGGGTCAGGCTTCCGTTGGAGAGAACTGCCGCCTGACCATTGTTTGCAAAGCAAAGAACCGCCACCAAAGCCGGCAGGAGTCCAAGCCGCCAACGCCGGAATGGCATGATGTTTTTTGCCATGGAAAGCCGCTGTTTCGCTTCGTTGCTTTGATCGGTGATGAAGGTTTTCATAGTCTTATTTTTTGTTGAATGTGAATCGCCCCATCCGAATTGCCGGATTTTGAAAGCGTGAGTCACAACTATAGAAAACAGGCTGCCTTGGGAATCAGGGGACCCCTGATTTATTAGCACGTCCCCTTTCCTGGTTTCAGGGGGCACCAAGGCTGCCCGGGCAGCATAAATTCAGGGCCTTCGGCCGACACAGCACCGCACCAAGCATCGGATTTTGGGGCGGCCCGGAAAATCTTTTAACGCTAAATGAGTTGCTCAGGATTCAAGGTCCCGGGGCAACTCCTGCGAAGATCACTCCTTGAGTTTTACCGAAATCCGGCCGGGACTGATGGCAAACGATTCGATGCCCGGCAGCTTTCCATTCGCTTCAGAGCCAAGGATCTCAGCAAAGAGATTCCGACCTTTGAGTCCACCCAGCCATTCATTCGGCAGCGAAATCCCCCAGATGGTGAGGTCATCGATCACAAAGCTCGGTTGGCCGCTGCCTTCGCTAACAATAAATTTGGCGCGGGCCTTGAATTTGCGGCCCCCTAGAAAAGGAAGGTCAGGGTCCAGGTCCGTCTCGATTCTTGCGAGGATGACATCCGTTCCCAATTGAAAGCTCAGTGATTGGCCGAGGTCCGTGTTGGCATTCAAGAGGCCGTTGATTTCCCGCTCCGTGAGAACGATTTCTTTTTTACCACGCTCGTAGGCGGGTTCTGCCGGGTCCGTGGGTATGACCGAAGGGGATGTTGGCGAAGCGGGCGTTGGCGGATCAGACGGAGGCGGGACAGCCGGGTCGGCCGCCTGAATGGCTGCAACCTTTTGTTCCACTGTGGCGAGTTCCTGAGGACTCAAAACCACGGGTTGGATGGGCCGGGTGAACCACCACCACAAACCGCCGATGAGTGCGACGAGGATGACGAGGATCACCAAAAAGATCACCCATGGAGATCCGCGGCGCGGGACGGTCTGAGGAATTTCGGACATGTGTTTTTTATAATCCAGATTTAGTAAAACGCAAAGCCGGAGTGATGGACTGGACAGACCCGCCTGCTTCGATTAGTTTCCCGCCATGACAGCAGGCCAAGGCACCAGTGGAAATGTGATTGCAGCTCTTGCGAGCTTTTTTATCCCCGGGTTGGGACAGCTCATTCAGGGGCGGTTTTTGTCCGCGGTGTTATTTTTTATCGCGGCAGCGGTTCTATGGATTTTCCTGATGGGCTGGATTATGCATCTGTGGTCCATTCTGGACGCCGCTCTCTGGAAGCCCAAAGCATAAGCGGTTCGCCCGACCGAACCGGCTCATGTCTGAAATTCCGTCTCTTCTTTCGGCCTCCGAATTGCGCCTCTCCTATGGCAGGCAGATTTTGCTTGATGGGGTTTCCCTCACGGTGGCTCCCGGCGAAAATGTGGGGCTGGTTGGCCGGAATGGCTGCGGCAAAACCAGTTTGTTGCGGATCCTTGCGGGGGAGAATCAGCCGGACGCCGGGGAAATCTCGCGGCGAAGAAATTTGCGCGCCGGATACCTTCCACAGGAGTTTGAATTGGATGGTGAATTGACGGTGCTACAAAACATCGAGGCAGGGGCTTCGGATGTGGTCGGCTGGATTGACCGGTATGAGAACGGAGATTGTTCAGACAAAGAGATGTCTGAGCTTCTCGAAAAAATCGAGCATGCTGACGGATGGGATCTGGAAACCCGGATCAAAGCGGAGGCAAGAGCTCTGGCGGCACCGCCTTTGGATGCCATCGTGGGCCCGCTGTCCGGAGGCGAAAAACGCCGGGTGGCACTCTGCCGGGCACTCGCGTCCCAGCCCGATCTGCTCCTTCTGGACGAACCCACCAACCACCTTGACTCGGAATCCATTCGCTGGCTGGAGATTTTTCTTCAGGGCTTTCCCGGAGCCCTGATGTTTGTGACCCATGACCGCTATTTTTTAGAAACCATAGCAACGCGCATTGTGGAAATCTCGAATGGCAAGGCGTATTCTCATCCCGGCAACTACACGGCCTTCCTGGAATCCAAGGCCCTTCGGCAACAAATCTCGGAGCAAGGGGAACGGCGGCGTCAGCGGTTCCTCCGCGCCGAACTCGAATACGTGCGCGCCGGCGTTCGGGCCCAACGGTCAAAGTCCCGTCACCGCCTGGAGACCTTTTACTCCATTGAAGGCATGGAGGCTCCACCGGAGGAGCGGGAGATGGACCTCCTGATCCCCCCTCCCCCGTTGCTTGGAAACACGGCGGTGGAGTTGAAAGAGGCTGGCGCCAAAGTGGGTGACGACCGGTGGTTGTTCAAAAATCTGAATCTCTCCATTCGCCCGGGGGAATGCACGGGCATTGTGGGACGGAATGGATCCGGAAAAACCACTCTGTTGAAAATCTGTCTCGGGGAGCGGAGTCCGGATGCCGGAGAAGCAACGATCGGGAAGCGGGTCGTGTTTAACTACATCGACCAGGCCCGCATGCAACTTGATGGCACCGGAACCGTGATGGAGGAGGTTGCCACATCAGGCGAAATCGTGCGTTTCGGCAGCCAGGTGCTTTCCGCCAGGGCTTACCTCCGCCGGTTTTTGTTTGAGGACTCCCGCGTGAATGAGCGGGTGGACAAACTCTCAGGCGGCGAGCGGGCCCGGCTGATGCTTGCCAAAGTCCTGTGCCGCGGCGGCAATGTGATCGTCCTCGACGAACCGACCAATGACCTCGATTTGCAGAGCTTGCGAATGTTGGAAGAGGCGTTGGCGGATTTTGACGGCAGCGTGATTGTGGTTAGTCATGACCGTTACTTCCTGGACCGGATCTGCGATCAGATCGTGGCCTTTGAGGAAAACGATGTCCTCGTTCAGGCAGGAAACTATGCATATTATTTGGAGAAGAAGGGTTCCCGGCCGGCGGTGGTGGCCGAAACCGCTTCAGCCCCGGCTTCAGCGGCGGAGACTCCTGCGCGCGCCCGCAAGCTCACCTACAAAGAACAACGCGAGTTGGAAGGCATGGAGTCCACCATCCTCGATGCGGAGCAACGGGTGGCGAGGATCGAAACCCTTCTGGCCGATCCGGACTTTTTTGTTTCCCGGGCTGCGGAAGCCCCGGCTCTTATAGCGGAGCTTGAGCAGGAGAAAATTGGCGTCACAAAATTGTATGCCAGATGGGAATTTCTCTCCGGCGGCAGCGAAGCATAAGACTGGACGGCAAGGAACCGCCATTCCATACGCGTTAACTTAATATGCAGGCACAAATAGCCCGGCAGGGCTGATGGGATATTAGCCGGTGGGCGCAAGCCACCGGAATTGATTCCCAAAATCAAGCCGCCCAGGCAGGGGCGGAGGATTAGGACGCCTCACCAAAGGTAGCGATCATCATATTCCACCCCTCCCATGTCCCGCCAAGAAATCCGTGAAGCCGTTCCTTCCACTGCGTGTCTATCATTCTCATGCGATCCTTGGTGCTGGAAACGCGATGATAGTGCAGAGAAGGATGAGTTGAAGGCATAGCAAAAGACAGATTTCCAGCACTCCCTGCCGGGGTGCAATCCAAATCAAATCCATCCGGTGGCTTGTGCCACCGGCTAATTTCCATGGCGCCTTCGGCGCTTTTTGAGTCAAAAAATGGTTAACACTTTGGGACCGCCCTCCCGACCTCAGAATTTGTTGCCTAACGTTTTTAATGGAAAATCGTCGGTGCGGAATGGTGAGGCCGGCAGCCCGGCGGCATTGGCCAGATTGCAAGTGGGATTGTCTGCCCATGCGTATCGAACGGCCACAGGAGTGGGAACCTTTTCCGAAGTCACAATCACCTTGTCCCCATCGATTTTAGCATCCGCCCAGACCCACTGCTTGTCATCGCCGCAGATTGCAAATCCTTCCAGTTGACTGTTCGGGCTGTTCCGGACAAGCGGCGCGGTTTCGCCGTTGAAGGTATTGACATCGTAAGTTTCTCCCAGTGGCTGGGCGACCAGTCCCCCCTCCGCATGTTGAAAGGTGAGAATGGCCTGATTTCCTTTAACCGTCAGTTGATCGAAGACGGGCCCTGAGAACGCCACAGATTTTCCGTAATCCTTGGCAAGGGCGATCCGTGCGAGTCGCTCGCCAACATCCTTTTTGTTGCGGGGATGAATGTCTCCCGCCTCACCAATATCGATAATCACAGCCTGACCTGTCTTCGGCAGGCTTAGGGTCTTGGACTGTGCCTCACGAAGCTCCGCCCAGGCGCTATCGACAGGGGTGGGCACCTTGGCCTGAAAATTGGCAAGCTGGCAGAAATAAAATGGAAAGTCACCCTGCTTCCACTTAGCTCTCCAGTCGTTGATGAGAAGGGGAAAAGCGGTTTGGTATTGATAAGCCCGCCCCACATTGGATTCCCCTTGATACCAGATGACCCCGTTGATCGCGAAAGGAATTAGAGGGTTAATCATTCCCTGAAACAAGAATCCGGCAATATATTGAGGCCCGGGAGGATTGACGGGTGGTATGGGAGCTGTCGCCAAAACTGCTGCATCGAGAGAGGGAAATTCATACTCCGTCTTCGCCAACCATTCGCCCTTGAGGGAGATGGCTCCGGCTTTTGGTTCGCCCGGAAACCGGGTTGGCCCCACGGGTTGATACAAACGAATAGCCAGGACGTTTTTTCCGACATTCACGGCGTCCCCGGGGATATTGTAAGCACCACCCCGTCGAATAAAACCCCTGCCGGGAAAATCCCTGATGGTGGTTTGACCGAGCAGTTTCCCGTTCCAGTACACGCTGTCATGTCCATCAATGGGAAGTGTCAAAGCCACCTGCTTTTGGGTGCTCATTTCGATATCCTTCCTCAGCCAAACCGCTCCGCCTTCGGCAAGCCCGGGGGCTTTCACTTCGCCCGGAAGGGTCACAGGCACCCAGCCATCGGTTTTGATATCCACTCCCGCAAACGCGGCGGCATCAGCGACAGGTTTGTCATTGCGGTCATGCTTCGTGATCCATGCCTCCATGGAGTCAAGATAGGCCTTGTGTTTGTCAGGGTGTTCCTCAAACGCGGCGACCTGTTTCAGCCGGGAGCCTTTGAGATCGGGAACCGAGTCCAGTGCTTCCACACTGGTCCATGCTTCGGAAGGTGTTCCACCCCATGAGGAGTTGATCAATCCCACCGGAGCCTGAAGCTCGCTCTGCAACTTACGGACAAAGAAGTATCCGACCGCACTGAACTCTCCCGTTGTTTCTGGAGACGCCAGCACCCATTGACCCACGACATCCTCCTGAGGAGTTGGAGATGCCGTGGTTTTGACATTGAACACCCGGATCAAGGGATTCGCCGAGCCAGCTATGACCTGATTGGCATCGTTGGTGTTTTTAACAATCCATCCCATGTTGGACTGCCCCGAGGCGAGCCACACTTCACCCACAAGAACATCGGAGATCGTGAGCTTGTTTTTTCCTTCCACGGTCATTTCAAAAGGGCCGGGCGCGGAATTCTTCAGATTGAGGCTGGCGCTCCAGCGACCGTCCGCACCGGCTTTTGTCGAAACCGTTAGGCCTTCAAGGCTCACAGTGATGACCTCCTCCGGATCGGCCTTGCCCCAGATGGGAACCTTTTCAACTTTTGCAAGCACCATGTGATCCGAGATGACCGATGGCAATGTGACATCGGCTTGAAGCAAGCCGGCAGAAAATGCGAAAACAGGGAAGAGGAGGGAACGGAGTTTCATGGTGGGGTTTGGCGGGTGCCGGATGGATTTTGAATGTCCGGCTCAGTATCAACAATCAAAAATCACCAATCGGCAACGAAATCCATTTGCAAACTGACCGGCGACCAACACTAGCTCGGGCGGGTCATTTTTTCCGCAATGACCCACTGGTCGAACTGCTCCGGGGTCACATGGTCCAGTTTGACAGCGGCCTCTTTCAGGCTGGATCCGTCTTTGTGGGCCTTTTTTGCGATCTGGGCAGCTTTGTCATATCCGATATGCGGATTCAAGGCGGTGACAAGCATCAGGGAGTTTTTCACATAACCTTCAATGCGTTCGAGGTTGGGCTCGATTCCAATGGCGCAATGCTCATTGAACGAGCGGGCTCCGTCAGACAGCAGGCGAACCGAGTGAAGAAAATTGTGGATGATGACGGGTTTGAAAACGTTGAGCTCAAAGTTCCCCTGGGAGGCGGCAATCCCGATGGCCGTGTCATTTCCCATGACCTGGACAGCGATCATGGTGATGGCTTCAGACTGGGTGGGGTTGACTTTGCCGGGCATGATTGAGGAGCCGGGCTCATTCTCTGGAATGGTGAGTTCTCCCAATCCACAACGGGGACCGGAGGCGAGCCATCGGATGTCATTTCCAATTTTCATCAGCGCACAGGCCAGGGATTTGATACCCCCGCTGGCAAAAACAAATTCGTTGTGCCCGGACAGAGCGGCAAACTTGTTGGGAGCCGAGACAAAAGGAAGGCCGGAGATGGCGGCAATGTGTGCGGCGGCTTTTTCTCCAAAGGCGGCCGGGGCATTGAGGCCGGTGCCGACAGCGGTTCCACCGACGGCCAGCTCTGCCAAGCCTCCCAGAGACTTTTCAATATCCCGGCAGGCATTGTCCAAGAGGGTGACATAACCGGAAAATTCCTGCCCAAGGGTCAGGGGGGTCGCGTCCTGAAGATGGGTGCGGCCGATTTTTACAATCGAGGCAAACGCCCCGGCTTTTTGGTTGAGGGTTTCCCTGAGTTCCCTGATGGCAGGAAGCAGGTTCTCCACCACGACGGAATAAGCAGCAATCGACATGGCCGTCGGAAATGTGTCATTCGACGATTGCGACATGTTCACATCATCATTCGGATGAATTGGCTTTTTGCTGCCCTTTTCGCCGCCCGCCATCTCGATGGCACGATTGGAAATGACCTCGTTCGCATTCATGTTGCTCTGGGTGCCACTGCCTGTTTGCCAGATGCGCAACGGAAAATGAACATCGAGCTTGCCATGAATCACTTCATCGGCAGCCTGCACGATCAAATCACATTTCTCGGGAGCCAGCTTCCCGAGGTCGCGATTGGCCAGTGCGCAGGCTTTTTTCAGAATCCCCAGCGCCTTGATCAGTTCGCGGGGTTTGGTGTCATCCCCGATATTAAAATGAATGAGGGATCGCGCCGTCTGTGCACCCCAATACCGGTGATCGGGAACTTCAATGGCTCCCATGCTGTCAGTTTCGAGACGGTGGCCGGGGGATGCTTTTTCGGGAGAGGTATGGCTCATGACGTGACTATGAATGATTTTGATTTCGACTACTAGTAGTTTTTCTAATGTTTGTTAAAACACTTGGATTTTATCTGAAAAAGAAACCTGAACGTCTTTCAAAGTGCAGGTTGACTTGCCCGGCTTCTTTTTAGAAACCTGAGGAATGCCACGCCGAAGTCTATCCCTGAAAGGCAAAGGGGTATCCGGTCTTCGACAGTCAGTCCTCGATCTCTGTGAAGGCGACCAATGGCCGATCCTGGAGCCATTGCCGGTAACACGATTTCTGGGGGAAAGCTTTGGGATTTCGAACGTGAGTGCCCATCGCGTCTTGAATGAATTGTATGGTTCCGGGCATCTTTGGCGATCGGCTGCAGGCCGCTATTATTTACTGGAGGCCCGCAGACTTCTTGAAAAACCGTTACCACTGGCCTGCCTGATCCGTCGTTTGGAAAAGTGGACGGTTGTGGGGCAGGAAATGATGCATGGCATTGACCGGCAGTGCGGGGACATGGATCGCGCCATGCTTCTTGTGCATGATCGTGTTTTGTTCCATCAGGCCGCCCCCTTCTCTCCGCCTGCGCTGGGATCACACCCGCAACTCCATCAGGCGATGGATGATTTCCTTTTGATTCACGCCGCGCGGATCAGCGGGGTCGTGCTGGACGAACTTTGGCCGGATCACGTTTTGTGGGATTTCAAAGACCGTCTCAAATCAGGCGTTGTGCTTTACCGTCATACGGCCCTCGGTTTTCTGGGCAGCGTTTCCGCCGATGTGTCGCTCGCTGCGAGGAAAGTCGTGGAACACGCCCGCGAAAACAGTTTTGAAAAACTGGCGCTTCTTGTGCCTCCGGGAAAATACCCCCCATCCGAGGAGATGGCCATCGCCATCCGAAAGGCTGCTCGAGGAAAATTTCCCCGACCTCCCACGCTCCCCTTTGTGGCGGGCGGGAATCATGAGCCTCTCATCAACACTCTGGCAAAACAGCGCAAAAGAGTTCTTGTTGTGGCCACCGAAGACAATCTGGCTGCGGTTTTTCTGGAGGCCATCCAGGCAGCCGGGTTGGACACTTCCTCCGCACCCGGACTTCTATCGACCATGGGCAGCCGCATCGCCGTGGAGCTGGGCATCACAAGTGTGGGTTTCGATTTTCAGGAGATGGGGGCCAGAGCCGCAGAGATGGCCGTCGGTGGTAAAATGAAGCACATCACCCTTGCCCCCCGTTTTCTTCCCGGCAAAACGCTATGATCCAATCTTTGGGCTTGATGTAACATTAGAGCAGTTGTTACTTCTCGACTTATGCTGACAGACTCAAAACGGCCACGGGTGATTTTGAAAGCCGCAACGGTCATCTGATCCCATGATTGTCCTCGCAGCCGCCGCCCACCCGGATGACATCGAATTTATGATGGCCGGAACACTGCTCCTGTTGAAAGACGCAGGATGTGACATTCATCTTTGGAATCTTGCCAACGGCTGCTGCGGATCGAACACCCTCTCCCGGGAGGAAGCAAGCGCCCTGCGATGGGAGGAGGCTCAAGCGTCAGCAGTGGTGGCAGGAGGAACCCCTCACCCCTCGCTTTTTGATGATTTGGAGATTTTCTATGATTCCACATCCCTGGCTCGCGTGGCGGCCGTTATCCGGCACATTCAGCCGGATGTCATCCTGACCCAATCGCCACAGGACTACATGGAGGATCACCAGAACACGGTTCGCCTGGTGGTTGCGGGAGCCTTTGTGCGGGGGATGAAAAATGTCATCACCGACCCGGCGGTTGCCCCCTACAATAAACCGGTCGCCGTTTATCATGCCCTGCCCCACGGCTTGAAGGATGGGTTGCGGCAGGAGATCCTTCCCCATTTTTTCGTGGGAATTGACGCTGTGCTTGCACGCAAGCGTACCATGCTCGCGTGTCATGCCTCGCAAAAAGAATGGCTCGATACCACCCAGGGCATGGATGCTTATCTGGATGAGATGGAGCGAATGAGCCGCGAAGTCGGTGTCATGAGCAAGCACCACCATTTTGCCGAAGGTTGGCGCCGCCACTCGCATTTGGGATTTGGTTCCGAGGACTTTGACCCGGTTTCACAGCTTCTTGGCCCCTCCAACATTCATACATAAAAATCATGCCACGACCAATCAGCAAACTCGCCCCCGACTGGTGGGACTACACCACCCTGAACCCCGACCTTCTTGCCGATGCAGCCCGCATTGATGAGAAAAAACTCAAAGGCCTTTCCCGTTCGGGCTTCACGATTCATTTTTACGACACCGTTCAGGAATTTTACGCGGCCGAAGCGCTTGAATACATCGATGCCTGGCGACAAAGCACACCGGACAACCCTGCGGGGATCTGCGGCCCCATCGGTCCGACGGAGCAACTGCCGGTTGTTGCACAAATGGTCAATGCCCTTGGCATCAACTTAAAAAAACACGATGCGCATTTCTGGGGAATGGATGAGTGGGTGATTGATGGAAAAACCGTTGATGAAACACACCCCCTCTCTTTTGCCAGAGCCGACAAGCAACTTTGCTTCAATCGTATTGAGAAGTCCCTGCGCATTCCTGAAAGGAACCTGCACTTTCCAAGCGGCGACCTTGCGGCGTACAGCAACAGCTATGATGACATTCGTTGTGTGGTGATGCAGGGGGGACAGGGAGAAATCAAACACTGGGCATTTAATGACCCGCTCCCCCGAAAGGGAAAATACAAGGACAAGCCCCCCAGCCCCGGGGAATATCGAAAACTTGGAACCCGCTTTGTGAAATTACACCCTGTCACAATCACCCAGAATGCAAGAACCAGCGGAGGCGGCAACGTTGCTATGGTGCCCACGGAAGCCGCGACCGTCGGACCCCGTGAAACATGGAAGGCTGAAAAAGTTTCTATTTGGCACCCCGGCCATCATGACAATCCTTTCGGCCTGCGCTTGAGTGCTCTGATGATCTCAAAAAATCTCGCGGACAGCAGCGTGCCCATGTCTCTGTTGGCAGACCACCCGAATGTTCATTTCCATTACTTGCGCACGGGAATTGGAAGGGTTTCCGTAGAAATGCATTGAAGAATAGAATACATGACAGAAAAAAGAGCATGCAGTCCCTTCACCATGCATTCGTTCTTCTGTTTTCCATCATTATGATAAATAGCAGCCTCGCTTCGACCAGACCGATGCCGTGTCCTTTGATTCCCGAGGTGGATATCAACGATTGGAAAGCCATTCGGCACGCCTTC
The DNA here is from genome assembly GCA_041738805.1 of Terrimicrobiaceae bacterium. Taxonomy (GTDB): domain Bacteria; phylum Verrucomicrobiota; class Verrucomicrobiia; order Chthoniobacterales; family Terrimicrobiaceae; genus JAJTZA01. Next base: position 470 of record JBGSPC010000065.1, on the reverse strand, counting down.
CGGAAAGCCCCCGCTTTGAAGTTCGATCAGGCTTGGAATGACAAAACCGAAAGGGGATTTCGCAAGGGTCTCGTCCGGGTCGGCTGGCGGGGAGACCGATTCCTGTATTTTGCAGATTTGAGCGACAGCGACGTCACGACACAAGCCAGCAAACGGAACCAGCATCTTTGGATGATGGGTGATGTGGTGGAACTTTTTGCCGGAGTTCATGGACGCCCCTCTTACATTGAATACCACACCGCACCGAATGGGCTGACGCTCCAGTTGCTCTTCCCGAATGCGGAAGCGCTGAATAACCTCGGGGTCAAAGGCCTCAAATCATTGATGGTGATCGACGATGAGGCCTTGGTCCAAACCCGCAAGACCCGAACGGGATGGGAGGTCTACGGCGAAATCCCGGCCGCTTCGGTTTGGGCGGGCAAATCACCACGGACCTCTCTGGCGGGACAGGTTTGGGACCTTCACTTTGG
>JBGSPC010000035.1:0-3949 GCA_041738805.1 Terrimicrobiaceae bacterium | reverse complement strand
GATCCATGCCGACGCCGCCTCGCGCACCACGCCCGCAGCCTTCGAGCGGCCGGGGGACGGGATCGACCGCGCCCAACTCAGGGCCAGACTGGAGGCAGCTTTCGAAATGCTCAGCCCGGAACACCGGGCAGCCATCTCTCTGAAGGAATTCGACGGGCTTTCTTATGAGGAAATTGCCAAGGCCACCAACAGCTCGCTTGGCACCGTCATGTCCCGTCTTCACTACGCACGCAAAAAACTCCAAAGCCTCCTGGCAGACCTTCGCAATGACCGATAATTCCCATGAGTTCACCGAGTGGCTGGACGGTAAGCTCCCTCCCGCCCGGGCGGCCCGATTTGAAGCTGACCCTGAAGCCCTCGCCGAGCGTGAGTCCTGGCATTCCCTGCGTGCTACCTTGGTTGCTGAACTGGCGCCACCCCCGTTGCCTCATCCAGATTTTATCAATGCTCAAGTCCTGGAAGCGATTGAACGCGGTCGCAAGTCGTCCCGCTCTGCCAGCCATTCCTTCATCAAGCGTTTGGTCTTTGGCGGCATTGCCTCCCTTGCAGCGGCCGCTGTGATCACCCTCATTTTTCTTCCTGATTCCTTCCGCCGACCCAGCGAGAGCGAATTCATCTCGCAGGTGGTCTCAGCCAGAGCCGGGAATCCCGCGGTGAGTGTGTCCTCATTCCACACCCGTGATGACCGGGGTGTGGTGATCTGGATTGAAGGCACCCAACCCATTCCCTCAGGCGAAGTGGTGCAATGATACGTTTTCTTCTGGTTGCCATTCTGCTGTGTCTCCCTTTGAGCGGGGCATTGGCCGGTGATCGCATCTGGTCGGCGGTATTGCTCGCGACCCGCGAGATCCCGCCTCAACCCATTCCCGGCAAGCTGGCCGACTTCGAAGAAACACTCCAATCGGTCTTCGGTTACAATTCTTTTTACCTTCTCGGGGAAAAAACCAAGGATATCAAATGCGGCACCACCGAGTGGCTCGTGCCTTCCAAAAGAATTTTTATGAAAACGTCAGTGCTTGAGAGCAGCGCGACCGGGTATCGGATGCGGATTGAGCTGTATGACAACAAAGAGCTCCTGGTGACCACGGAGGCAAAACTTGCACGGGATGCCCCCCTCTACATCCGCGGCCCCCAGTGGGGCAAAGGTCAGATTGTGGCCATCCTGAAGGTCCGCTGACCGGCCGGGAACGGGCCTTGCATTTTTTGAAGCCATGCCGTGCAAGTCTTGAAAAATCCTGATGGTATCGGGATCCGTGCCATGAAGTGTCTGTTTTTACATCCCTCGCTCAACAAAATCCGCGAGTTGGGACCTGCGGGAATTCTTGCGTTGGTGTGGCTTTCGGCCCCCGGGATCGTGGGGATTTATCTGCTGTATCAGTTGGGCCCGGTCTCCGAATGGCTGCAATCCCTGGGAACCGCAGGGATCGTGATTTATTCCTTGGTGTTTATGGTCAGCAGCGGCCTGGGGATTCTCCCCACCACGGCTCAGGCGGTGCTGGGAGGGTGGGTGTTTGGCCCTGTGAAGGGCCTCCTCGCAGCCGCTGTCGCGTTCGGGGGAGCTGCCGTCATTGGCTTATTCATCACGCGGGCCGTGGCGGGCCGTCGTGTCGAGTCCATTCTGGAAACCAAACCCGAAGCCGTCGCCATCCGTGATGCCCTTATTGGCGGAGGTTTTTGGAGAAAAGTTCTCATGATCACCCTCCTGAGACTCCCTCCCCAATCCCCATTCGCGTTCACCAATTTCCTCCTCATCAGTTGCGGTGCTCCCACCGGTCCCTTCATCCTTGGAACGATCCTTGGACTCATCCCCCGCACAGCCCTGGTGATGGCACTTTCCCATGCAGCCGCCCTCACCGGGGCTTCCGACATTCAGGCGTTTGTGAAAGAAGGCCCGGGGTGGCCGGTCGCAGTCCTCGGTATTGTCATTGTCATGATCGTGATGGCCATCATTGGTCTGATTGCACGAAAAGCGCTTCTTCGTTTGCACGTGGATCCCATCATTTTGAAGCCCTGACACCCCATCCCGCGGCCGCTCACGGATCCCAACGCAAAGGCACAACCAAGCCTTCCATTTCTGCCAGCCTTTTCTGGTTTGAATCAAAGGTCAGGAATTCCCGCACTCCCAAATGAAGGGCTGTTGCCACATGCAAAATGTCCACCAGACGGTGACCGCCAGTGAACGTGTGCGCACCACTTAACGCTTCAGCACGTTGGTACACTGCGGGCCAGTCCACGGGGATTATCTTCAGAAGGCCTGTGTTGAGATCGATCTGCAGGTCATTGAGCATTTGCCACCCTTCGGCCTGAGGAAAACCTTTTTTTTGATCATTGAGATGCAGACGGGTCTGAAGGCGGACGGACTGCCGAAACTCCAGCAAAATCAAGCTGGACACCCCCAAGGTCCCAACCAGTTCATGCATGTAATCGTCCGCCAAGGTGGAATTGACCTGCGCTCGATACAGCGCGCAAAGAAATGAGGTGTCAGGATAACCCGTCATCCTTCTTCGCCCTCGTGTTCATCGGTACGCATGGCCTCCACCTCTGGCGCACTGAAAACCCGGTTCCCCCATATCGCTCTCCTCCTTGCTGCAAAATCAGGCACCGGAGGATCGGCCTCCTTATCCGGCGGCCAAGCGGAAAGAACGCCAATGGGGTGCCCCCGTTTTTCAATACAGATGTTCTCCCCTTCTAACAGCCAGGATTCCAGCTTCGAGAATGAGTTGCGCAAATCACGCACAGTTGCGGTTTTCATGGTGTGGACATATTATGTCCACATATGCGCTTTTGTCAATCCGCACGCTGTTGGCCCACCTTAAACTAAATCGTAGCGGCAATTATAATTTGTTGGACTGCCCACTTTGGCTGTTACGCGGGTTGTCTGGGGGGGCTTTTTTGTTGATCTTGAGTCGAGCATAAATGGCAAAAACGAAGCCAAATAAAAGCGGGCTGACCAACCAAGAAATACCGTAAGCCATACATCTCCGATCCTTTTCATGATCGTAGATTTGCCACGCTTTCGCTGTAGTTCGCGGATCGATCTTGCTTCCTTCCGGTGGCATTGGTCCGCCGAAAATGACTCCATCCAAAAGAGTCCGAGTCAGATAGGTGCCGGAAAACCATATGGTTGCTGCGGATTTTAGAATAGTGCCATTACCGGGTTTGTGTGTTGGAGAAGCACCAAGGATGTCGCCCAGGTGCGCCAGTGACAGAACCAATAGGATGATGCTGCCACCGATAAATACAATGATTCCTGTAAAAAACGCTCGAGTGGGGGAATTCATGGAGGTGCGGAGCGTCCGCGGTAACCCACGCTCGCCCGTGGCGCGACTCGTGCCGCGGGTGAGTGTGGGTTGCACCGCCGTTCGGCTTGCTTCATTCAAATCTCTCCGCAACAGGTGAAAAATATGCTAGTGCAAGGGTTATGCCAGAAATAAAAACGGACAATTCATATCCAAGGGTCTCCAAGGGCGGCGAAACCGTTAGTCCGAAAAACGGCGTAAGAAGAAATCCTAGAATCGTAAGTATAAGATAAATCAGTCGAGATGGCTTCCAATAGAAGAACAATGCAATCTGGTTACCAACCGCAACAATGAGAAACCCGATAAGCAAAACCATAATGGCGATGTCTGAAGGAGTAAGCTCCTCTCCCTCTGACAGGACACCTCCGTCTCCTGACCATGACAAAACATCTTGCCAGTCTTGAGAAAAGCTGGAGGTCGCTACCAGAGTGTAAATAATAGCAAATACTGCAATCGCAGGGGCTGTAACTACTGACGTACGAAATGCGGTGAATGGATTCATATTTTGCCGAGACTTTATGGTTGCGGGCTCCGGTGTGAAGTGGCGAGCGCGGCCTTGAAAAAAGGCGGTGTGTTTGCCGTTCTATAACCGCGGGCTGCCCGTGAGGGCCTATCCGCAAGAACGGCTCCGTACTGAGCGGAGATTCGTT
>JBGSPC010000271.1:0-7645 GCA_041738805.1 Terrimicrobiaceae bacterium | reverse complement strand
AGGCAAGGCTGGGGGGAGGCCCCCGGAAAAGTTCCTTCACAGGATTGGATCGCGCCCCGCTTTCGCCTTTGGATTCCCCGTCCTTGGTTATCAAGTTGAAGGCCGTGGACATTCCGTTTTTGTCACGAGGCGCACCGGTGTATCACAATGGCGTGTCCGTTGGTCTCGTGCGGGACAAGGTGCTGGATAAATCCGGCGAACCGTCTCTTGTTGTCACGATTGACAAACAGCATGCCCACCTTGTGCTGGACACATCCCGGTTTTGGATTCTCCCTGCGACTTCCCTGCGACTGAACGCCAGGGGCGCCAACTTGGAGATGGCCGGCCTGGCGGCTCTTGTTCAGGGAGGCATCGCATTCAACCATTTTGAACCTGATGGGAAGCCGGCTTTGGATAATGCAAGTTTTGACCTCGCACCCCACGAGTTCGCCGCACGGGCGGATGGCCCGCGCTTCCAGATTTCCTTCACCAATGGTCACGGGCTCATGGCCGGCGAGACCCGGATTTCCCACCTCGGTCAACCGATTGGCTACATCGAATCGGTCAAGCTCAATACCGACCTCACCACTGTTGAAGCAACCGCCAGGCTGGAGGACCGATTCACAAAATTTCTCACCTCGGACTCCAAGTTCACACTCATCAAACCAAGCATTTCGTTGAAAGGCGTCAGCGGATTGGAGACCCTGGTCACGGGCGCCGCAATTGCATTTGAACCGGGGGCCGGGGATCCCTCGCGCCAGTTTGTCGGACGCTCGGGGTCAGGGAATGACGGGAGTGGCGGGGGACTCGTCATTTCTGTCCATGCCCAGGAATTGCCAGGCATTGAGGAAGGGGCACCGGTTTATTACCGCGGTCTGGTGGCGGGAACGGTTTTGGACAAACGCATGGAAGATGGCGAAACCCCGGGCTTGAAAGTTCGGATTCACGAGGAATTCCAATCCGCTCTGCGTTCCAATACCAGGTTCTGGCGGGTGCCAGCCACCTCGGTGACAGCAGGCCCGGGAGTTCTGGAAGCCGAAGTTCAAGGACTTTCCGCGTTGTTGCAGGGCGGGATCGCTTTTGATGTGTTTGAAACACCCGGAAAGCCCGCTGATGGGTCTGAGCCCTTTCAGTTGTTTGACAATGAGACAGCAGCCCGGGCGGTTTCCGAGCCCATTCGTATCGCCTTCAAAAGCGGGCAAGGGTTAATGGCGGGGCGGACCGCTCTTCGTTACCTCGGGATTCCCGTCGGCTTGGTGGAATCTGTGCGAACCGTGAACGGCAAAGTTGAGGTCAGTGCCCGGGTTGATTCCGGCTACGAGTTTCTCCGACGCAAGGGCTCAACGTTCGCCATTGTTCAGCCGCAAATTTCCCTGCAAGGTTTTACCGGCTTGGAGACAATCATCAGCGGGGTCTATATCGAGTGTGTGCCGGGCACGGGAGGATTCTCCGAGGGCGTCTTCCTTGGTCGTTCAACCTCGGAGCCTGACCTTCTCGAACGCGATGGTCTCAAAATCCGTCTCACCTCACAGGATACCACCGTCCGCCCGGGGGCTCCCATCCTTTTCCGGGATATGACCGTTGGGGAAATCACCGACAAATCACTGTCGGCGGACGGCACACAAATCGAGCTCACAGCCGTCATCGATCCCAAATACCGAAACCTCGTGCGCTCAAATTCCCATTTCTGGGATGCCGGCGGGGTGGACGCCTCGATTGGTTTTCTTAAATTGAAAGTCAAATCTGAAACGATCATAGCACCCGATGGCAAAGTCGCATTTATGAACCCTCCAAAATCCGGCGATCCCGTCAAGCCGGGGCAGGTTTTCCCATTGTCGGCCAAGCCCCTAAAATGATAGAGAATTAAATCCAATCAGTAATCCGGCCACGTCTTCCAGAAATGATGGAGAAAATTGATTGGTGAACCCGCTAACCCTGCTTATCCGCCTCTCATGAAATTCTCCGCACTTGGCGAGCGCCTTTCAGGCGGGAGTGGCATTGAGACATTGATGGATGATCTTGGCCGGGCTCTGGCCGCCTCGGGACCGTCTCCTCATATGCTCGGAGGCGGAAACCCCGCCCACATTCCGGAAATGGAAGCGGTCTGGTTGCAGCAAATGCAAGCCATCGTTGCGGATCCCGTCCGGCTTCGGCGTGTTCTGGCCATCTACGATCCACCCCGTGGGAATGCTGCCTGCATCGAAGCGTTAGCCGGACTGCTGCGCGAGGAACTCGGCTGGCCGGTCGAGCCCGAAAATATTGCTGTCATGCCGGGCGGGCAGACTGCCTTTTTCTTTCTCTTCAACCTTTTTGGAGGATCACAATCCGATGGCCGCCCTGGCCGGGTCCTTTTTCCGCTCGTTCCGGAATACATTGGTTATGCCAACCAATCGCTGGAGCCGGGCGTCTTTGCGGCGCACCGCCCGCTCATTCGAGAGACCGGACCGCACCGCTTTCAATATCACATCGACTTTGAATCTCTGGACCCTGGTCCGGAAGTGCGTGCGCTCTGCGTTTCACGCCCCACCAATCCCAGCGGCAATCTTCTTTCAGATGGAGAAATGGGCCGCCTAGCCAATCTTGCCAAGGATCGCGGCATCCCGCTCATCATTGACAACGCCTACGGTTGGCCGTTTCCCGGCATTGTGTTCGGGGAGGCCACACCGCCATGGAATGAGCAAACCATTCATGTCATGAGCCTTTCGAAGTTAGGACTTCCGGGCACGCGCACGGCCTTTGTTGTGGGTCCTCCCAAAGTTGCTGCTGCCGTTTCCTCCATGATGGCTGTCACGGGCCTGGCCAACGGCAATTTTGGGCAGACCATTGTGCACCCTCTCCTTTCGGACCGTTCCATACTTTCGCTGAGCCGCGATGTGGTCCGTCCGTATTATTTGAGGAAACGCGACCTTGCGATCGCTGCCATTGAGGAGCTATTCCCCGATGACGTTCCTTACGCCATCCACGAAAGCGGAGGAGCCATATTCCTTTGGCTTTGGATGCGTGGCACACGGCGCAGCTCCCTCAACATCTACGAGTCTCTCAAAGCGCGCGGCGTCCTGGTTGTGCCGGGAGAATATTTCTTTTTTGGTCTTCCTGACGACTGGTCACACCGCCATGAGTGCCTTCGCATTTCTTTTGCCATGGACGAAGGCGATGTGCGTGCTGGCTTGCGCATCATCGCCAACGAACTCAGGGCTTAATCCAAGAGCGATTGCAAATACTCTGAAGGCTCGTAGTCCTCAATGAGGACTTTGGTCTCGCCATCGCGAAACATCCGGGCCTGGGTGACCCGGATCTCCGGCGTTTTGTGAGGCGCAAAGAGAATGTCATCATGGGTGGCATTCAGATGCTCGGCAAATTTGTCCGGTGTCAGAGAACCCCCGAGATGGTCGCTCCGGCCTGTGGCGACGTGGATCGTGCCCCGGACTTTCTCATCCTGAATGTCCCGTCCGCTGAAGGGCAGAAGCTGGGTTCCAAAGCCGAGTTCGCCGAGTTCACCGGTGACGGGGTCGGATACCAGTTTTTTGTTGTGGGTGGCCACGGTTTCGGGGTTGCCTTTCAGAAGTTCGGCACTTTGGATACGGCCACCGCTCACTTTCATCAAGCCGATGGTGCCATCCTCGTATTTGAGCGGAAAAGCGCCACTGGCTCCCGTGGGAACAAAATAGACTTCTCCTGCAGGGAGGTTGGCCACGTCGGGCTCATCACCCAGGCACAGTCCATGACTTTTCTGGGCTTCCTGCCCGGAGAGTTCGAGTTTGAGCGTATGGGTGTTGCCATCAATGGCGAAATCGATTTCAACCCACTCTGCCCGCGTCAGGCCGAGGCGGAGCTTCTCTGCCTCCACGCTCACTTCGCGATAATCAACAGCCAATCCTGACGACAGAATCACTTGGTTGACGCCATGCAATGTCGCCCCTCGAAAGCCATACTGTTTGGCGAACGCTGTCAGCGGCGCGGTCGCCGAATAGGTCGAAATGCAAAGAATGATGTCGTAATTCGGATAGACGTCTTTTTCGAGGCTGAGTTCGCTCCCATCCGGAGCCACCGCGAGATCGGGAAGATCAAGATTGCTGCCTCCTGTGATCTTATAAGCGAAAATCTCTCCCCCTTGGAGTCCAAGTTCCTCCATCACACTTTTGTGAAGGGCCTCGTGGAAATAGGTCATCGCATTCCTCTGGATCGACAGATCCGGGTTTTCCAGGAACTTAAAATCTTTGATGTCCTTGGGATCATCGAGATCGATGAGGATCGCAATTTTCTGGCCGGGTTTTGGACCAAAGGTGGTTGTCAGAAGTCGTGCGAGGCTGAAGGGAGGAAATGTCCTTGCCGCAATTTGCTCGGAGATGGTCATGGTTTGCATACAACCCAATTTACGCGGACGATTCAAGAATCGATGCATGGAGTTGAGGTTTTCTCCAAAGAATGGCCGCCTCAAAGACCAACCAGACTTCCAGGATGAGCGAGGCGGCCCCGATCGCAATCAGGGGGAGATTCCCTTGCGCGAGCCAGGAGGGAGCGTCACCGGCGCCAAAAAACAGCTGTTGGGTCGTTGCCCAAAAGGGCATCACCAGCATGAAGATCATGGGAGGGATGAGAAACCAGAAGGGTTTTTTGTGGGAACGCACGTAAAACGTGATCACGATGAACGCAATTCCGGCCACAAGTTGATTGGTTGCACCAAAAAGCGGCCATAACAACATTCCTCCTTTCCCGGCATTGGCAAGTGACCACTCCTCCCCGGCGGCAGGAATCGCAGCAAGGATGGCAGCGGATCCGACCGCAAGAAGGGTCGCACCGTGGGTTCCTGCGATTGTGGAGATCAGGGGGCTTGCTGATTTTCCAGGCTTATGAAGAGCCGAGCCCAGCTCCTGAATAATGTAGCGCTGCAACCGACACGCGGAATCCATCGTCGTGCCGGCAAAAGACGCCACAAAGACACCCATAAGTGCGATGCCAACCGGCAGAGGAATGCCCATGGCCCCCAGGAAATTGCCGGCTCCGTTCACAAAAGCGCCAATCGTTGCTGAGAGAGACCCCGCTTTGCCCCAATCCACGTATTGATGCGCCCAGGCAGCACTTCCTGTGAGGGTGTCGCCGCCTGGCACAGCCAGTCCCAGCCCCAGCCCGGCCACACAGGCAAGGATCACAAGCGTGGCAAGAAATCCTTCCACCAGCATGGACCCATATCCCACGAACTGCGCATCGCCCTCACCGGCCAGTTGTTTGCTGCTCGTCCCGCTGCTCACAAGGCAATGAAATCCGCTGATGGCACCACAGGCGATCGTGATAAAAAGAAACGGAAAAATCTGGGGGGCTCCGGCAGGATGGGATTGGAAAGCCGGCGCGACAATCTCAAGCGCCACCCGCTCGCCGGTGAAACTGGCGGAGCCTCCAAAGATGGCAGCAACCACCACTCCAGCCATCAGGAGAGCCATCGTGGAAAGCAATTGCAGCGAGTTGATAAAATCGCGAGGTTGCAGGAGCAACCAAACAGGCAGCACCGAGGCCACATAGCAATAGCCCAGCATAAAAGCTGTCCACGCCCAGACCGGCATGGCTGCCAAGGTCTGATTGAAGACGTGAAGATAACCCACATCACCAAAGATCACCGATAGATACATCAGAACGAGGGCCGCCAAGGAGGGCATCAAAATAGAATCGCCTTTGCGGTGGAGATAGGAACCGATGAGCAAGGCAATCGGAATCTGAACCAAACAGGGGAAAATGGCGGTCGGGAATTGTTTAAACACTGCGGCGATGACAAGTCCGAAAACCGCCAGCACAATCGTCAGGGCTCCCACCAGCACCACCATAAAAAGCAATCTGACCCGTGGACCAACCAGCAGCCCGGCAAGATCCCCCACCGACTTCCCCTGATTGCGAAGGCTCACAACCAGAGATCCCAAATCATGCACGGCTCCCATAAAAATGGAGCCAAAAACCACCCAAAGAATCGCGGGAACCCAACCCCATATCACGGCAATGGCTGGTCCTACGATCGGGCCGGTACCGGCAATGGATGTGAAATGATGCCCGAAAACAACACTTTTAGCCGTCGGCACAAAATCGGCTCCATCTTCAAACTCCCGCGACGGACATACGCGATCGTGGCTCAGACCAAAGATTTTTTTGGCCAGCCAGCGCCCGTAAGTGCGGTAGGCCACGATGTAGAGAAAAAACGTGCCAACGGCAATGAGGAGAGTGACCATGAAAAGAGGGGGGGCTCAGGAGTTTTGGAGATACCAAGCGTAGGCGGATTGGATCCCTTCCCGAAGCGGGATTTTTGGCCTCCAACCCAGCGCTGTCATTTTTGAAACATCAAGGAGCTTCCTTGGCGTGCCATCCGGCTTGGTCGAGTCAAAAACAAGGTCTCCTTCAAAGCCCAACACCTCACCGATGGTCTCCGCCAGTTCGCGGATCGTGACGTCTTCCCCGCATCCAATGTTTAAAATCTCCGGCGAATTATAGGTTTCAAGAAGGAACACACAGGCATCAGCGAGGTCATCGGCATGCAGGAATTCCCGACGTGGATTTCCAGACCCCCAAACAACCACCGAATTGGTTCCGGAGGTTTTCGCTTCGTGCACCTTGCGAATCAGGGCGGGAAGAACATGGGATGTTTTCAGATCAAAGTTGTCATTCGGCCCGTATAAATTCGTGGGCATGGCAGATAGAAAATTTTTGCCGTATTGGCGGGCATAATATTGGCAAAGCCGGATCCCGGCAATTTTTGCAACGGCGTAGGCTTCATTTGTGGGTTCCAGAGGCCCGGTGAGCAATGACTCCTCGGTGATGGGTTGGGGAGCCAGTTTTGGGTAGATGCAGGAACTGCCCAAAAATAACAGCTTCTCCACCCCGAAATCCGCAGCGGCTTCGATCAGATTGTTTTGAATGGTGAGATTGTGGAGAAGGAACTCCACAGGATACGTGTTGTTCGCCACAATCCCCCCCACCCTCGCCGCAGCATCCACGACAATCGTTGGTTTTTCCTTTTCAAAAAACGCCCGCACAGCCGCCCGGTCCGTGAGGTCCAACTCCTGCCTTGTCCGGACAAGCAGCTTCAATGACGCATCAGCCCCCAGCCGGCGGCAAATCGCACTCCCGACCATCCCCCGATGACCAGCCACAAAAATTATGTCTTCAGAATTCACGCATGCTTTGTAATGGAAGCAGACACAGAAAGGCAAACTGCTTTCCTTTCACCTCATGCCTTGCCCAATCGCCGGGAACGGGTTAAGGAACTCTGATGGCTCGAAAATCTAGTCGTCCCCTCGCAGGACTTTGGCTCGTTCTTGCGATCATTCTTGTTGCCGCCGCTTTTCTCGGTGCGGTTTTTCTGTTTTCCGGGGATTCAAATCCATACCGAACGGTTCCCGAGCTGGAAGTGCGCTCGTATTTGGAAAACTCCAACAGCCTCCGCGGGAACGTTTACCGGATCGACGGAGAAGTCGTCAACTCGCTGGCCTGGTCGCCGGCCTCGGGGCGGCTCATCGCGGTTGGCGTGAATGACGGTCGGGAAATCCTCCCTGTTCTTGTCACCACCGAATTTAACCAAATCAACATCCAAAAGGGCCAAAAATTTATTTTTCTGCTGGAGGTGGATGAAAAGGGTATCTTGAAAACCAAGAATCTCACAAAATCATGAAGCCGTTTTTTCTGATTG
>JBGSPC010000183.1:0-14930 GCA_041738805.1 Terrimicrobiaceae bacterium | reverse complement strand
GCCATGCGAAAGCGATCCAGTGCCGCAATGGCCCGCTGATTGGCGTCCGTTAGTTTGTGAAATTGCTGAAGAGGCAATAACACGTTCTGGACGGCCGTGAGATGCGGAAACAAGTTATATCCCTGAAAAACAATCCCTACCCGAACCCGGTAATCGTGCATCCAAGCCTCCTTAAAAACCATGGCTTTTCCGTCCACAGAAACCTCTCCGTGATCGGGAATTTCCAACCCCGCCAGAATCCGCAGCAATGTGGACTTCCCCCCGCCGGATGGCCCCACCAGAGCCAGCGTGTGCGCGAAGCCGGTGCCAAAAGACACGTCCTCCAGCGCCACATGTGCCCCATAGGTTTTTCGCACTGATTGACAGGAGATATCCATGAGTCAAAGAATGAACACGCCGCTGAAATTATCCAATAAGGATTCTTTTTTACCGTCCAGACCCGGATTCACCGGTCGTCAGGGTTCCGAGCCCTGTGTCTCATAGGCGCCGATATCATACGCTTTGCCAACCGGACGGATCCGGCCAGGCAGATCAGTGGTGATTTCCGGGATGCTTGTGCCGGCATCAATTCCTGGGGAGCCCGGTTTTAGCCGGAAATCCCCGGCATCCGGATCCACAAAACCTGGCTCGGCATTGACATCATTTTTCCCGTAATTCCGGTTCTGATATCCATGGATCAGATTGAAATCCGCCATGGCTTCTTTCTTCCACTCGTCCTGATCAAAGCGGATGCCGGATTCCGGTCGGGTAAAACCGTTGGCGTAGAGTTCCTCAGGTTTCCAAACGGAGATGAGGTTATTGCGAACCACCATTCCGCGGGATTGGATTTCCGAGCGGCTCCACACCGGGTAAGCTCCGCAATTAATCAGTGTGTTGTTTTCCACGACGACCCCGGTCCATTTCTGAGGGAAGACGCCAACATAACAGGTGTTCACGAAGAGGTTGTTTCGGACGATGATCCCATGGGATTTTTGGAAGTCCCGGGCCAGCGGTTCGACCCCATGGGTTGCGTAAAAGCAGCGGTTTTTTTCGATGAGGATATTGTTTGATGAGCCGATACCGCCTGCGTCCCATGTGGTGAAAAAATCCGTTCCCCATGTGTAAAAGAGGTTCAGAGGCGGCACCCCATCCTGACCATCGTAGGTGCCATGCCAGTGGTTGTTGCGAAAAGTAATGTTATCGCCGGCAAAAAAAGCATAACTGGTCTTTTTCGGTCCCTGTCGTGCGGGCAAATTCCCGTCCGGCTTTTTGTCAACAATGGGCGCGGTCAGAGTGTCGATCTCGTTTTCTTCGACCAGTGTTCCGCCGTTCACAAAGAGTCCGCGATGCACCCGACGCATGATATTATTACGAACGACAGCATCGCGTCCACTGGTGATCGCTGTGCCCGAGAGGTTGGTGAGCAGGTTTCCGGAAATCTCACACCCGGTTTGCGCCGGGTGCTTCGCGTCTGAAACCATGCCTGCATAGATGCCATGCCCGCGGTTTTCTTTATGATCGCCTGAAATTTTGAACCCGCGAATGGAAAGATAATCACCAAGAAGGATCATCCCGCCGATTTGTGCTCCGTGTTTTTCATCCGATTGAATGACGATGGGATTTTCCTTGGTCCCTGACTTTTTGATCTGAGGCACCTGATCGGAGAAGTCTCCGGACAACACGGTGATGGTGTCACCTGACGTGACCGCATCTGCCGCACGCTGCACCGTCCTCCATGGCTCCGACCGGGTTCCCACGGCTTGATCATTGCCTCCGGAGCCGACAAAATATTCCGCCGCACGAGCAGGCAGACCGACCAAAAGAAGAACGATAATAATGAATAGCGGGTTGTGAGGAACCTGAAGGGGGGTCATAAGTTTTTGTTTTGGCGGATTGTTCAGTTCCCTTCGAACGGTGCATCGAAGTCTCGCGTGTTTATTATCGCAAATGGACCTGAGGTGTCGATGGATCAGGACACCGCAATGCTGCAAAGTCGCCTAAATCTAAAACGGCGAGTAGAACGTCCTTCGCGTCGAGAAACTGAGGTTTGGCGAAAGGGGCTTCCAACAATTGATGATATATTGCCATAAGCCGCTTCCCGTAGGCAGCTGATGAAAACCGCTCCGTGATGATTGCTTGATTCTTTCTAATGGCATCGTGTGTGGGAGGCTTGTGTGCGGGTTTCACCAATCCGAGAATTCGGGCCTGCGTGATGAGCGAGCATTGCGTGTCAAAATCCAGCCTGCCAAAATCCGCCCCGGATGGGCTCCAGACCGCCTGCCTGGCAGAGGCCAGCCGCCCTGCCGTCAGCGGCAAATCATAAGCTGCAAGCAGGGCTTTCACCCGGGCCTCGATCATGTGATCAACCTCCCGTCGATTCAGGACCCCGGACGGCACTTCGAACCGCTCATAGAGAGCGTCGAGTTCAACCCCCGCCTCGCGAAAGTCCTTTGTCACAGGCGGAAGGTCCCGCCCCATAAGGCCTTTTGCTGCGATCCAGGGTTCCAAAAAAGCCATGCCGAATCCCTCCTCCATGCTTGTTGTGACACATTGGTCCGCCGCAAACAAAAAATCATAAACCGGTCTGCCGAATTTGCGGGTGGCGTCAAATGTCACAGGCAACCGGAGTGCTTCAGCAAGTTCCTGCCATCGCTGATAGCCCGCAAGCTCCCTGCCATCAGCCGGAGCGGACGTGATCAGATAATGTTCTCCAGGGTTCGCCAAGGCGGCGTGAAGGAGAAATTCCCCCAGATTTTTTCGTTTGATCCCCCGCGTGGGGTAAACAAATAATTTCGTGCCCGCGAATTCTGGAAGTGAATCTCCTCCCGCAGGCAAAACAATCGGGTTGGGGAGAACGACCGCCCCGGCCCGGCCCAGCTTTGCGGCTGCCCCTTGTGTCAAACACACAGGCAGGACTTTCCCCCCATACGGATAAAGCATCCTGGAAAGCCCCCCCGCTCCGCCAAAGGCTTCGGAAAGGCCGCGATAATTGGCGGGTCGGGCATTCTCGGCGAAGTCGTGAAGTTGGAGCACCAGGGCACGCCCGTCCTTTGCCCATCCAGCCACAGCCGACGGCAAAGAAAAATTCTTACCGAGGGCATGATTGTGGGTATGAAGCAAATCGGCGGGTGTTCCCCAGTGGGACTGACAGGCCTGGTCCACGGCGGAAGCGAGATTCTCGCTGGCAGCGGCCCCATACCGCAATTCCGACACAACACGGACACAGCGTTCAGGGATCCTTCCACGCGGTGGTTGAGGTTCGCCACTGAGCACGAGAGGTTCGATGCCCATTTCCGCAAGGGCAGACCACGCCAGCTCAATGACACGCGTCACCCCGCCGGGCCTGAAATGGTAGTGAAGGATCGCAATCTGCATTAACGCTTTCGCAGACTCACGTACCCCGGAACTTCGCGCAGGGGAGGGCGCTCAAAGTCCTGAAAATCCCAGGTGACGGGCTGCGTGACGCCATCCTGACGCATAAAATGCCGGTATTGCTCCGCCAGGGGAGCTGCCAAATCCAGTTTTCCTGCGACCTCCGCCCGACAAAAAAATGCATGAAGCACTGCAAAACTCATTCGCCCCAAGGACGTGGTGTCCTGATGACGATGCAGACGCTCATCAAGATCGGTTTGGGCAATGGCTCCCGCTCCCCAACCTTGAAGCACATCAATGAGGTGGGCTGTCTCGACCCCGTATCCCGTCGGCATCGCAAGCGATTCCAGCACTCCCCGGCGAATGGCGTATTCTCCCGCGAGGGGTTGGACAAGTTCCGCCAACTCCGGAAAAAACAGCGAAAACAACGGACGCACCAAAGCTTCCGTAACCCGACCCCCGCCAGCCGGCCGAACCCCAACCTCCACCGCAGCATGGGGCCGGTCATAGTAGCCTTTCACATACTGCAGTTGTTCTTTGAAAAGCAGAGGCCCCAGCGTTCCCAGCACAAACCGCGGGTGCATGTTCTGCACATCCCCATCCACAAAACACACGATGTCCCCCCGCAAACACGCTCCGGCCTTCCAAATGTTTTCGCCCTTGCCCCTGGCCGCTCCCACCTCCGGCAAGATCTCCGAAGCCAGATAAACGTCCGCCCCGGCCGCCGCCGCAACCTCCCGGGTCCGGTCAGAGGAACCCGAATCCACCACGGCCACCTCGTCCAAAAGCCCAAAGCGATCGCACAACCCCTCTTTCAAAACCCGAACAACCTCCCCAATCGTGTCCTCCTCGTTCAGCGTCGGCACACACAACGAAATGCGGGTCTTTCCCTTGGCGGCGACCAATCGGGCCACGTCTGCAAATTCACTGTGATGAAATGTCGTCATGGCTTGCAGATTCAATAAAACGTATTAAGATATACAAATATGTTGATTCGTTCTTCTAATTTTGCGTTAGGAAGCAAGAAATCGAAGGGCTGTACCGAAGCGGGCGCGCCAGGAGAGCTCGGAGTGGGTTCCGCCGGGGACCTCTCGAATCGTGAATTCGTCCTTCCAGCCTTTGGAGCGCAGCAGGGACGCCAGTTCTTTGTGGTAAACCTCGTAACATTCATCAAGTCCGGTATCGCCATAATCGAAAAACATACGAACGCCGGAGGGCAGGATGGTCCAAGATTCCAACGCGAGCAGTTGCCCTGCGTGTTGGGGGAGGCTTTGCGAAACATCTTCGAAGGACGTGGAGAGACAGACAAATTTTCCAAAAACGCCGGGATGGTGGAGGCTGACATAGAACGTGAGGAGCGCTCCCAGCGAGGCCCCGGCGAGGATTCGTGCGGCAGGACCCGGGATCGTGCGATAGCCTGCGTCGAGGTACGGCAACAGCTCGTTGACCAAAAATTCCGCATACCCCGCTCCCCCGAGCTCCGGCGACAGATCGACGTCCCGGAAGGAAAGATTTTCTTCGTTGTAACCTTCCGGGTGAACGATCGCGACCACAAGCGCCTCAGGCATCACACCCTCCGCGTGCAGGGCGGTGATCCATTCATCGGCGGCCCAATCCACGCCCGTGAAACTCGTCGCCGGATCAAAAATGTTTGCACCATCATGCAGCAGGATCACCGGAAAATGCCGCCCCGGTTCAGCGGCATAGGACGGCGGAAGCCAGACCAGCAACTCCCTGCGGCCTGCCAAAATGTTGGAGTGCAGCCCATCGCGGGTGAGGCGTCCGGCGTAGCGATCTTTCCAATCAGCGACCGTATGATGCCGCGTGGCGTCCAGCCAAGTGTCATGACGAAAATTTGGCAACACATGTCCCCATGCGTCAACCGCCTCGTTTTGCCAGGATCCCCGCAGGATCTTGTATTCGAAGGATGTGCCGGTCTCGACCTCAATTTCGCCAAGGTGATGGGGATTTGCCCATGGCAGGGGCAGGGCCTTCGCCGGATCCCACATCCCAAGGGCCGGAAGGCTGCCACACACAAAAATCGGTTCCCGGGGATCGCGAACCGGAGGAATGACTTCAAAGCGGATTTGACTCATGGGAATTACTCTTTAATGGCTTTTCCCGGCCTTCGCACGGAGAATTAAAATCAGGTTATGAGCAACACACATCAGGAATTAGAAAAATTGTTGGCCGAAAGAATCCTACTCCTCGACGGAGCCATGGGCACCATGGTTCAGCGATACAAGTTGGAAGAAGCGGATTATCGTGGCGAACGTTTTGTGGACTGGCCATCGGATGTCAAAGGAAACAATGACCTCCTTGTGCTCACCAAGCCGGAAGTGATTCGCAGCATTCACGAGCAATACATCGCCGCAGGCTCGGACATTATCGAAACAAACACCTTCAGCGGAACCACCATCGCCATGGCGGACTATGGCATGGAATCGCTTGTGCCGGAAATCAACCGTGAGGCCGCCAAGCTGGCCCGTCAGGCCGCTGATGCCTGCACCGATCGCCGGGTTTTTGTGGCCGGGGCCATCGGTCCGTTGAACCGGACGCTGACGCTTTCGCGGGATGTGAATGATCCCGGCGCGCGCGATGTCACGTTCACCCAGGTTGTTCAGGCCTACCTGGAGCAGATCGAAAATCTCGTGGCGGGCGGGGTGGATATCCTCTTGGTGGAAACCATCTTTGACACCCTCAATGCCAAAGCGGCTCTCTTTGCGATTTCGGAGTTTTTCCAAAACCACATGCCGAATCCGGACCTGCGGCCTGCGGTCATGGTCTCCGGCACGATCACCGATCTGAGCGGACGAACCCTGACCGGTCAAACGGTGGAGGCATTTCTGAATTCGATTTCGCATTTCCCGCTGCTCTCGGTGGGCTTGAATTGCGCGTTGGGGCCCAAAGAAATGCGGCCCTACATCGAGGAGCTTTCCACGATTGCTCCGTTTTATGTCAGCACCTATCCGAATGCCGGCCTACCTGACCCGCTGTCTCCCACCGGGTTTCCGGAGACACCGGATTCGCTTGCTCCTCAACTCCGCGATTGGGCGGAGCAGGGATGGCTGAACATTGTGGGCGGATGCTGTGGCACCACCCCGGACCATATCCGCGCGATGGCAACAGCCGTGCGGGGTTTGCCCCCGCGCAAGGTGGCAACCCGTGAACAAACGCTCCGCCTTAGCGGACTTGAGCCATTCACGGCTCGTCCCGAGATTCCATTCATCAACGTCGGCGAACGCACAAATGTCACCGGATCTCCTAAATTTTCGAAGCTGATCCTTGCCGGAAATTTCGATGAGGCGCTTTCCGTGGCAAGACAGCAGGTTGAAGCCGGAGCCCAGATCATCGATATCAACATGGATGAAGGCATGCTCGATGGGGCGGCCGCCATGACAAAATTTCTTAACCTGATCGCCGCCGAACCCGATATTTCCCGCGTGCCTGTTATGATTGATTCCTCGAAGTGGGAAGTGATCGAGGCCGGTTTGCGATGTGTCCAAGGCAAGGGGATCGTGAACTCGATTTCGCTCAAAGGTGGCGAGGAAGAATTTAAGCGTCAGGCCACGTTGGTGCGCCAATATGGGGCCGCCACCATTGTGATGGCCTTCTATGAACAGGGCCAGGCCGATTCGCTGGAACGCAAAACCGCAATCTGTCAGCGCGCCTACCGGATTCTTACGGAGGAGGTCGGGTTTCCTCCGGAAGACATCATTTTTGATCCTAACATTTTGACGGTTGCCACCGGCATCGAAGAACATAATGCCTATGCCAAGGCCTTTATTGAGGCCACGCGCTGGATCAAAATTCATCTGCCCTACGCCCGCGTGAGCGGAGGCATCAGCAATATCTCGTTTTCATTCCGTGGCAACAATGCCGTGCGGGAAGCCATGCACGCCGCGTTTTTGTATCATAGCATCCGCGCAGGACTCGATATGGGCATCGTGAATGCCGGTCAGTTGGCGGTTTATGAAGAAATCCCGAAAGACCTTCTTGAGCTCATTGAGGATGTCCTCTTCGACCGCCGCCCGGACGCCACCGAGCGGCTTGTCACGTTTGCAGAAACCATCAAAAGCAAAGGCGGCAAGGAGACGGTCAAAGAAGACACCGCCTGGCGCTCTGGTCCGGTCGAAGAACGCCTCAAACATTCCCTCATCCGCGGGATCACGGATTTTATTGATGATGACACCGCTGAAGCCCTGGAAAAATACGGTCGGCCGCTCACGGTGATTGAAGGACCCCTCATGGATGGCATGAAGGTCGTCGGTGATCTTTTTGGTGCCGGCAAAATGTTTCTGCCTCAGGTGGTCAAAAGTGCCCGTGTGATGAAAAAATCGGTGGCGTATTTGACCCCTTACCTCGAAGCGGAAAAAGCCGCCAATCCGGGTCAGCGCGCCGCAGGAAAAGTCATCATGGCCACAGTCAAAGGCGATGTCCATGACATCGGAAAAAACATCGTGGGAGTGGTCCTCGCTTGTAACAATTACGAGATCATTGACATGGGCGTCATGGTGGCCTGTGACAAAATTCTGGCTGCAGCCCGCGAGCACGATGCTGATGTGATCGGTCTCTCCGGGCTCATCACGCCGTCACTTGATGAGATGATTCATGTGGCCAAGGAGATGACCCGCGAAGGGTTCACGATCCCGCTCCTCATCGGGGGTGCGACAACCAGCAAGGCTCACACGGCTGTAAAAATCGAACAATTCTACAAACATGGCGTCGTCCATGTGTTGGATGCTTCGCGCTCGGTTAATGTGGTCAGCGCCCTTCTCAGCGATGAACAGAAACCGGCCTTTATGGAAAAACTGGCCGCCGACTATGAAACCTTGCGGAATGAACACGCAAACCGCACGGCCGCCAAGCCCATGCTTCCGCTCAAGGAGGCCATTGCCAATGCGCCGGAATTTGACTTCGAAAATCTGCCCCAACCGGAATTCACCGGATTGATTGTGTTTTCATCAGAGGGTCAGAGTGAAACCGACCCCCGCCGGAAATATGTTCCCGTTTCGTTGGAAGACCTGGTTCCTTTCATCGATTGGTCACCGTTTTTTCACACATGGGAATTGCGGGGCCGTTACCCCGCCATCTTTGATGACCCGAATTCCGGAGTCGAAGCGAAGAAGCTCTTTGATGATGCCCAAGCCCTTCTCAATGAGATTGTGGAAAAGAAGCTGCTTCATCCCCGGGGTGTTTGCGCCCTGTTTCCAGCCAACCGCAAGGGCGAAGATATCGTCATTTATTCGGACGAATCCCGCTCGGACGTCACCGCGTCGCTGCATTGCCTGCGCCAGCAAACCAAAAAGCCCACAGGCCAACAAAACCTCTCTCTTGTGGATTTTGTCGCACCTGCCCCGCACGCGGATCATGTCGGGGCTTTTGCCGTCACCTCGGGCCATGGCCTTCAGGAAATCATTGCCCGCTTCAAGGCCGACAATGACGATTACAATGTCATCATGGCCGAGGCCCTCGCGGACCGCCTCGCCGAGGCCTTTGCCGAATACATGCACAAATTTGCGCGGGATGCCTGGGGTTTCGGCAAAGACGAAAACCTGACCACCGAGGATTTCATCCGCGAAAAATACCGCGGCATCCGCCCCGCCGCCGGCTACCCCGCCCAGCCCGATCACACGGAGAAGTGGGCCGTCTGGGACCTGCTCGATGCCGAGGCCACCACAGGCATCAAACTGACCGAAAGTCTTGCCATGTACCCGGGCTCCAGCGTCAGCGGCCTCTACTTCGCCCACCCCGAAGCCAAATACTTCGCCGTCGGCAAAATCGAAAAGGACCAAATCACTGACTACGCCAAACGCAAAGGCATGACCGAGGTCCAAGTCGAAAAATGGCTTAGCCCTTATTTGAATTACGAGCCCGACAGCGCCCTGATCAAGCCCTGCCAGCCCGGAGCAAAGATGTAAACGCAGAAAGTTTACAGAAATCCTTTTACAGTTTTCAGTTCCATCCCTGGGACCGCTGGCCTCTGGCCGGCATCTCCTAAAATTCTTTCCAAATTCCTAAATCAAAGAAGATTTTTAAACATGAGCAAACTAAGTAACAAAAGGCGAGCCAGCAAGGCATTGGACCACAGCCGACCTCAGTAAGATGGCCAGCCACTTTTCAAGCCCTCTAACGCTGGCAAATGACTCCGATTGCCACCGACGGAAAACAGAAAACCCTTGGCCCGGGGTGAGTGCCGGATTTTTCGAAAAATCCTGTAGATCCGTCAAATCCTGATATCCTGTCAAAAAAGTTCACAGAAATCCGTTTACAGTTTTCAGCGGCCCATACCCGAATTGCGTTTCTACATCGTATCCAACGGGGAGATCGTGGCGATCCCCGGGTTTGTTGAGCACAGGGGTAAAAATCAGGGAGGTGCTGAAATCTGCACGACCCAACTACTCCTGCACCGTGCGGGTATCCGCCCGCCCCTGGCTACGGCGGCAGTGATTGTCTCACCAGCTCGCTCCAGCTCTTCTCTTACTTCGGGCTGCCTGCGACAGCCTTGCTCATTCTCCTGCGGAGAACCCATGTTCTTTGTGGACATCGAGTCCAGTGTAGAGTTCATTTTTCGTTGTGGTGTATTTGACTCATGCTTTGGATTCAACTTGTGGGCTGTTGCAGAGCGACAGTCGGTCTCGAGTTGCCCGGCTGTCCGTTTATGGTTTCAACGAATCATTCAGAACACTATCCCGCATCTGCCGGACTGACCTTGCGGATAGGTCCTCGCGGGCAGCCTGCGGAAATAAAACAGCAACACACCGCACCTTTTTCAAGCCCGCCTGCACGGCTCCAAGACGAACCCATAAAGTCCCCGCAAAAGGAGAATAATGCACCAGAACTCTGAACAGCCGTTGATCAAGGGACTAACCTGGATCTCGGAACGTATCCCATACCCCGAGACATCTGTAACCGGTGATTCTTATCCGATGACCTGGGCTGATGACGACAATATTTATGCCTCCAGCGGGGATCCCATGTGGGGGGAGTGTGGGCAAGATACCGGTCTGGATGTCGAGCGATTCACCGGCTTTCCTCCCCATTATAGGATTACACGCCCGAACCTGCTTCCAGACTTTGTGGGATACGGTGGTGAAGGGCCGAAACCGAGCTGGATGATATGCGTTGATGGCATTCTCTATCTGGCTGTTCAAAACTTATGCGGGACAAAACCGCCTCGCCACGGCACAAAAAGCCAGCACGGAAGCGACGCACATATTCTCATCTCGAAGGACCATGGAATAAGTTGGTCCCCTGGCTTCAAGGATATCCTGACGCCCATGTTTGGCGGAAATCTTTTTGGAGGCCCCGTTTTTGTCAATTTCGGACGAAACAACGAGCACGCGAGGGATGAATATGTCTATGCATTGTCCACAGACCAATGGGATAATGGCAGTGAGCTTCGCGCCGGCCGTGTTTCTGCCAAGCGGATGCTCAATGCCGGGGACTGGGAGTGGGTCTCGGAGATCAGCGCGAATGGCAGCGCTCGATGGACGAAAGACTTGGAGAACTCCATTCCTGTTCTGGCAAGAGAGCGTGCAATCAGCATTCCTGACATAGTCTATCTCAATGGCATTGACCGATATTTGCTTCTGACCTGGCGCTTGCACGAGGACTTCAGTTCTGTGGCAGGAACCGACTTGTTTATCTATGAAAGTCGAGAGCCATGGGGTCCGTTTTCTCTTGTCTATCAAGAACCGATGTGGGAGGGACAGGCAGTGAATCCGTATTGTCCCAAACTCCCATTAAAGTGGTTGGAAGCGGATGGATTAACGGGTTGGATACAGTTCTCGGGAAGCTGGGGATCGCCCCACGACAGACAGGGATTCCGCCCATACTACCGATCCAACATCCGCAAATTTAAGTTGATTCTCGGGTAGTCATGAGTGCGAGAAGAAAATTGTCAAACTGGCTCGTGCTTGCCAGCCAGCAACCGACTTGGAGTTTTACTTAACATGAAAACTGGTACAGCCGGTTCGGACCGGGAACAGCCGAAAGGGTGCGAAAGTCTGAGATGCACCCTCCTTGGACCTGGATTGACTAGGCAAGGGCTGACAGCCCGTTTATCCTTGAAGCGGTGTCTCAATGAAGGCTAAAAAACCACCAATGAGACGCCATGGACGAAGTCTGCCCTTCGATGCCGCATTTGTAGGAGTTATACAGCACGCTGCATTTGTAGGTAAATTGCCGCGCGCGGCTGAATAATACTTTTAGGCCTGACACCCACGTTTTCATGGATGTACCCCCCCCCAAAGCGTTAGCAGAACTGACGAAGCAAGGACGTCACCTCGTTGATGGCTCGTGGAGATCAGTCGAAACACATCGAGACTTCCGATGTTGGGTCGAGGACGTTGCAATGTGGCTTGATTCCATTGCACCGGAGTCAGGCCTCTCTGCAGAGTGGAGCGCGCTACCTACCTCATTACTGGTCTTTGGCAACCGACGTGATGATTCCGAAGAGGCATTGGCTCACTTTTACGGTGTCATCCAACAACGCCTGAGATGGCTTTCTAGTGTTCCTACCATCCTCGCAAACAGATGGAGAGCTGCCGCCGTTCCAGATTCCCAGATGCCAGCGCAGACCCGACGAGTGTTTCTAGTTCACGGACACGATGAGCGAGTTCGAGAGACCGTCGCACGCTTCCTTGAGAAGCTCGACCTCGAGTGTGTAATTCTCCACGAACAACCGAACAAGGGGCGCACGATCATCGAGAAATTCGAGGACTATGCGGATGTAGCCTTTGCAGTCGTCTTACTTACACCAGACGATCGAGGTGGCGTTGCAGATGCGGCATTCGAGGCACAGCAGAAGCGAGCGCGACAGAACGTCCTCCTTGAGCTCGGCTTTTTCCTTGGCGTGTTAAGTCGTTCACGCGTCTGCGCTCTTTACGTCGAGGGTGTCGAGATTCCGTCAGATTATTCCGGCGTTCTTTTCTTACCGCTCGACGATGGCGGGGCGTGGCGGATGGGATTATTGCGAGAGCTGATTGCATCAGGACTTCCGATCGATGCCAACCGCGCGTTCAAATAGGCCAAACCAATCGCTGCAGCTAACACTTCTGCAAGGGGTCAGTCCCGAATGGCGTTAAGATAAGCGCACTTTGGGATGCTGCCCATACAGGGCAGAAAGGCCTCTTGCCCAAAACCCAGAGCGGCGCTAGCGCTTGCTCTGGGCTTTGGGATAAAGCCCCTTTGGGGCTTAACTTAACGCCATTCGGGTCAGTCCCATAAGGTATAATTGATATTAATTTGGGTCAGGATAATTTGAGGAAGGGGGTGTCGTTTCAAAAGACCGGTGGAGAAGGCGTGGATTTTTCTATCGATTGGGGGGTGGGACCAACCCCAAATATTTCTGCACCCTCACCCCTCTTCCGCAAGCATGATCACACGGCTTTTCAGCTCATGAGACATTCGAAATCCCGCCATGGATTCCAACTCCGCCAACAGTTGTTTCATCGGGCAGCCGAGGATGCCAGCATGTTTGGCCCGAAGCGCGACACCGAGCAATCCGACAACCTTCAACCCCTCAAGCGCGGCAACTTCACGGCCTGCTTTTTCGTCCATCAGCAAAAAATCCGCACCGAGTTCCACCGCCAACACGAGTGCCTCACTTTCGCCTCTGTCGAGCACACCGGAAAATCGCTCGACCTTGGTGATGTCTCGCACATCCACAACTTTTGCCCACAACGGAATGGACTCATGGAAAGCGGACAACTCCTCGAATACGGCTGGAGGAATCACCACTTCGCCAAAAAGTTCTTCCAGCAACCCGACGCGGCCGACCGTGATCAATGCCGAGATCGGTGAGGTGTCGCAAACGACCAGCACGTCTAGGGCAAAGAGGAGAGAGTGGCGATGTCTTGTTCAAGGTCCGCGATGTCGTAATTTACGGTTACTCCCCGGCGCCCAACTGCGCGAAGAAACTCCGGGGAGGACAGACCGGCCAACTTGGCACCCCGGCCAAGGGATAACTTGCGGTCGCGATACAAGGCAACGGCAAGCTCCAGTTTAGCCAAACTGCTCGTCATACCGGTCCCCCGAATTTCGGATTCTGGAAGCTCAACGATCATGCTCGAAGGCTACCATGTGTATTTCGAAACAGCAACCGCTTTGAGGGAATCCCATGGCAACCCCAACCTATTCTTGGATGATCACAGCTGTTGAGCCCAAAAGATATCTCTTGATTCGGGATGGCCTCCTGGGGTATCTCTCCCGCCGATGAATAAAGGATTTCTCCCTTTGGCTGTCAGTGCGGTTTTTATGACCATGACCGGCATCACCGGCGCGCAGGAGGGTCCTTCGGCTCCCCCCGAATCCGAAGCCGACAAAGCTTTGCTGCTTAATGTCGACAAATTGCCAGGTTTTTCCGGCATGACGTTCGGGGATGCTTTTCCTGTGTCCGGCGACAAATTTGAAATCGAGCAGGACCGCGGCAAACTCAAAATTTATCAAGCCAGCAAAGACAAACTGCTGTTTGGTCCGGCCCTTCTGGACACCATTCTTTATTATGTCTGGGATGGAAAGTTTTATGGGGTCGCGCTGCACACCGATGATGGCCAGGATTCCCTCGCCCTCAAGAGCATCCTTGTGAATGCCTTCGGCATGGGCCAGGCTTCCTCGGACGGGGCACCTTCCACCATCTGGATCGGCAAAAAAAACGGGGTCCTCTTCGATTTGAACACAGCCACAGGTGAGGGTGTTGCTTTTCTTTTTAACAACGCCCTCCATGACGAACAACTCAAACAACAATCTCAGGAATCCAAGGACGCCGCAGCAAAACTGATCAAAGGAGAATAACCATGAACCCCAAAGAAAACCTCATCACCCATCTCAAAACCCTCATGTTGGGAGGAACGGTCGCGTTGGCCATGACCCAAAACGCTCAGGCCGCCAAGCTGGCTCCGCAGGATGCCGCTTCGGACATCGACACCCGGGTTGCCAAAGTTCGCGAATCCCTTGGTCGCACCACACCCGGAATCGTCGAAGGACGCCAGCCCGCTCCTGGCCACGCCGACATGCTCTGGTGGCGCAATGCCTGGGGCAATGGCGGTTGGCACAATTGGCACAACGGTTGGCATAACTGGCACAACGGCGGCTGGGGCAACTGGCACAACTATTGACCCCCCACGTCGAGGAGCATGGAACTTGTTTCTTCGCTTGGAATCAGCCGACTCCTCTGATGCCTCTCAAGAAGAGGAACATGATTCTTCTTCTGAAATCCGCAATCTGGAAATCCCAGAGGAACTTCTAATGGAATCAGGCACAGCAAAATCCCCTGATCCCCAGCCCGCAGGTTCCTGTGCCAAGGAAGAATGGTTGCGTTTAGCCGTCATTCAACCGTCCCCCTTCTGCAATATCAACTGCGACTATTGCTACCTGCCGAACCGGACTGATACCCGCCGCATGGACTTCGCGGTTCTCGAGAAGGTCATGGACAAGGTATGGTCGAGCGGACTGGTCCAATCACCTTTCAGTCTGCTCTGGCACGCAGGGGAGCCGCTCGCCGTTCCGATCTCCTGGTACGAGCAGGCCTTTGAGATTATCAATCGCTACCCGAAGGCGTCCGAGTATGTCCTTCA
>JBGSPC010000180.1:0-3311 GCA_041738805.1 Terrimicrobiaceae bacterium | reverse complement strand
AACGACCTCACATAGCCCGCAACAACAGTCCGCCAAATCCCGAAAATAACCACCTAAAATCACCGACCCTGGTCCCATGAAAGTCCGAGCCTCCGTTAAAAGAATTTGTGAAAGCTGCAAGATCGTCCGCCGCAAGAATGTGGTGCGTGTCGTCTGCAAAAACCCGCGCCATAAGCAAAAGCAGGGCTGATTGCCCGATGACCCACACCCATTCAACCACCCAACCCTAATACAATAATATGCCACGCCTTCTTGGAGTAGAAATTCCTGGTGACAAACGCATCGAAGCGTCCCTGCCTTACATTTACGGAATCGGTCCCAGCAACACAAAGCGTGTGTTGGAAATTGCAAACATCGATCCCAACATCCGTGCCAAAGACCTTTCGCCGGAACAGTTGAACACCATCATCCACACGATCAGTTCTTTGAATATCGTGATTGAAGGTGACCTGCGCCGGGAATTGCAAAGTAATCTCAAGCGCCTCCAAGCCATCAACTGCTACCGTGGCATCCGCCACCGCAGAGGTCTTCCCGTGCGCGGTCAGCGCACCGGCACCAACGCCAGGACCCGCAAGGGCCCCCGCAAAACGGTTGGTGTTCAGCGCAACCCCAACGCCAAAACCGGCAAAGTTTAACCGTATACTGAATCATGGCAGATGAACCCGTAAATTCCCCGGACGACCAGGAGCCCGAAGCTCCCGTCGCCGAAACGAAACCCAAAGCCGCTCCCAAGAAAAAGGCGGTCAAAAAAGAGGTGCCCGAAGCTGACGCACCCGTTGCTGAAGTCGCAGCTCCTGAAGCTCCCGCTGTGGAAGCTCCTGTTGAGGCTGCTGCCGCAGCTCCCGCTGAAGTTTCTGCGGAGGCTCCCGCAACGGACGCCCCTGTGGCCGCCGAAGGTGCCGCTGCTGAAAAGCCAGCCAAAGCGGCCAAGGTCAAAGGCGCAAAGAAAACTTCCAAAACAAAGGAGGCCGCCCCAGCCGCTGCGCCGATCAGCATTTCCCTCGACGACACCATTGAGCCAATCAAGGTCATCAAGGCAAAGGGCAGTAAAAACATTTCCAATGGCATCGCTCACGTGCTTGCCACCTTCAACAACACGATTGTCAGCATCACCGACACCCGTGGAGCTGTCCTCGGTTGGTCAAGCGCCGGCAAGTGTGGTTTCAAAGGATCCCGCAAAAGCACCGCCTACGCCGCCCAAGTCGTGGCTCAAGATGCCTGCAAGCAGGCCATGGGACATGGCATTCGTGAAGTCGAAGTGCGTGTCAAGGGCCCAGGCTCAGGCCGCGAATCCGCCGTCCGCGCGATGCAGGCCATTGGCTTGGAAATCACGGTCATCCGCGACGTCACTCCCGTTCCTCACAACGGCTGCCGCCCACCCAAACAACGCCGCGTCTGATCCCGTAGGAGTTTTCAGGATTCAAGTGTTCAGTTTTCAGCCAAGCAGCAAAAACCGCACCCAATCACCAAAAAACTCCACCTCGAAAATACTGAAAACTTCAAACTGATAACTGAAAACTTAATAACATGGCTCGTTACACAGGACCCAAAACACGAATCAGCCGCCGGTACAACACGTTCCTCGGTGGCTCACAAAAAGCGTTTGAAAAAAGACCCTTTCCTCCCGGCGTGCACGGGCCAAAAGGTTCCCGCCGCAAACTCTCGGATTACGCAATTGCTCTCGCTGAGAAACAAAAGCTCCGTCATCAATACGGTGTCTTGGAGCGTCAGTTTCGCCGCTACTTTGCTCTCGCAAGCAGCAAGCGTGGCGTCACCGGTGAAATCCTTTTGCAACTCCTGGAAACCCGTTTGGACAATGTCGTCCACCGCCTCGGTTTCGCTAAGACACTCCGCGCCGCCCGTCAATTGGTCTCCCATGGCCACGTGATCGTGAATGGCCACCGCACGAATGCCTCCTCAATGAATCTCAAACCCGGTGATGAAGTTGTGATTCACTCGGCCGAGCGTTCCAAGCGCCTCGCCGTGAAAGCGGTTGATCAAACCGGTTCCCAAACCGTGCCCGATTGGCTCCTGGTTGACACCGAAAACCTCACCGGCAAGGTGATGCGGATCCCAACCCGCGAGGAAATTAACCCCATCGTCAACGAACAACTCGTCGTCGAGCTTTACTCACGGTAGGAACGGATTCCATTTTATCCACGAAAGGGACACACGCTTGGTGTGTCCCTTTTGCTTTTCTCAATGGGGGGGTGCGGTTCACCATGCAGCGCGGGCCGCGATGACGCCAAGATCGGGCATTTCTACCCGCAATGTATCACTTCTTCCAAGAATGAGGGCTTTTTCTTGAACTTGGGCCACCACGCGGTAAAAAAGAGCCAAATGAGACGCCATGGACGCAGTCTTCCGATCGGTGCGGCATTTGTAGGAATTATACAGCATGCGGCATATCCCCCACAATTGCCGCGTGCGGCTTAATAATACTTTTCGGCTATTTTGATCATCAGAGACACCCAACCTCATGATGCCGCCCAAGTCGCGGAGTTGGTTGATCAAGTAGCCCAAGAGCGGCGTTTTCTTGCGATCACAACAGGTTTCTCTGAAGATGATACGAGAGCCTTCATTTCGCATCTTCAACTTAAAGGCGGCGTTCACATCATCGCAGAGCAGGAAGGAAGGATAGTTGGCTGGTGCGACATCGCTCCTCTATCACAAGAAGGAATGACGCATATTGGACGACTTGGTCTCGGAGTAAGACTTGACTGTCGCGGAGTCGGCGTTGGAGAGCAGTTGTTAGCAGAGGCCATCGAGAGAGCCTTTTCTATAGGTCTCATTCGCATCGAACTTGAGGTATTCGCCACCAACCGTACAGCTATCCGACTTTATGAAAGATCCGGCTTCATTTCTGAGGGGCGGAAGGTCGCCGCTTGGATACTTGATGATCTTGCAGATGACATCTTACTCTACGCCCTCCTGAAAGCCGAACAAGGCGCTGCCGCCAACCCTTAGCAGCTCTTGGCCGGTTTTTTTACGACCGCTCGGCTTTTCAATTACATCCATTCACAAGTTTGGACGCCCGTTCGGGCTGGCTGGGCTTGGCGTCGTGAAAATCTATTGATAGTGTGTTGCAAACGCAACATTTTGTTCAAATGAAAACTGCTGCAGTCCATAGTCGAATCAGTCCCGATCTCAAGGAGCGCGCGGAAGCCATACTTAGAGCATCTGCCTAAATAAATTTCCGAAAAAAGAACTGTACTTTTTGAGAGTGTTTCGCAATAACATGGACATTGCGCACACAAGAACGAGAGCCTAACGCAGAGAACGCCAGCCTTCTAGAGCTTGAGGTGGCGATG
>JBGSPC010000164.1:0-8560 GCA_041738805.1 Terrimicrobiaceae bacterium | reverse complement strand
TGGTTTCCGTGATGGAAATAACGGGCTGGTCGATCCAGAATTCTGTTCCTTCGCTAGCGAGCTGAGATGCAAAGGCCATCAGCCGAATCCGCACGGTCACCCCATCGATGGATGGGTTGAGGGCCACCCCCGTGACTTGCCCGGAGATGACGCCCCGGTAGATAAGGACGGTCTTCCCGCTCTGAATCCCGGGAGCCTCGGTGAAATGCACCTGAATTTCCGGCCCATGGGATTTCCAGTTCGACCACAAGAGCCAGAGACCGGCCAAGGCGGCCAAGGCGGGAAAAATCCATGCCCAGATGCGATGCACCCGCGGGGCCTGCACGATCCGGCCGTGATCATTTTGTGTATTGTCGGGGATGTTGTTTGTCATGGTGATGCAGGCTGCCAAATCATTCGTGCTTCATAAAAATCTGCTGCGAACAGAGAGCAGAGCAGCACAGCAGCAAAAAAAAGGCCCCCGGCCTGGGCCTGCACGCTGGCAAGAATGCCCAGTTGGCCCACAGCGACAAGGACTCCGAGCAAAAAGATATCAATCATCGACCAGGTGCCGATTTGGTGAAGGACGCGAAGCAGGGTCGTCCGCTCCCTGCGCATGTCCTCAGAACCATGCATGAGCAGCAACCAGGAGAGGCTGATCAGCTTAAGAAATGGAATCATGATGCTTGCCACAAAAACCACGCCGGCCACGGGCACCAGTCCGGAGTCATAGAGTTCCTGAACGCCTCCCATCACCGTGAGTGGAGCAACCTCCCCGGCAACAGTCATGATCATCACCGGCACCATGTTTGCGGGGATATAGAGGATCAAACCCGCGACGACGAGCGCCCTTGAGAGTTCGAGGCGGGTGGCGTCAGTCATCGAAGTTCCTCTAGCCGATGGGCAATCCACTTGTGATCGATGATTTGTGAAAGGGCCAAAGAGCAGACAGAAAGCAGCAAAACCCAGAAGATTCCACTATCCCATGACACCGTGCCGAGCATATCGAGTTTCACGACGGCAACAAAACACGCGATCATAAAAACCGGAACGAGACTCCATGGGGCGATCTCTTTGGCAAGATGAGCGGTCTGATCAGCCATGGGCCAGCGTTTCCCGAGACAACAGGCTCCAGCCACATACCACAGTGCCCCGAGGTGAATCGCCGGCGCAGCTATTGAGCAGAAAAAAACCAACAGCGCCACCGGCCAATAACCTTGGTTGATCAAGCCCAGTACGCCGGTGATGATCAGGTTGGACTGTGTGTTGCCGGCCACATCAAATGTCAGGATCGGATACACATTGGCCAACACCCAAAGAATCAGGCCGGCCGAGGTCAGGGACCACAAGAGGTGGGAGGGATCTCCCCGGTGCAGACGCTTGACGGTCTCCCCACACCTCATGCAATGCAATTCCTGACCTGACGTGAGAGTGCGGTTATGAATGACCGCTCCGCACAACGGACACGGAAACTGATCAGGTGATGTGATCTCCACCTTCAAAGATCAGAAGCCTTTTTGTGGTTGAATGGATCGCACCGAACCAACCGTCGGGTGGGACTTGATGATGCTTGCGAATTTGCGGGCCGAGGGTTTCAGCACGCGATCCTTGCTGGCAGGATCCATGGTGGAGAGTCCGAAGGTGGCCTTAAATCCGTAATGCCACTCGTAGTTGTCGGCCAATGACCACGCAAAGTATCCTTGCACGTCATACCCGTCCTTGATGGCTCTTCCGATCGCGGCAAGGTGATTTTGTATGTACCATTCGCGCTGGGCATCATTTGCGGTCGCGATGCCATTTTCGGTGATCATCATCGGTTTGCCATACCGGGTCGCGACCCGCTGAATCTCCTTGTAGAGACCTTCGGGGTCAATCCGCCAACCCATCATCGTGAATTTTTTCCCCCGCATGGAAGGGCCCGCCAACAAAGACACCGGCCCGGGAGCCTGAGAATAATAATAGTTGATACCGAGGATATCGCAGACGTCGTAAACGCGGTCCAGGTGGTCGGTGTTGCCATGGATCATCGTATTATAGATAAGTCCACCCGGGTCCAGCGGGGCGCGTTCCCACCATGGCAGGGCCTCAACGCTGACCACTTTGGCGGAGGGTTTGATGGCCTTGATGCGTGCCGCCGCATCGCGGAACATTCCGGTACTGGCATCGATGGCCTGCCAATAATGACCAAACGCCAGGCTCATGGCAGGCGGCCACTGACCCACGATATACGCCGTGGTGATTTGGCCGTTTGGCTCATTCTGTGGTGCATAGAATTTTGTATAAGGTGCCGTGGCTTTGACCATTTTGTTCACGTAAGCATTCCAGCGTTTGCGAACGGTGGGATGCAGCCAATTGGACGCCCCGGGGTTTTCTTTGTCATAGAGCCAGTCAGGAAACGTGAAGTGCCACAGACAGATCACCGGTTCGATCCCGAGGTTTTTGAGTTCGCGGGCCATGCGCACATAGCCCTGAATGGCTTCTTCGTTGTAAATCCCGGGCCGGGGTTCGACCCTTGCCCATTCAATGCTGAAACGATAGTGGGTCGGGCGGATTTTTTTGAGAGCCTCGAGGTCTTTCTCAAACTCTGTCCAGGAATAAAGCGCATTGCCTCGTGGAGGGGCTTTGCCCTGCTCAACCAGAATGTCCCAATCCGTGGAGAAGTATTCCGGCGTGCCCGCTTTCACCGCCGGGTCTTCGTATTGGTAACTTGCTGTTGAGATTCCCCAGGCAAATTTTTCGGATGTTTTTGGTTTTGGAACAGCCCCCGAGATCTTGGGTGTCGGATCAAATTTACCCAGGGGATTGACCGGATTCACGCAACCTGCAAGCAGGCAAACCAAAAACAGGGGCATGTATTTCATGGCTCAGAGGAATAGAGAAGTCCTGAAATCTGTCAAAAGGGAAAACTTCAACAATCATCCTCGTTGCACAAAGTGGACAAGGAAATTCTTTTCTCTTGGAGACATGAAAAACCTCACGGTTTCACGGGTCACCTATTGACGCGACCGCGTTACGAAATCATACTGTGAATATGAAAAATATCACAGTTTCTGTGGATGATGACGTATATCACAGGGCCAGACTTCGTGCCACGGAGTTACGAACATCGATCTCCGCGATGGTCAGCCGATTTCTCGAGCAAACAGCGCTCGAGGAATCCCACGTGGAACGCTTGAAGCGGATGGAACGCGAAACTGTCTCAAAAATTCATGCGAGGCAGAAGAGATTCTCAGCAAAAAATCGGTTGAAGCGGAGCGAACTTTACGATCGTCATGCGCTTCCTTGACACCAACATTCTATTGTATCGAATAAGCTCCGTCCCTGCTGAAGCCGGAAAAAGATCCATTGCGGACCGGATTCTGGATGGGGAGGACCTGCGTTTATCCGTTCAAGTGCTTCAGGAATTTTATGTCCAGGCCACGCGGTCTTCACGACCTGATGCCCTTTTGCACGAGGAGGCCGTGGCCCTCATCGCGAGTTGGAAGAGATTTCCGATTCAAGAGGTGACCGTGACACTTCTGGATGCAGCTCTCATTGCAAGAGACCGATGGCAGCTTTCCTACTGGGACGCCGCAATCATTGAGGCGGCACGCCTCTCCGGCTGTGAGTTTGTGCTCTCAGAGAATCTCAACCACGGGCAAAACTTTGACGGGGTCACCGTGTTGAACCCATTTCTAGACGAATAGGGGCGGAGGATCTTGGGGGTCGTGAACGTGAATCGACCGGGTGACGGGCGCAAAACGCAAACAAGGGGGAGTGTGCAGATTCTTCCATCATTGGGTTGACGGTTACGAGAGTCCAGCAACTGAATTAATTCCTAAGGGGCTTGCCCATGAGCAGTGGAGCCACCTCATCACGGATGAACTCCTTTTTCACATTGTCGAAATGGCGACCACCGTCCCCATCTTTGCGGTAATCCTTGGAGTAGGGGATCGTGACAATTTTGTCTGCATAGAGCTTGCGTGTGGCTGCTGATGCTCCTTTGGGCAGTACGAAGCCCTTGATGCCTGCTCCTGGGTCATTGAACTTCCGGTCGGCCGTGCCTGAAAACGGCATCAGGATGCCGAGCATCCGGTCATGCGTGGAGGTAAAAATGTAGAGCTTGTTTTTAACCCGCTTGAGAGCCTCGGTGAGGTCATAGTCCTGACTGATCGACGTTCCCAACAACACGACTTGATCCACCGGGGCTGACTCGGGAAGCACCTCAAGCGCGAAGATGGCTTCTGCCGTGCCTGCGGAGAACCCGAGCAGGCCAATTGGCTCGCCGGGGTGATTATTCTGGTAGGCCTGGATTTTCGCGGCTCCTTCCCTGGCCTTTTCCCGCTTGTAGGCGACGCTGGCATTCTGGTCTGCAATCAAGCCCCTGCCTGTCTGCCATGAGATGAGTTCCCCGCCGCCCTTGTAACCGGCCTCGAGCATTCCTTCCACCACTCCCCCGGCATAGTTGGCCTTTTTGGTGCCGCCTCCGGCTCCGTCGAAGTAGAAAACGCAACCACGAGTCAAACGCTCCTTGCGGTCCGCCTGCACTTGGCCATCCCATGCGGATTTGGAAACACAGCCGGCCGACGTGAATATAAAAACCAGACTAAGTGCAGGGCAGACAAGGGACGAGAAACGAGATTCAACGTTTACTTTGTGTTTCATACGGGTGCTCGGTTGATGGGAAGGGGGGAGGTGTTAGAATCTGTTAGTTGGTTGCCGAATATAAGTCGCTTCCCGGGAGTCCGCTCATTCCAGCAGCAGCAAGAGCTTCGAAACGGTCTTCTTAGGGCAATCGCGGAGCGTGGTCAAGTCCCGGAGATCATCCATGCCGTGCTTCCATATTTAGGAATTATGACTGGTTTCCAGTCCACTAAACTTAAGGCCGGGCAATCTCCTTTGATGGCAGTTCTCCAAAAAACTCCCGATAAGCTCCTGCAAATCGGCCGAGGTGATTGAAGCCCCAGGTCATCGCCAAATCGGTTACTTTCAAGCCGGGGTCGCCGGACCTTAAAATTTCGCGGCGCACTTTGCAGAGCCGCAAGGCGCGAAGGTATTTCATGGGGGGCATACCGTAGAGTTCCATGAATCCGAGGTGAAGGGTTCGCCGGTTGGCTCCGACGGATTCGCAGAGGCCTGTGATCGAGATTTCCTCCTTGCAGAGATCATGCATGAGGTCTGCGGCATTCCTCGCGCTGCGATGACGGTCAACCGAGCCCTGGGCTTTTGCGTGGTCTTCGAGATTATCAAAAAGGGTGTCGAGAATGCGATTCTCCAATTGTTTTGCCGGCAATTCCCGGCTGAGTGCCTCCGCAGTCTTGATGGTTTCTGCGAGGGAATCTGCAATCAGATACCTCGCTTTGGAGGATGCAAAATTGTCTGCGAACCTGATCAGACCGGTGCGGCTTTCGGAAGGAAAAGATTTTCCCCAATGAGCATAGGCCCGTCGTGCCAACTCCTCGCGTGTCACAGCGATGGTCATAATGTCAATTTCCCCCATGAAGGAAAAATCGAGACCACGCGCATCGTCCTGCACAATCATATCTTCTGAACCAACCTGGCGGCCCCGGAACTGGATGCGGGCTTCAGGATTGAGGGAAAAGGCAAGCACGACCGTTCCTTCGGGAATCTGGCCTCCCAGCCGGGTGCCCAGGGATCTCCAAGAACGCCCAAGTTGAAGCTGCTCCGTGTGAACCGCTTTGATCGAGCAATAATAGCGACCTTTTTCCAACTGGGTCGTGTCCACATTCCATTTGAGGGCTGCGGCCTCCGCCAGTTCATAGGAATCTGCGGAAAATTCGATTTTGGCTCCTGCTGGAAAAGTCTGACCCATAAATAATTCCCGGATAACTGCCATCCTTTGAATCTCAGTCTCCCTCTTAAGAAACAAGAAGAAATTGCACAAAGCGGATAGTCACATCCGATGTCGGTGATACCTTCGCCCTCCATGAAATTGACATGCCCCATGCGTCTTCTTGCCGTGACCAGCTTCTTTTCGGCCTCCCCGCTGTTCGCTGCGGATCCGGTCCAAACCACTGGCACTCCCGGCGCAGCCGATGCGACCACGACGATTCCGGGAAATCAACTTCCTTCGCCCGACCCGAAGTTCGGCGGCGTGATTAAGAACGATGCCCTTTCCTCCAAGCCCTGGTGGGCTCCGCGCGTGGTCCCACCGAAGGACGCGCCGAACATTCTTTTGATCATCACGGACGATGCTGGCTTCGGTGTGCCCAGCACCTTCGGAGGCGTGATCCCCACGCCCACGATGGACAGAATCGCGAATGCGGGTCTGCGTTACAACCGGATCACGTCCACGGCACTCTGCTCACCGACCCGCGCCGCGCTCATCACCGGGCGCAACCACCATTCGGTCGGCTTCGGTGTCATCTCCGAGCAATCCACAGGTTTCCCCGGCTACAACAGCATCATCGGTTTGGATAATGCCACCATTGGCCGCATCCTGCTTGACAATGGCTATGCGACATCTTGGTTCGGCAAGGACCACAACACCCCCGCCTTCGCAGCCAGTCAGGTTGGTCCCTTCGACCAGTGGCCGACCGGAATGGGATTCGATTACTTCTATGGATTTGTCGGTGGTGATGCCAACCAGTGGCAGCCAAATCTCTTCCGCAACACCACGCAGATTTATCCCTTTCTCGGCAAGCCGGGGTGGAACCTTGTCACCGGTATGGCCGATGATGCGATTGACTGGATCACACGGATGCACCAGACCATGCCGAGCAAGCCACTCTTTATGAAATACGCTCCCGGAGCGACCCATGCGCCCCACCATCCGACCAAAGAGTGGGTGGACAAAATCGAGGCCATGCACCTCTTCGACGATGGCTATGAAAAACTGCGTGAGCGCATCTTCGAGAACCAGAAACGTCTTGGCGTCATTCCTCAGGATACCAAACTCACGCCGTGGCCGAAGGATGTGATCCCGCCATGGGACTCGCTCGATGACGAGACGAAAAAGCTTTTCATTCGCCAGGTGAACATCTTCGCCGCGTATT
Organism: Terrimicrobiaceae bacterium; assembly: GCA_041738805.1. GTDB lineage: Bacteria > Verrucomicrobiota > Verrucomicrobiia > Chthoniobacterales > Terrimicrobiaceae > JAJTZA01. Next base: position 1,586 of record JBGSPC010000164.1, on the reverse strand, counting down.
CCGCTTACAGTGACTATGAGATTGGACGCGTGATCCAGGCCTTCGAAGATCTCGGTCGCCTCGACAACACGCTCATCATCTACATCAATGGTGACAATGGCACGAGCGCCGAGGGTGGCCCGCTCGGCACGCCGAACGAAGTCGCGTTTTTTAATGGCATCAACATGATGCCCGTCGCGGACCAAATGAAGTGGTATGACGTTTGGGGCACGGAGCAGACTTACAACCACATGTCCGCCGGATGGTCGTGGGCTTTCGACACACCGTTTGATTGGTTCAAGCAGAACGCCTCCCGCCTCGGTGGCGTCAACCAGAACTTGGTCGTGTCATGGCCCGCGCGCATCAAGGACAAGGGCGCTCTCCGGGAACAATTCATGCACGTCATTGACGTCGTTCCGACCATTCTTGAGGTGACAGGCATCGCGGCACCGGAGACCGTGGATGGCATCCCGCAAAAGCCGATCGAGGGCACGAGTTTTGCCTACACGTTCGATGCTGCCAACGCGAAGGTCCCCTCGAAGCACACCACCCAGTATTTCGAGATGATGGGCCAGTGGGCGCTTTATCAAGATGGCTGGCTCCTCAGCACCAAAGTCAACCGGGCCCCATGGGAAGCCTTCGGTCCGGCCAATGCCGATCCGCTCAACAACCAAACCTTCCAGCTCTACAACCTGAATGAGGACTTTTCGCAGGCTGAGGATATTGCCGCTAAAAATCCGGATAAAGTGGCCGAAATGCGTAAAGCCTTCTTCACCGAGGCGCAGAAACACCAGGTTCTTCCGTTGGATGCCTCCGTCGCCGCACGCATCGTGGCCCCACGACCGAACATCACCTCGGGTCGCTCGCAGTTTGTTTACACCAAGCCCATGGTTGGCCTGCCGCAGGGCGACTCCCCATTCGTTCTCAATGCATCCTACACGATCACCGCAGAGATCACCGTGCCGGAGGGCGGTGCCGAAGGAATGATTCTGACCTCGGGAGGGCGCTTCGCCGGCTATGGGTTCTATCTGCTCAAAGGCAAGCCCGTGTTCCTGTGGAACCTCGTGGACATCGATCGCATCAAGTGGGAAGGCCCCGAGGCACTCACTCCGGGCAAACACACACTCGAGTTCGACTTCCAATACGATGGCCTTGGTCCGGGCACGTTGGCCTTTAACAATTTCAGCGGCCTCGGTCGCCCAGGCACCGGCACGCTCAAGGTGGACGGCATTGCCGTTCAGACGATCAAGATGGAGAAGACGCTGCCCATGATTCTCCAGTGGGACGAAAGCTTTGACATCGGGTCCGACACTCTCACCGGAGTCAACGACGCTGACTACATGCCCCCCTTCCCACTCACCGCCAAGCTCGACAAACTCACCATCAACATCGACCGCCCGCAACTCTCGCCCAAGGACATCAAAACCCTCGAGGCAGGGATGAAAAAAGTCGAAGCGGGTAAGGAGTAGAAGCCATCTCATAAATAGTACTTGTACAACGTGCTGATGTGTATAGTGATACACGGATGGACTTAACCGAAGAGCAATGGAACGTCATCAAAGAGTATCTGCCCGAGGATCCCAAACGCACTGATGGAAGGGGGCGAC
>JBGSPC010000149.1:0-2404 GCA_041738805.1 Terrimicrobiaceae bacterium | reverse complement strand
GTGAACTCGTTGGGCACTTGCGGTGGCTGGGGGCCATTTCCCAGAAAATTCCATTCCCCGTTGAGGTTCAGCCATTCATCGCGCACCAGTTGTGGACGCGGATATTCTGGCAACGGTATATCGAGCAGCATTTCCTCCGCCCAGGGAGTCGTCAACTCCGAGCTGCGTTGCCAGCTTAGGCTATGCTGCTTCGGCGCGGCAGAGAGTGTAGCCAACGTAGCCATACAAAGGGCGCTGGCAACAGTGAAAAATAGCTTATGCTTATTATTCTTCATGGGGTCATTCATTTGGGATTTCGGTCTTAGGCGTTCGACCGCTTCAAAATCCAGTAAGTGCATTTATGGGTTTGAAGCGATTTCAGTCGCAGGGCACCATGGCGCAGCGTGAGAACCGTAGTTGGATAGACAATTTAGCTGCGTTTCGAAGTTTGAGTATCCTCATTTTGTAGGATGGATGGGCTTCTTTTCCAGGGCGTCATCGTCTCATAGACCGTTGCGGCACACGGCGGAGCCAGTTATTGACCCCCGACCAGCTTATAGACTTCAGCTCCCGCCGCGAGAAAGGCTCCGATCCCGTAAACCTCGGTTTGGCCTGCGTAGGCTTCGCCCGGCTCAGCGCCCACGGGTTGCACGTATTCGAGCAAGCCTTCGTCGCTCACGCACTCGGTCAAGGCATTCCAGGCTTTGTCAATGACCGGTTGATAGACTGCGCGATCCAGCAGTCCGTAGTTGATGCCCCAGGCCAAACCGAAGGTAAAGAAGGCGGTGCCGCTGGTTTCTTTTTTCGGATAGGCCTCCTCGCCTCCGAGCAGTCCCATGTTCCAGGTTCCATCCGCGCGCTGACATTTTTTCAGGCTTTCGGCCATTTGTTTGAAGACGTTGATGTAAAAGTCGCGACCTTCCCAGTTCTTCGGCATGTCGGGAATCATCACGGCCAGACCGCCGAATGCCCAGCCATTGCCGCGAGACCAGAACAGATTCCGGCCATTCGCCTCATGCTGCGTGAAAAAGCGGGTGTCCCGCCAGAAGAGCTGGTCTTCTCCGCTCCAGAGCAAGTCGTAGGTGGCGTGGTATTCCTGGTCCATGGAATCCAGATATTTCTGCTCTCCGGTAATTTTTGCCAGACGGACCCAGACCGGGGGTGCCATGAAGAGTGCGTCGCACCAGCCCCAGCGGTTGTAGGCGTCGCTGCCCCTAACGTGCTCCAGCGATCCGGTTTTGGGATTGGCCAGTATCCAGTCGAAGCGTTCCCGGGTCGGCTTCAGCATCTTCGGATCGCGATGCGTTTCGTAGAGCGAGAGATACATTTGGCCCACCGTGTGATCGTCGGCATGGTAGCGGCGGTTGTGCAGTTCCCAATTGTTGCGCTCCCCGATTTTCATGAGAAATTCCTCGATCGCAGGATCGCCGGACACTTTGAGCCACTGGTTCATCCCGGTATAGAGTGCGCCATTTTCCCATGATCGGTCATGCCACTTTCTCGTCAGCCCCTTCACCCGCCGGTTCTCCTTGTTGTCCGCTTCAAATCGCGGATTCTCCGGATCCGCAAGGTAGGTCTCCACCATCGGCAGATCCCTCGCCTTGAAGGCTCTGTATTCGGCTTGATCCTCAAAGGTTTCGATCTGCCAATGAGCGACTTTTTGGGTGATGGCTTTGACGCTGTCTGCGGAGGTTGCGGGAGCGGGACTTGCCGTGAGGCTACCTGCGAAACTTGTGACGGCGAGTCCGAGCCTGAGGATTGTATTCATGAGTGTTCTTTTAATTGGTATATGCATAACAAAACTGATTTCCCTTGTCATGAATTGTCGGTATGGGATTGCTAGGAATTTGCTTTTGGGGTGAAGGCCGTTGAAAGAGCGATTGGGCGGGCCGGTCAGCTCCAATGGAAAAGCAAGCCAAGGTAGGCGGCTCGCCCAATCCAACATAATTCATGTATGATCAAATCAGTCCAGTTTGCTCAGGGGGAGGATTCCCAGTTGAAAGGCTTTGGCGATGGCAGAAGGAGCGTTGGGTGCGTTCAGCTTTTCGTAGATGTGTGTGACGTGGGTCACCACCGTGCTGAGGCTGATGTGGAGACTGTCGGCGATTTCCTTTTTCACACGCCCCTCGGCCAGCAGTGAGAGCACCTCCAGTTCCCGCTCAGTAAGCAGTTGCTCGACCTCGTTCTTTGGCAGTTTTGTCTTGAGTGTTTTGAGGACGAACTTGGCAAGCTTGGTATCCAGCGAGGCACCTCCGTCCATGACTGTCCGGATGCCCTCGGTGAGTTGTCGCACAGTGGAGGATTTCAGCAGGTATCCCGATGCGCCCAGCATGACGGCCTTGAGCACGTCCTCCTCCCGATCCGACTGGGTGAGGATGATAATCCTTGCGTCCGGCACTTCATCGGTGAAATGCGGCACCGCCAC
>JBGSPC010000122.1:0-27052 GCA_041738805.1 Terrimicrobiaceae bacterium | reverse complement strand
GACTTTTCCAGATTTCCCACTTTAAAATTTATTAATCCTTTGCGGGCCTGACCTCCAAAAGGGGGAAAATGCCTGCTGGCCACAGGCCGGCATCATCAGAGGTTCCCGATCAGCGTGCAATGATGACAGCGCTTGGATATTTTTATCCATCGACTACAACTTCCGCCATGCCCCTGATCGCCCTCTTCTGTCTACTCATTTCGACCCCCGCATTTGCTTCAGTTGGCGACGATGTGGTGGCGGTGTTCGCGCGTGCGGAGCGGGGCGAGCCCTTGCGCTATGTGGCCATCGGTGGGTCGATCACGCAGGCGAGCGGTGATGGCTGGGCAGGCGAGTGGTTGCGGGAACGCTTCTCAAAAAGCGACGTGACAATTGTCAATTCGGGAATGAGCGCGACGGGGAGTTCGCTGGGGATTTTTCGGATCGGACGCGACGTCATCGCGCATCAGCCGGATTTGGTGGCCATTGAGTTTTGTGTGAACGACGGCGGGCTCTCTGACGAGGAAGCGGTGCGTTTTATGGAGACCATGGTGGTTCGGCTGAAATCGTTGCCTCATCCACCAGCGATTATCATCATCGAGGCTGCGGCAAAGGGTGGCGTAAATTTGGAGCGACACAGGCGGGTGGCCCGGCATTACGGCTTGGTCGAGGTGGATATGCAGGCCGCGATGGATGCAAAGGGAACTGCGGCATGGGACAATTTTTTCAGCGACAACGTGCATCCGACCAAGGCGGGTCATGCGCTCTATGCGGAGACGATGCGTGGGGTGTTGACACCGCTCGCCGCCAAAGCGGGCGTGGCCAAGCCCGAGAGCGTGGCGGAGCTTCCCCCGCCACTGAGCGAAAAGCCGTTGTTGCTGGACGCAGGCTTGGTGCCGCTGCAGGGTTACACGGCACCGGGATGGAAATCGGTTGCCTCGCTGCCGTTTTGGTGGAACCGATTTTTTCAAGGTGTGCTCACAGCGGAAGAGCCAGGGTCGGTGTTCAGAATTCCCGTGCGCGGGACGACCTTCGGAGTGTTTTACGCGATGAACGAGGACTACGGGTCCTTTTATGCAAACGTTGATGGTGGCCTTCCGAAACATGTCTCTACGAATTCGAGAAACGGCTACAATTCGGTGATTCTGGAAAATGACCTGCCAGCGCGTGAACATGTCGTGACCGTGGTATTGCCTGCGAAGAGTGAAAACGATCCCCGGCTCAACGGGCCGGTGAACCTCGGGTATCTGCTGGTGGCCGGGGAGACAGGTGCAAGTCGTGAACCAAGTCCACGGGGAGCACTCACCGCCGCAGCCTTGCGTGATTTGGTGTTTGCCGGGGTGGCCGCTTTAGCGTGGCGTTGGTCGGGGCCCTTCCCTGCGGGCGAGGGAATCGACGGACGTGAAGCGTTGTTCACAAAGTTTCTTCCCGAGCCTGGTGATCCAGATTTTGCAAATCCTCCCGCAGCATGGAAACCGGTGACGGGGGATGGCACGAAGGTGGATGTGCGGGCGTTGGCCGGTGAGGATAAACCGGCAGTGACTTATGCGCGGACAGAATTTGACGCGGGCGGTGGCGGGAAGGCCCTCCTTTCAGTCACGATTGATTATTACGCCCAGCTTTGGTTGAACGGCGAGCGCATCCTCGTGTTCGACGGCCCGCATCCACGTCCCTATTTCATGCAAGTCCGCCTGAAGGCTGGCAGGAATGAGTTTATCCTCAAGACCGCCTCAGGCAGCGCGGGGCATACCTTCGAACTACGAGTGGCCATGGTCGACCAAATCAAATAATCGTTTTTCTTCACGCATGAACAAAAACCGCTGGCTGAGAGATGCCATTATTTATCAAGTCTATCCTCAGTCCTTTCAGGACAGTGACGGCGATGGCGTAGGAGACTTTCCTGGACTCATTCGACGACTCGACTACATACGCAGTCTCGGCGTTGACCTGATCTGGCTGAATCCCTGTTTCGATTCTCCCTTTGGCGATGCCGGTTACGATGTGCGCGATTTCTACAAGATTGCCCCGCGTTATGGCACCGAAGCGGATTGTATCCGCCTGATGGAGGAGGCGCATGCCCGCGGCATGCGTGTCATCCTCGATCTTGTGGCGGGCCACACTTCGATGGATAACGCGTGGTTTCGGGCTGAAGCGACCGATCCGAAATCGCCCGAAGCGAATCGATACATCTGGAAAAACCGCAACTTCGATTCCGCTGTCGGTCCGACCTGCGAGGATTTTGTTGGCAACTTTTTCTGGTATCAGCCCGCGCTCAACTACGGATTTGCGGAGCCTGTGGAGCCATGGCAGGATCCGGTTGACGCTCCTGGTCCGCGCCGGAACCGGGAGGAACTTCGCCGCATCATGGCCTATTGGTTCGAGCGGGGTTGCGACGGATTTCGTGTCGATATGGCGGGTTCTCTGGTCAAACCCGAAAGCCATCCTCAGGCACTGGAGGAGACGAAAAAACTCTGGCGCGAAATCCGCGACTGGCTCGATGCTCACCATCCGGACAAACTTCTTGTAGCCGAGTGGAGTCGTCCAAGTATTTCGATCAAGGCCGGCTTCGACCTGGACTTCCTGATGCATTTCAACGCGCCGGGCTACCCGTCGCTTTTTTTCAATGGCGTGGGTTCCATTCCGCCGCACGAGGGCCCTTGCTATTTTCATCGCGACGGACAGGGCGGTTTGGAAATCTTTCGCGAGGAATATCAGCGCCAGCTCGAAGGCACACGCGGCCATGGCTGGCTTTCACTGCCGGTTGCCAACCATGACTTCCAGCGTCTGCAGTGTGGCCCGCGCACCAGGGAAGAGCTTCGATGCGCCTGGGTGTTTTTCATGACGCAAGCCGGCCCACCAACGATCTACTACGGGGAGGAAATCGGTATGCGCTACGTCGAAGATTCGCCGCCCAAGGAAGGTTCTACGCTGGAAGGGATCACGGCAGTCAACGCAGGCACAACGTTGGGTGAGCGGTCGGGCACTCGCACGCCCATGCAGTGGGATGACTCCGCCAATGCCGGTTTTTCAACGGCCACACCGGATCTCCTTTACTTGCCGCTGGACCCGCGTGCAGATCGCCCGACAGTCGCCTCGCAGGAAGCCTCACCCGATTCGCTTTTGAACTTTGTCCGACAGCTTGTCACCCTGCGCAAGGCCCACCCCGCACTCGGAGCAGACGCCGACTACACGATCCTGAACCCAGAAGGTCATTCCTATCCGCTGGTTCTTTTGCGCGAGTTGGCTGATGAAGCTTTTCTCGTGGCTGTCAATCCATCAGATCGCCGTCAGGTCCTGTCGCTGCCCTTTGCGCGCCATCCCGGTTCGCCACTCCTGGATCACGAATGCTATGTGACGGGTGACATGGCAATCCTGACCGTAACGGTCGGTGCATTCGGCTATGGAATCATTCCCTTGCTGAGTGAAAATGCCACGGAGTCACAACCAGTGTTCCTGTGAACACCTTTCATCGTAAGCAAAGTTCGGAGTGAACAGATCGTAGCGCTCCATCGCGAGGGGATCCCCTGCCCGATCTACATCACAGTGGGTTGGGACGCCCTCGCACCAAGCAAACGCATCCCGAGTGGCGTGCGATGTATAAGAACGGCCACTTCGGCGGCATCAAACCCCAGACCACCCTCGAATTCGAATGCTTCCGCCCCCGGGCCCTGGGCGGCGCCAACTCCACCCAGCTCAACTCCCCACGCCTACCGCTGTCCGCGAAGGCAGTGTCCAGGCCGACCAATGAATTCCACACAGCTCGCAGCACGCTGTATCTGGCAGATGAGAAGATGGAGATCGAGAAGATGGTACCGGTGGTGCGAGTGTGAAGACGAAACTCGGGAGTGGAGGATCAGCAGAGGTTTGACTCGCCAGTGCCTCCACGGACCGGGTCTTGCGCCAAAGGTGCTGCAATCGATTTGATCTGGAACGTCATTTTCTTGTGCCAAGCGATGTCGTTCCAGATGCCTGGAAATTGAGGATGGGTGAAATTTGATGTGCAGTTGAATGCGAAGCCGTATTTTAATCCAAGCGCGACTCCGAATTCCCCGGCCTCCTTCACCACCGTCCAATCAAGGTCGGGGTGGTCGTTCCAGAAAACCGGCCCCCATCCCTCGGTGTTTCCTAAGGGCTTTCCCAACTCAAGTGCGAGTTTTGCGCCTTCTTGCACACGATCCTCCACCCATGTCCGCAACTCAACAGAGCGCACACGCCAGACCGAGAGGCATCGTGCCTGCATCTCCGGAAACCCGAGGTCATTTGGCATCTGCCAGAATTCGGTTTCCGTTTCGCCCAGCGGCCCGTCGGGCAGAAGACGTGGCAGGAACCTGTGGGACTCGATCACGTCCATCTGCGAATGATCCACGCGACGCCAGTCGTGCGTGGCATCGCATGTCGTGCTGGCAAAAACCGGAAGGCCGGGAAACTCATGGCGGATGCAGTCCATCGCTTCATTCAAATACGCGGAGGCATAGGAAGCCTGGGCATCGTTGAACTTTATGCCTGCCGCTGGCAAGGGCTCGCGCATGGTGTCGAGCGTCCGATGCAGCCATGTGCACCCATGGAATAGGGGATATTCGTTGAGAATATCCGCATAAATCACGGTATCCATGAGTTGGTTATCGCCGACCCAGTTAAGCGTCTCAATCCATACACGGGCGAGTTCCGCCGCTCCCTCGATGCGTTCGTTGCGCCGGTCAGCATCCGGCCACATCCACGCTGCCAGACCAACCTTGACCCCATGATCGCGGCATTTTCCGAGGAACTCCATAAGACCGTCGCGGGGACGGATTCGTCGGCTGACTTGGTTTCCCCACAGCCTCGGCTTCCAGTCCTGTTTGGGGTAAAATGCTTCATCGTGCGAGTGCCCGTCGGGGGATTTTGCGATGTGCTGGGGGAAGCAGTCGATGCGGATGGCGTTATAGCCGCGAACCACGAGCCCGGCCAGGCAGGCGTCCCAGTCCTCAAACGGACCGCCGGGGTAATGCATCTGCAGCCAGCTAAAATCCCACATTGCCATGGCAAGAGGAGATTCGGTTTTCGGGAGGAGTATCATGGTGGTGAACGGATTTCTGGTCTTAACGATGGGACGAGGCCATTTTCTTTTCTCAAGCTTGTCTGTCATTCCCATTCGATGCGGATTGATTGGCGGTCGGCAGAAGAGGTGTTCCAATGTTTGAACGGTTGAAGCGAGGAATAAGCAATCGCAATTCCGTTCACAGTTACGCGAACTCCCCGCAGGTTACCGGGAACAAAAATCTCGGTCGGCGCCTGGGTAGGGACGGGATCGAAGGCAATTTCGAATGAGGTTCGGCCGCGAACGATTTTCAGATTTCTCCCGGCCACCCGCTGGGCATAGACCTGAATGAGAGCATCCATGGCGGGACCGGGTAATCCCTGCTTGTCCAATAAACCGAAGCTATTGCGATCATAGGACCAGTAAGCCCATCCGATGCCATGCTCTTCGAGTAGTCGCGTGAAATCGTCGAGAGATTTTCGGAACCCCGGAATGGACGGCTGCAAACCGAATTCGCCCATGAAGAGAGGCACTCCCATGCGGGATGCCTCGCGAATCCTCACCCGCACGGTCCGCCACATCCAAACGTGGTTGAACCATCGATATGCCCAGCCTGCGTCGCAGAGAGGGTCGTAATAGTGGAAGGCATAGACGCTGCCCGGACCGGGCGCGGCTCTCAATCCGCTTCGGAATCCCGCATTGGTTGGTAGCATGGGCGCGAAGAAAAGCGGAACACGGAATCCCTGTTCCCGTCGCATGGATTCAACCTTTGCATAAAATGCGGTGAGTGGGCCGCGTTCGAATCCGAGCCCCCGCCACGGCCAAGGCTCGTTGATAATATCAACCCCGATGACATTCGGACGCTTTTCCACGAGTTCCATGACCGTCTTGACCGCATTCACATAATCGCGCTGCAGGGAGGGGTCGCCCCAGAAGTGATCGAAAGAATTCCAAACCGCCGGTTCGAAGTAATTCCAAACCCAAGGCGTACGCTTGGAAAACGGGGCGCCGCCATCATGGACCGCCCAGCCGGGAAATCCGTTGCCGCCAAAGCGCCTGGCGAAAAGATCCTGGTGTAAATCAATGACGACATCGATCCCGAGTTCCGCGAGCCAGTCAATGCGCTCCATCGTCTTCCGAAGGTATTCTTCGTTGATGTGCCCCGGCACAGGTTCAATCGCCTCCCAAAACACAAGATAACGAACCAGATTGAACCCCCATTCGTTGAGCCGGGCAAGATCCTCGCGCTTCCAGTTGGACACAAAATCCGGAGTTGATTTGGCGTGATTGGCCACGTTTAGACCATGGTAGATGACGATGCGCCTGTGCGGATCAAGCAATGGCCTCACGCTGCCGGTGGGCCAGAGTTCTCGAACGATTGCCAGAGCAATCAGGGCGATGCCGACACCCAACCCAAAACGCACCATCCTGCGCACGCCTCTCACCTTGGCTGCGGAGACCCGGGGAGGGGCGGCACGTAGCCGTCACGACCCCCATGCATTTTCCAACCACGAAAGACGAGGAGCATCGGAAAAACCGCGGACGCACAGAAGAACGCCGTCCAAAGGAATGACATCCGATAGTCGCTGTGGAAAAAGTCCATGAGCAGGCCGATCAGAATGTTTCCAATAATCAAAGCCCCGCATCCGAACACGTTCAGTGCGCCGGAAAACTGGCCGAATTTTTCCGAGGGAAAGAGCTTCATCGTGGTGGCCATGCTGCCCAACTGCCATCCGACCGATGGCAGTTGGAGCACCAGTGCATAGATCAGGTAGTCCCTCTGGGTGTGGACGAAAATGAAGCCCAGGACGGTAGCGAAAGACATCGCAATGATCGCGGTCAGTGTGACCTGAATCGGGGTAAAGCGGTCGCAAAGCCAGCCGACGGGAAAGAAGACAATTGCCGAAAGTGCGGCAGTGTAGGAAAAAATCCTGCCCATTTCGTCCATATGGATCCCCAGCGTGTCCTTGACGAAAAGAACGTGGAAGGAGCCGGCGCAATTTGTCGCCGCGATCACCAGGAGATAGGCGAGGAAGAAATGGCGGTAGAGTGGAACTTGGAGGCATTCGCGGAAGTAGATGACAAACATCTTAAAGACGCCTGGCCGGTTTTCTTGAGTGGGGGGAGGCGGGTAGTCACCCTCTTTGACCCGGCGGCACATGAGGAGAAATGCAACGAGATAAAACAGGCCGATAACGAGACAGATCTCCTTGCGATGCGTCAGCAGGTGCGGAAAAACAAACCACAGGAAAAAAACGGTGCTCACCGTTCCGACAATCCGGAACCACGCCAGAAACCGGGACATCACCTCCAAGGGGACCACGTCACGGATTAGCCAGTTGTAGGAGTTGACCAGGATCATGTTGAAAAAGTGAAACCCCACCGCGAAAACACAGAGGAAACCTAGTATGAGAGCTCCTTTGGAAATTGGAGCGAAGAGGGTGGCGGGGAATCGGCCATGCATCCAGGCACCGATTTCTGGGGCAAATCCGATCGCGACAAGGAATCCGACCGTAAGCGGGGTGACCACATAAAGGAATGGGATCCGCCTGCCAATGCGGGTGCGAAGGTTATCGCTCCAGCGGCTGATGCCCGGGAGAAACAAGACGTTTACCAGCCCGGCAAAACTGCCGGTCATCACTCCGATCAGCGTGTTCGAGGCTTCGAGATCTTTCAGATAGATCGGAATGAACCGGGAGAAGACCGCCTCGAAAAAGCTGAAGGCAAAATCCCCCCAGAGAAGCCAGAGCGAGAGGACGAACAACCCGCCCTTCGTATAGCTCAGCGTGCCTGTGCGGAAAATCTTCGATGAGTTGGGGATCATGTGCGTGCCTCCTCGTTTGTTGCGTGGAAGAGCGCACGGATATTCGCTGGCGGGATATCTGGTAAAATGGCCTCGTGGCTGGGAGAAATCACCAACCCTGTCGGGAAGAGAAGACGCAACTCGCGCACCCGTTGACGAATGGCGGCCGGGGTGCCATGGACAAGGAGATTTTGGGCATCCACTCCCCCGCAGAAGGAGGCATTGTTCAGGAAGTTGTTCTTGAGATTCTCCGCATTCATCCCAGTGGCCAATGCCTGAATCGGGTGGATGGCATCCGCTCCCAAGTTCACAAGATCCTGCACGATGGGGCAGATGGCACCGCAGGAATGGTGGATAACCTTCAGCCCGAAGGAATGGGCTTGATCAATGAGCTTGCGGGTGCCTGGAAACACGTAACGCCTGAGTTGCTCAGCGGAAACCATGAGCGCACTCTGGCTGCCGAAATCATTGCCGATGAGCACGGCGTCCAGCCGTCCGTCGGCCGCACGGTAGAAAATCTCGTTGGCCTCAAGGTAGAACGCCAGAATCCGGTCGAGCACGGCCTGGAACATTTCAGGCGACTCCATCATCGTCATGAGCGCGTTCTCCATTCCGAATGCCGCGCAGGCATCTTGGAAGTGCGCGGACCACATCACTCCCAGGACAGCATAATCCTCCGGCGCAGCAGCTACGCTATTCCGGCATTCCTCGACGCTCATGTGCTCGCGGGGGGATGGCCAGGCGAATTCTTGGATCCGCGACAGATCATCGATATCCTCAAAGAATCCCGGCGAGGTCAGCGTGCGCTCCGTGTAATCCGACGACGAGGCCTTGGCAAAGTCAAAAGCGCAGGCGATGTGGTTGGCTGGCGGGTGATGGTAGGGAACCTCGACCGGATAAACGTCATCGTTGAGCTTGCGCTTCAGTTCGTCCATCGAGGCAACCCCGAAGTGGGCAAACAAGCCCTCGGTGGCTTCGGGCACGGGAATCCCCAGCCAGCTTGCCGGGCGGTCAACCGGTTTGCGCTCGATCGTCGCGTGGAAGCGTTCTTTGTGTGTCATGCGTAGATAACTGGGAAGTTCGTGCTGCTGGTAGCTCTCTCACATTCCAAGAAGATCTAGATTTTTCCGCAGTCGCTGAAGAGCTGCCGCACACTTTTCCGGAATCAGCCCGTGCTTGTCCGGGCCGACATCGAGCAGGAGGTTGGCACCCCGGCTCACGGAGGTGAGATACATTCCGAGCAGCTCGGCGTCGCTGCGCGGTTCGTCGTGATCCGCGAAGAACCACTCGTGCCCGATCGGGTCGCAGACCTCGCCGGGCAAGTAATATTTCTTGCCCTCGATCTCCCGCCATTTGACATGTCCGGTGTGGCTGTTTGGCAGGAAGCGCTCGATGGCAACGAGGTCCGACGGCCAGGCGTAAGGGACATTGAACTCGGATCCATCCCCGATGCCATGGTTCATCATGATCAGGGTTTCCGGCTGCCACTGGGCAATCATGGCATACAAATCGTTGCGGTATCCGCGCGGGAGCACACCCGGTATGTCGATCCACACTTCTGCGATCTTACCATATTTCGTGAGCAGCTCTTCCAGTTGCGCCGTTTGGAAGTCCTGATAGGCGCGCGTGGTGTAGGCTTGCGGCATCTCGGAGATGCAGGGAACCCCGATGTGGTTAGGCAAGGCCATGACGTCGCTCGGCGTGAGAGAACCGAACTTATGGTGGTTATCCCATGAGCAGTAATAGAGCCCCGGCAGTATCCCACGCCTTTCACAACTCTTCACAAAGGCCTCGACAACGTCGGTGATGTTGCCGCTGTTGCCCACATGGTAGTCCGTGTGCTTTGTCGGCCAAAGACAATGTCCGGCGACATGCTTTGCTGTGAGGACGGCATACTTCATCCCGGCATCGCGGGCGATCCCGGTCCATTGGTCCACGTCGAGTTTGTCAGGAGCATACACCGTCGCAGGGAGATCTCCCTTGGAGAGTTCCTGCCCGTCAAACGTGCTCATTCCAAAATGAATGAACATGCCAAACTTCAAGGACTCCCACTGACGGAGATGATCCAGGCTGAGGCGTTGGGAGCCCGTTTCGTCAACATTTCCAGTGGTGTTCGGTTTCATTGAAGAAGAATGGTCAGGCTTGGCGATGGAATGTAAGGCACACCAACCTCGAGGTAAGACCCCTCGCGGGAGAGGGGCAATTCCGTCTCGTCGGGGACAATCGTTGCATGGGTGATTCGGCCGAGTCGTTTCTCGTTCATGAGAACACGGCCGCCCGCCAGAGTTGGAAAATTCCCGAGCACTGTTGACTCACTGCCATAGTGGTTAATCAGATGGAGGACGAGCCGGTCTGGGTGCCGGTTCAAGACAATCTCAATGCCTGTCGCCAAATCGGACATCACGAAGGGATCCTCCAAAAGAAACCGCACGAGATTTGATGCGAGAATCCTGGCCCAGGGATCGACAGCCCCTCGATTGGAAACATAGGCACCCAACGGTGCCGCAACATAGATCGCCCGGCCTTTTCCAAATCGATGGTGCGTGACCATCGGCAATTTCGAATCTTCAAGAGAAGGGCTGTTGTGTTCGGACCAGGTCATCACCTCGCCTCGATTTCCCATGGGTTCGATGATTGGTGCGAGGACGTCCGCCTTCACATCGATTGAATATATCGCCCCACCAGCGATAAGAATCGGGCTCTCGATCAATCCATCGCGAAGTTCGTCCAACAGCGGACGCGTGTAAACGCCGTCGAGGTAAGGTCCGTATCCACCGAAACTCAATCCCAGCACATCCGCCAAAGCAAAATCGGCACGTTTGTTCCCGTCTTCGTCGAGAAGCGAGGCGTGACCTTCGGCCAGGAGGAGACCGCCTTCAGCGACAAATTGACGGATTCGTTCGCACTGTGAATCGCTCAGGCACGTCTCATCCTGAAGGATCAGCAAACGATGGTCTCGCAGGCTTTCGAGCGACGGCAAGAGATCAAACTGCACATGCGAGCTGAGCAGGGCCAGCTCGAAGCCATTTCCTACCGTGGTGTGCTTGGCAATGGGAGGGACTTGAACAGATTTGCCTTCGGGGTTTAGTTTTGGCCAGAAGTCGTTTGCAATGGGCGAGGTATCCCACCACTTTGCCGAGGGCGGCGGTGATATCAGAATCGCAGCTTCTGTCACCGGGATGGCATTTGTAAAAAATGGTTTTCTCTCCTGGATCCAAGCCCCGACGTCCCTGTAAACCGATGCGTCGCCATCTTGAAGGTCGCCACTGGCCACGGGAAGGAGGCCGTAGCAGTAGCTGCCACCATTGACCAATACGGAGGCGGCTTCCAACTTGAGGAGACACGCGGGCTTTGAAACATAGCCAATCCAGTCCCCCCCGACACTTCCCGAAGCCGTGAGCTCGAACGGCTTGCCGCTGTTGCGTAGCAGCCGTGCGAAAGATGCAAGGCGCATGGGATCGTGCCCCTCATAGCTGACAAAATCCAGCAGATCAACCCGCCGCCGCATCCCGGCTCTTTCAGCTCCCTGGGGCAGTCGAGGCCATTTCCCGGACCAGTTGAATGTCAGAGCGGCGTTCGGATTGACCGCCTTAAGCGTATCGCGGGCCGTCTGGATCATTCCAAAAAGAATCTCCTCACAAAATGCCTCCAGCTCCCCGGTCATTGCATCTTCCCGCTTTTTTCCGGAAGACGCCTCAAACTGCTTTGTAAAATAGGGGTCGTACGAATGGACCATGTAGGGATCATCAATCCAAAAGCCATCCATGAGGTGGCCATAGCGCGTGGCCACCTCACACATTTGCGCCCGGACAATATCCCCGTAGGGGGAGCAGAGGCTGGGTTTGTAGAACCGGCCTAGTGTGTAGGGCTCCCCGTCTTGATCGACGTTTCTCCACTCGGGATGCAGACGTCCGACAGCATGGTCCACCTCGACGCAGTAATACACGACAGCCTTGATTCCCCCTTGCCGCTTGACCTCTTCCAACAGCTCTCCGAGGTAGTCGCGGGATGTCTTCGTCTCCCCGTGCTCCGTCGGATAAAACGCCAGCCCATCCACCCACTTTGATAGGAAGATGAGATAGTCCACATGGGCATCTTTCGCAGCACGGACCCATACACCGGCATCAAATGCCGAGCGATCCGCGTCCGTCAGCCACGGCGGAGACACCCAATGATGAAAAGTTCCAAAAAGACCATTATGATACCAGCTTGTGTTTTCGTCGTTCGTCATTGAGCTTCTCCAAAATAGATATCATCGATCCAGACTGTGTCTGATTCATCGACGCTGCCATTTCCACTGACAATCAGATTGGCCCCCGTTGTCTCGGGCGGTGCCTCGGCAATAATCTCAACAAGCTGATACTCGTCTTTGAGGACCGGCTGCTTGAGTTCGAAATGAATAAGTTTACCGGCCGAATCTGCGCCGGATCGGTTCCAATTGATTTGCACTCTTCCCTTGCTTCCTCTGGCATCGGAGCGCATCCAGAGAGCGAAACGATAGCGTTTTCCCGCCTCGGCCGGGGCACCGATTCCGAAGCCTTGTTTGTCGAGGAAGCCCACTGCCGCGTCACCGGTATTGGCTTGTTTTCCTGTATCATCCCAAAGGGGCGGCTCGTCGCCGTGGAAATTGAGAAACAGGGCGCCCACGCGTCCTTTCTTGAACGGACCGGACTCGAAGGAGGCGTCCTCGAAAAGATTGCCCTGCTCCATGGGCTGCGTCTCGATCGATTTCGCTATACGAACCGGAGACGGACCCTTTGTTATTCCGCCCTTGTCCTCGGATGGCGAATCCGATGCCAAGTTGGCCCGCGGAGGCTCGACCAGCTTTAGAGCGGAGGAAACCCGGACTCCATCGGTTGTCTCGGCGGTTGCAAACACCGCCACGGAACGAACATCTTTCGGAAACTCCGGCAGCGAAAAGGAAGCCGTTTGTCCATCGTCCGCGAGGACTGCTGATCCCGTCTGCCAAATTTGTTCTTTACTGGTGTAGGCAGAGATCGGGACGCTATCCACCGGCCACTGAAGCGGGAACCACGCCATTTGAACGGCCTTGACGCCAACCCCGCCGTTCGTGAGCCGCATCTCCATTTTTCCTTCTCCAGCATCAGTCATGTCAATCGTTGGCCAGGCCTCGCCAGATTTCCGCAAAAACAGGTCAAACCACTGGGCGGAGGTCTCAATAATCGCGCCTTTGGCAATCGTGTGGTTGATGCTCGGCTCCAAGATCAGCCTCTTTTCCACCGGAAGGGCCTCGAATGTTTTCATCACCAGGGGAAGCCAGAAGAACATATCGTTGGTTCCAGTAAACATCAGCGTAGGCGCGTGAGCTTTTGATAGGTAATGAGCGGGATCAAAGTGGCTAAGCCATTCCACCTGCTGCTCGCGCGGCAGAACTTGAAGTGGACCTGTGACCCCGAAGCAACCGCCATTGAGACCAAACTCCTGGTAAAACCCCGCTCCATAAACGTTCACCAAGGCCTTGATACGGTCATCAATTCCGTTGAGAAGCAGGGAGGCAAATCCACCCCAGGAGATACCCAGAACGCCAAGTTTGTCTGGCTCAACTTCTGGTTGAAGTTGAAGCCACGAGAGAGCTCTCCTCGCAGCAATAATAGTCTGGTGCATACGACTTCGCTCAGGTGGGGATACGAAGGAACCGCCACTATCAGCCTCGGTGAGGTCTCCGAACTTGCTGAATTGTGTCCGCTTGAACTGCTTGTCTTTTGGGTTAGCCGTCCAATCGAAGCTGAGACAAGCATACCCGCGTTTGACCCACTCGGCGACCATGGCGCGGTCCGCAGTGCCGGTTGCCCCATGGATATACAAAATTGCTGGCACCTTTCCACTCGTTTTTGGGGCAGAGTAAATGGCATAGATCCGATACGGTTCGCCCCCTGCGACCTCGCTCGTAAAGTAGAACTCTTTCGAAACCACGCCATTCTCCTCTTTCTGGACAATCCACTCTTCAGCAAACGGAAGCTGCTCCGGAGTCGAGAACTTCCAGAACTCATCTGCTGGAAGGGTCTGCGCGGTGATGGGGTGCGATGACAATAATGCGATGAGGAGTATGAAGAGCGGTTTCATAAGTGATATTCTACTGTTTTGTGACACCGAGATCGGGGAAGAAAGTGACGTTGTGTGCTACCCCATCCACGGTTGCGACAAAGGAAGAGTCGTCCTTCCTCTCGACGAGAACTGAAATGTCTTTCTGCGGTGAGAGCACCATCGCGTAGAGCCAATGATCACCTTTTGAAATGCTCGCCGGTCTTGGTTCGAGTCTAAGCCGAATTTCGCTGCGGGTTTCTTTTGAATATTGATCGGACGATCCCTCAGATAGCTCAACTTTAGGAAAGTCGGTCAGGAGGATTTGTCCATGGAGGTTCCCGACAAAGAACTTATTGTTTTCCAAACCACTTGGACGGGGCGCGGGGCCAAGACG
Organism: Terrimicrobiaceae bacterium; assembly: GCA_041738805.1. Taxonomy (GTDB): domain Bacteria; phylum Verrucomicrobiota; class Verrucomicrobiia; order Chthoniobacterales; family Terrimicrobiaceae; genus JAJTZA01. The sequence goes on along the minus strand of JBGSPC010000122.1, from coordinate 12,814 downwards.
AACGATTCCCTGCGGATAGGTTCCGGGGTTATCCTTGAGAGCAGTGACTTTCATGACGGCAACCACCGCATTTGGTGTGAAAAGCCAGGTTTCTTGGGCCTGCCAGTCGTCGAATGCGACGTCTGGAGTCAATTGCGCCCGAGGGATGTATCGCACAGTGAGTGCGGCAAAGTCCTTTTCGATAAGTTGCGCGCCGGGGGTTGGGATTTCTTCGGGATCTGCGACCAGTCGGAGAGCCTCGAAGTAAGGCGCCTGGGCTTTTCCGGGTATCTCAATCCCAATGTGGGCCAGCTGCAGGTAGCCATCATATCCCGACGGAAGCGACGCGTCTGCAAGTAAGCAGCCCCCAAAACTCGCGGTGTTTTTTCCTCGGCTTCCAACAAATGAGAACGAACCGAAGCGTCCCCGTAGGCCATCGATACTTGGGTCGGGAACGATGTAGCGATCGGGAAACGGCTCGGGTGTCGCGCGGTCAGCGGCTCCGGCGTCCCACGCTTCTCCGCAATACACGACCCAATAATGCCGAAATGGCTGCTGCGAGCGGAGATCGGCGAACCAACGATTGCGGCCGTCTCCCGCGAGCCAGGCGACCATTTCCGGCGCATGGTAGGGACCGCCCGTTGGATTCCACATTTGTTTCCACCATGGCGAGCTGGAATACTCGACCGTATTCTCCGGAACATAGGTGTATGGGTAATAGTCCTTTGTTTGGCGGATCATATCTGCCGCCCGCTCGTCGCCGCTCATCTGATAATATCGGCCCAGAAACATGATTTCAAAGCCGTGATATAGCGGAATCGGCGTGCTCCCCATGTAATACAGCCATGCTCCCGGTGGCCGCAATTGCGACTCCATCGCTGCGACGAACTCTCGTGCACTCTCCTTGAATCGCTCGTCTCCATAGAGCTGGTAGGCCGCATACATTGCAGCGAGATACTGAGCGTCGGCATTCGGATAGTTTTTTGCAGCGGCTGACGCCCACCCGCGCTTTCTGGCCTGTCCATACTCCCGAAACTCGTCCTCAATGAACGGGAGCAGCGATGCAGCCCAGGCACTCTGTTGCTCCAACGGAACAGCGTTCGCATTTCTCAGGAGGAGAAGAGACTCAAGAAAAGGAAGCGTGTACCAAAAATTTGCCTTTGGATCTTTCTGTTTTTCGGCATCTTCAAAATTACTTTTCGCAACTTCTTGAAGTTTAACACTTGCGACCCAATCCCAGAGCGCAATGAGTCTTCCAAGCATTTCCTTGTTACCGCGGGTCTCACTCTGCGGAGCGGTGTAGCCCCATGCCAACCAAAAGGCATTACTGGCACTGTCTTTCAAAAGTTCAGAGTCGGTAAAAGCGACGGTTCTGGCCACGTTCCGATTAGCCATCGGCCAATAGGGGTTTCCAGCTTCGGTCGGCACAGGGGATTCAGCCGCCACAAATCCCCCCATCACTCCGAGCGCAGCAACGACAAACAATTTCTGTAGAGCGCACTTTAGGCTTATCGTTTTCATAGAACGCACCGATCACAGTATTTCAGGCCGTTTCCCGTTTTTTTGCTGTCGACGTCGCTGGCACCTTCGACGCGGGGAGGGCACCAAAAAAAATGAAGCTGCCCAGCAACTCAAAACGTGTGAGTCCGCACCGCAGTCGGAGATAGTTGTGAAACATGTACATAAGACGGAGAGCTTTTTCGATGGCTTGAGTTCTGCGGGGGAGGACGATTTTCTGAACCAGTTTAACGATTCCACTCATCGAGATTTAAATCGATTTAAACATTTTGCAAGATTTAATTCTATCGACATTTCGAGTCGAGTTCCGTCGTCTCATCTGCTTTTCTCGGCCGAGGGGAATCTCGTTGAGTTTGGCCCAATTGATTCGCATGATCGAGGTGGACAGTATCGATGCGAGCCTCTTTCTCTGAAGTGAGAAAACTCTTCGGAACTCTGCGCGTATAAAAACAGTCGTTCGGCGACTTGACTTTTATTTTAAATCGGTTTAAATTGCCTCACTTCGAGTTCCAACACCCCATGAACACCCGATTTTCAAAAAGCTTGTTTTCCCGTCTACGCATGGATGGGAAGAGCGCCCGCACCCTCGGTTTCAGTCTGATTGAGGTCACGATGGCGATAGGTTTGATCTCATTCGCGATGCTCAGTATCGTCGGGCTTATGCCAGTCGGTCTGAGCACGCTGCGGAATGCAATGAACCAGACTGTCGAGGGACAGATTGTTCAGAAGATGAGCGGCAGGTTCCTACTCACACCCTTCAGCCAACTCCGGACGAACTATTCGACAAGCCAGAGTTTTTACTATGATCAGGAGGGCGAGGAAGTGCCCGGCGCGGGAACAGCTGCTTTCAAGGTGACGGCGTTCCCGCCCGCAAACGCCATTTATCCAGGGTCTTCAAATGCGCCGACATCGGTGACGAACAGCTTGGTCGCGATGGCGATTGAGGTGGTGGCGCTGCAAGGCGGCGCGACGAATCGCTTCATTGTTCATGTTCCAAACTCAGGTAACTAGACCGCTGAAGGAGAACCAATGGTTGAAATCGTCCGAAAAGCTTGGGCTGACGCAGAGGGTTCGAGGTCACGAGCGTTCACGATTTTGGAAGTGCTTGTGGCAACAACTATCCTCGCGCTACTTCTTGTTCTTGTTCTGTCCGTCATTTCCCAATCCTCAAACATCTGGCGGAGTTCGATAGACAAGATCGAATCGTTTCAGGGCGCTCGATTAGCTTTTGAATCCATCACGCGCAATCTCAGCCAAGCGACGTTAAACACATATTTGGACTATGATGATCCGGTGAATCCGCAGCAGTATCTGCGGAAGTCCGAGTTGAAGTTTTTTGCCGATGCGGCGGGCACGGGGACCCTGCCCGGCACTGCAAAAACTGGGAGTGCGTTTTTTTTCCAAGCTCCTCTGGGTTACACGACAAATCCGAGTTACATCGGAATGGATTCTCTGTTGAATACCTGTGGTTATTTTGTCAGCTACACGACAAACAGTGCTATTCCGAGCCATGTTACCAACGCAGGCAACACTTACCGCTACCGACTGATGCAGGTGCTTGTGCCTGCTGAGAGCAACACGATTTACCAGGGCAATCTATCGTCCACGGCATGGTTCGACGCATTCGCTGGCGTTGCACAGCCAGTCGCGGACAATATCATCGCCGTTGTCGTTCGCCCCCAAGACCCGGGATCTGCGGCAGGCAATCTGCCAAACAACCAGTATGCCTATGATTCCACGCTCAATGCCACGGCCAGTCCTCAACCCGTGACATCGCATCAGCTGCCGCCCGTCGTTCAAGTAACAATGGTCGCTATCGATGAGACTTCTGCGAAACGGATGGATAGCGGATCTTCTCAGCCTATCGAGATCTCAACTGCGCTAAATGGAAAATTTTCGAATCCAGCCAACTACCAGGCTGATCTCGACGCCCTCGTTGCCAGCTTGAGTGCAAAGAATGTCAACTACCGCATTTTTTCCAGTGCAGTACCAATCAGGGAGTCGAAATGGTCGAAGTGAGGGCGCTCTTAGATCGAACCGGAAAGCGATTGATCGCCGGAGGGGAGCGTTTTCTCTCTAAATCCTCCGTTGTTCGTCACGCGGCTTTCAGCCTCGTCGAGCTTCTTGTCGTCATAGCAATTCTTTCCCTTCTTGCCGTGCTTGCTCTGCCAGCAGTGAGTTCTATCTTGCGTGGATCCAACATCAATCGCGCAGGCCAGATTATCAGCGATCAATTCAGTCTCGCGCGACAGGAAGCCGTCAGTAAAAACCGAGATGTCGAGGTGCGATTCTATTTCCTAGCAAATGGCCCTACTCCCGGGTGGCGCGGGGTCCAGCTCTGGCGCATCGAACAAACACCAAACGGGCCAGTCACGAATTCCTCCAGTCGCGTTGCAGTGATACCTGACGGAATCCTAATATCAACAAATTTGTCTCCACTCCTTACGGCAGCACCTCAAAGCGGCTCGACGAATTTACCCGTCTATGGGGCAACAGCCTTCCGGGGCTTCCGCTTCCGTGCCAGCGGGGGACTTGAAGCCGCTGTAAGCGCAAATAATTCCATCACATTAGTGAGTGCAACCGATACCGGGAGCACGCCGGCGAACTATTATACTATGCAGATCAACGCTCAGACAGGAAAAATCATTGTGTTTCGGCCATGAAAAGAAATGTTCACCCCGTCAGAGGCTTTGCATTGGTGATTGTGCTGGGTGTCATCGTGTTGCTCGTCATCCTAGCCGTTGGCTTTATTTCCAGTGCCGGAACCGAGCGTTCGGCCGCTTCGGGATTTCGCGCCTCCGTTTCGACCCGCCAGCTGGCAGACACGGCCGTGGGACTGGTGCAAGGGCAGATCAATACGGCGGCCACTCAAGGCGCAGCGGTCGCCTGGGCGTCCCAGCCGGGAATGGTGCGGACATTCGACAACGTGAGCGGAAACCTTCTCAACGCCTACAAGCTTTACTCGGCACCAGATATGATCAGTTCAGCCGTTAGCCTCACGGCAGATCTTCCGCCAGCGACATGGGCGACAGACACGGCGATCTGGACGGATTTAAACTCTCCCGTGGAGGTCAATGGGGTTAAGAATTTTCCTATCCTCGATCCTTCGGCCGCGTTGGCGCCTCAGCCGCCCGAGGGATTTTCAATTACCTCACCACCTGGAGCCACCGCTTACCAGTCTGCTCCGATGCCCACTCGCTGGCTCTACATGCTCAGCGACGGCCAGGTCGTCGCGCCGTCGAATACTTCGGGGGCCACAGCTACGATTCCTGGGGCCACAACGGCAAATCCCATCGTTGGCCGTATCGCCTTCTGGGCGGATGATGATACGTGCAAGGTCAACATTAACACCGCCAGCGCGGGAACGTATTGGGACACGCCGAGGGTCATCACCAAGGCTGCCGGCAACACTTCCCCGGGCGATACTTTCGATCTGGGTTACGCCGAGTTTCCGCCGGCACAAAAGGAATTTCAACGTTACGCCGGCCACCCAGCGACCACGAGTCTCTTGTCCGTTTTCCCATTTCTCACGAAGGATCAAATTTATGCCCTTGCTCCACGCGTGATAGAGGGTGGTTCGAATGGCGGAACCTCCATCGCCCCAGGCTCCCTATCTCCAGACACAGATCGCCTTTATGCGAACGTGGATGAGTTGATTTTCCAGCCAAACCGCGCACTCAACGCTGGCGCCCTTACCAGAGAGCAGTTGGAGCAAGCCAGATTTTTCCTCACCGCACGCAGTCGTGCACCGGAAACCAACCTCTTCAACCTTCCCCGGTTAGCCATGTGGCCCATTTTCAAACTGGGGGCCAACGGCGTGACCGATGCTGCCCGCACGACGCTTTTTGATAGGCTGATCGCCTTCTGCGCCTCCACGGGCGTTGTTGGTTCGGCGTCTTACAATCCTTATCTTTTCCAGCGCGAGGATGCCTACAGCGCGACCAATGACATCGGGTTGGTCCGAAACGATCAACTTTTGAACTATCTGACATATCTCACCTCCCAGCCCATCCCGGGTTTTGGCGGGAGATTCTCGGCAAAATATCCGCTTGATCGCGACCAGATTCTCACGGAAACCTTCGACTATATCCGCTCTGTGAATCTCCAGGATGATACCCTGCCGGTGCCTGCCAATCGATACACAAGACCGCTGCTTCCTTCCGGCACACTGATGAATGCACCGAATGGCTATGGTTGGGTCGTTCCAAGCAAGAGAGGATCGACGATGGGATTCGGGAGGGCTTATACCCTTTCGGAGTTAAGCCTCGTCTTCATCTGCAACGCAGCACCAGACGATCCTCTCACACCCACTCCAGATGAGTCATGGGGTAGTAACATCGCGACGGGTGCTGGCACCAATACCGTCTTAGCAGGAACAGCCCTTGTGCCGGGTGAAAAATTCATCCAAGCGATGATTCTTCCGGAGCTTTTCAGTCCCATGCAAGGAGCGATTGGCATGGCCCCAGATATGCAGATGACGATTTCCGGTCTCGAGAATCTTCGGATCAACGGACAACCTATCTTTCCTGCTATCTCGGAATCCGCAAGGTTTACGAACGCGCCCGGCGTCTTTGAGATCTCAAAGATGGGGGGGACGCCAACTTATAGGTTTTTTGGTTTTAACAGAGGCTCGCCAGCTCGAGGTTCCCTGGCAGGGGACACTGGCAGCACATTGTATCCTTTCATCGGAATTCCCGTCAAAATTGCCGCGCCTCCCACTGGTGGGACTATGAGCTTTACAGGTGGCAATCTGACAGTGAGCCTCTATGCAGGAGCGACTGGACCGACTACGGCGGCGAACCTCATTCAGACATTCGATATCTCCTTTCCATCGAGCACTTTCCCTGTTCCGGAAATCGTTCCAAGTAAGGTCGCCGCGACGAATGTCTCTCCGGTAGGTCCCTTTCCGGATTCTGCCGCCAGCTGGTGGGCATATTCTAGGGCTGGCGCGGTCACTGGCATTTCAGGTCGCCTAAGCTTGATCGGGTCGCGAGTATTGTCTGGAAATGTCGGCTATGGCCCAGGAACATTTCTCCGTGCCGAATTCGATACGGTGCGCTCCATTCTGCCCCCGCATGGCGACTATCGGTTGATGGCGGCGAGTCAAAATGTGACGAACTTTGTGAAGCACCGCTACTATGACGACGTCACCCGCCGCCTCGCGAGCAGCCTCTCGATGGGAAATGCCTCGGCTCGCCCTACGTTTCTCCCCGGGAACGATGTGGACGGCAAATACATCCCCGCAGCCACTTACCACGTGGACGTTACGCCCGACATCCCTTCGGATGCAACGGGGGCTAACTCGCCAAATGTCACGGGAGATTTCGATAATGGACTCGCCAATTCGATCGACGGCCCCTACGTGAATAAACCGGATGAGGGCGATGTCCGCACCTCGGCACCCAATAGCACTGATTTCACGACTTACCCCTACTTTAGGCTTTTTACCAATGACAACAACTTCGCCCCGGTAAGTCCGACGTTTTTTTCCCCTAATCGTCAAATTCCCTCTTCTGGAATGCTGGGATCCCTCTCGACGGGCATCAAAGCGGATGAGCCGTGGAAAACTCTTCTCTTTCGCCCACAGACAAATCATCCCTCGTATTCAACGACGATTCCAGACCACCTCCTCATAGATTTGTTTTGGATGCCCGTCGTGGAACCGTATGCCATCAGTGACCGCTTCTCTACGTCTGGAAAGATCAACCTAAACTACCAGATATTGCCATTTACTTACATCGAACGATCCACCGGAATGCACGCCGTGCTCCAGTCTGAGCGGCTCGCCGCGATTCCGACAACCTCGGGCCTTACGTATAAGGGCGGTCAGAAAAACAATCCTGCGACCTTTACGTCGTTCCGCCTCCCGATTAATCAGACCGAAACACTCTCCCAATTCCAAACAAAATTTAACAGTGGTCAAATTTTCAAATCGGCTTCGGAAATCTGTGATATCCCCATCGTTCCTCAAGGCAAAACCGTCGCCGATATGACGCAGACGGGTTTCTGGGCAGACAATGCGCTGACCGGTGACAATCTTCGTGAGCGCATCTACACGACGCTCTACCCCCGCCTCACCACAAAATCGAATACGTTCACCGTGCATTTCCGAGTCCAAGCGCTGAAGCAGCTGAATACGTCTGTCGCAGGAACTTGGACCGAAGGTAAAGACATCGTCCAAGGTGAATATCGAGGGTCCACGACCATCGAGCGGTTTATTGACGCAAACAACCCCCTCATCCCCGACTACGCGGCCACACCCGCCAGCATTCCAACCCTCGATCCTCTCGACAAATTCTACCGTTGGCGCATCGTAGAAAACCGGCAGTTTGCTCCCTAAGCTTAGAAGCATTGTTCGTCTCAACCTAGGTTGGCAGGGGTATGCATGAGAACGACATGAGCCATATCATTGGAGAAACGCCGCGCTGGATCTCGATGCAAAGCCAGCGAGTTTTCGTGGCCGGACACAGTTTTCTCGTCCCCCTGCTACCCGAGATTGACCGAGTCGTGCGAGCGGCGGGGATCGCCGGGCATGAATGGGTTGGACAGCAGATGATCGGTGCGTCGAGCGTCACACAGCAATGGGATCTCCCAGAGGGCCAGAATGTCGCAAAGGAAATGCTGCTTGCTGGGAAAGTGGATGTGCTGATGCTCTCGCCGAACTGGATCGTTCCGGATATCGCGATCGCGAATTTCGTGAGCCTCGGCATAGAGAAAAATCCCGACATGCGCGTTTTGGTCCAGGTCTCTTGGTATCCATGGGACGGGTTGAATTTGCCCGAGAAGGTCGTGATGAATGAGGATCGCGATGTGAAGGGCATCGCAGAGATGCGGGCCGTCTATGATCCGTATCGCGATATTGTCGGCAAACAGGTGAGGGATATCAACACACATCACGGGCAGGCCGTTGCCTTCGTGGTGCCAGTCGGCGAAGCGGTGTTACGGCTGCGGGAAATGATTATTGCCGCTCAAGTGCCCAGCATCATACGGCAGTCTGAGCTGTTCGTTGATGAGATCGGACATGGTGCGGAGCCCGTGCTTCAATTGGCAGCCTACTGCCAGTTTGCTTCTCTGTATCGGCGAAGCCCCGTCGGACTCCTCTGCTTTGAAGAGACGGGCGATGAGGCCTCGCAGAGGCGGAACCGGCTTCTGCAAACCATCGCCTGGGAAGCCGTGCTCGATGAACCGCTATCGGGAGTGGGTGAGGTGAGTATGTAACGTCATCCTGCGACTCACGCGGAGGCGCGGAGAACGTGGAGAGAGAAGTTTAGAGAAACGTGCACTCGCGTGTACACTGCGCAGACTCTCCCGGTTTGAGGTTTAGGCGAACGAACTTCTATGGGCAGATGTGATCGGCTGAGGGTTGGAGGAATGCGGCTGTCGGCGATTGAAGTTGTTGCTGAGCTGTTCTGACGGTTGGTGGAATGGCGGAGACTGACATTGTCCAGATCTGAGCAGCATTTTGGTATCGGGACACTTATGTTGATTGGTGCTGAGAGGAGCTTTTTGTAGAGAATTAGAAGGACATCCTCACATTGTGCTCTCCTCATCCCCATGGCCTCGCAAACATATGGAAACTCGACTTCGTAATCCGAGCCGACAATCGTAGGGGTGAACGAGAAATGCAGAAATCACTCATCACCTGTGACATCGGTGATACTTCCATTGCCCGTAACGTTATAAGCCTTCATTTCGAATGGGCCAAGACCTATCGTCGTCGTATTGCCTGAAAATATGGCAGTGCCGCCAGTGGAGGGCCGCGTGACGACCACGCTGCCACCAAACGTCACATTTACAGAGCGATTTAGTCTCGTTCGGTTTACCACGTAGAAATTCTTGGTGAATCCGCCACTTTTGAATTCCCGGACAGCAGCAAAGCCATCGGGAAGTCCTTGAGCATCTATCTTGGTGCCAGCACTCACGCTGAACGGATCAGAGGGAATTCTCCTGTATTCTCGCAAGAACTCCCGAGTTGTGTCTTGGTCGATGAAATAGTTGTTCCCGCCATTCATGATCGTCGTTGCATCTCCATTTGCCATCATCAGAGCATACCTCTCCAGATTGTAGCGATCGGACGGCACAATATGTCCGGAAAGCCAGGGATCTTTTGTTTCCCCGACTATAGGTGCTGTGTAGTCCCCTAAACCAATCCGAGAATTAGGAACTGTCCACCTTCCGTCCTCTGCATAATTGGCTGTGGCAAAGTACGTTCGGGAGGAACCAAAGGCATTCAGCTCAGCGCGCTCGGTCAGCTTCATGCGGTCGGAGTCCCAGTTTGCCACCTCGGATCGCCGTCTTCCGTAGCCGATGGAATAAGCATACTTAAATCCTGCGATGGAATTGTCTTTCATGCCGGCGTCAGCGGGTGCGGGGCGCAAAGTAGGAGTCGCCGCCAGTGGCTGTGGCAGAGCGGTGGTTAAAACTGGAGAATAGATGGTAAAATTGCTAACGGGCTTGACATTGACGTCCGTAATCAGTGCCGCTACCAGCGTTTGGTAAAGAGAGTTGATTTGATCTGCCCTGAACTGATCCCATTTCACCTTGTTGCCCCCTGTGTTGTATTCAGTAAACCGAGATGCCGGGCTGCCAGGGTCTGCGATACCGCCATTAGCTGCCGCGAATTGACTTGCCGTGTAGTCGTCATACCCCCAGTCGATACTATGGAAATTATTAAAGCCGGGATTCTGCCAGCCCATTGATCGGATCGATACTCCGCTGAATGCTGTTTCGAGCCGATATCTCCTGACGAATTGCTTGAGCATATCGGCGAGCCATATTCTATTGGCCGGGTGAACAGGGTTAAAAACCGGTGACCGAGCACTATCCACTCCATCATCAGAGTAGATCTTCCCATTCTTATTCATTGCCAGATGGATGTTGGGAGTGGACGTGTTGTTAAACTTATTAAGTATCTCCGCGCTTTCTTGGGGGTGAAACTCCGCGACAACTTTCAAATTGTATTTCCTTGCGATCAAGAGAATCATCTTGAAGTAGTCTGGAGTGTTGGGATCAATCGATGACTTGAGGTAGTCAGCACTTGGAAACAGGGTTGCTCCGTATACGGATGACGTCACCCACATCGTGTCTCCCCCGACATACTTAAGCATTTTGGCCCATCTTTCGATGGCGAGGGCATAAGTTTTCGAATCTTGGACGCTGCCGTCGCTGTAGGTTGTGGTGAAGCAGAAAGGCTCCTCGAACCAATGTCCGAAGCTGCGTCCAGCGCCTGGATCATTGCCAAGCAGCCACGGAAGCTCACCCGAAACTTGATAAAGGCGAATTTTTGAGACGGCAGCCTTCATCCCGGTCTGGTAGTTCAGGATGACGACGCGGGCCGGCTCCGTGGAAGCTCCTGCCCAAAAGAAGATCTTGTGCGTTCTCATTTGGTTAGTGGGGATATAAGGGCCGCCCGTATCCACTCCAGAGCCGCGGACTTGGTAGGGCTGTGTCCCGCTCTGCCTCAGCTCCACGAGGAACGAGCGATCGGCATTATCCGGATAGTCCACCTCCAAGCGATACAATTGGCCTTTTGTGAGGGTAACGGGCAAGGTGTAGGCAAACCAACTGGCCCAATCTATATAGCTGCCCGGTGCGGGCTGACGGCTCTTGAAATTACAATCAGAAAAGCCTGTTTGCCCTGACTCTCGATAGCTGCCAACCGGAGAAGTCACCTTGGTTGACCCATTGTCGCTGGCAATTCCAGTTCCTCCGTTATCTGGCTCGACATTAAAGCAGTCAATCGTCACTAAGGCTCCCGCTCCCGTGTCGATCGACGAGGTGGTTGGAGCAGACACCGGGGCCACATCGATAGCAGTAAAATATAGTTTGGGAAGGTTGACTCCCCCGTCGACGTAGGCACCACCGACTTTATACTTCAGTTCGTAGTCTCCCGGCGATGCGACGGTGAGATTCACCGTAGTAGTTATGGGCTCTGGTGAGGCGCTGAACGGGACCACGTAGGATTTGGGAGCTTCGGGAGGTCCGCTCTTCCATACTTCCACTGTCACACTTCCGGATAAATTGTTTCCACCTGCTTGGACAACAACGGGAAGATTCTCACCAACACCCACAAACCGCCTGCCGATCAGCGCTCCATTGTCTCCGGCCGTGACGCGCAAACCATTGGAAAAGTTTGGTGCGAGAAGCTTTAATTCGAAGCCTGTGATGGGCGGAAAAGTTCTGCCTGCATTATAATTCTCCATCCGGACTCCATAGACCCTCGGCGCTCCGCCAGGATTGGTGCCGAGCCAGACGACCCCAGGCTTGATTTGTCCCTCAGGGAGTGCGCTGACTGCGCTCGTGGGTGTTGTGGCATTGAGATAGGTCATCCCGACACCGGGATTGTGGATAAAATATTTTGTATACGGGAAAAAAACGCCCGTCTTGCCTCCTATGTAGTCCCGGCAATTCACGGAATCCCAGCTCACGATGAGTTCATACCAGCCAGCCGTGTCTATGGTGACATTGTATTCAAACTCGCCTTTGACGCCATCGAGACTGGGACCCGTGGCCGGCGTATTGGCTGTGGCCGGTTTGCCTTGGAGGGGCAACATCGCCGGATCTTCGACCCGGTAGTTTTGATTGTACTGGGTAACCGTGCGGGAGAGCAACGCCGCACTCGAAATGGCGGGCGTGAGCCCGAGTGAGAGGAGGACGATAACATTTAGGAGGACATGAGAGCGCATGATATTTGGGGGGTGGGTTAGGGGGGTTTGGGGGGGCTCCTCCGGCTTTCTGGGAAAACACTCCAACAATGTTTCTGGGGAAAACAAAAGGCTTGCCAAGCCTGTATTTAAATCGATTTAAATTTTATGCAAGAACTTTTTTTCGCTTTTCAAAACCAATGAGTGGCTGCGGTGGGAAGCAGTGCTTCTGGAACTTCAACTTCCATGGTTGCCTGAAGATTTCTGGGCACTTGTTGGCGAGAGAAACCGAAAATCGTAATGCCGCGTCCACTCGGCAGACTCACCCGGCTTGAGGCTGATGCGAACGAACTGCTCCGGGCAGAGACAAGCCGCCGAGGCGTGGAGGAATGTGCGAGTTCCGGGGATCGATGTGGTGGCCGTGATTTGCTGGCCATTGACAGAGTGGCGGACGCTGACCGTATTAGGGCCGGTGTATCCTTCCGGCATGGGAACGCGGATGTTCGTCGGCTTTTGGAGGGTTTCATGATAAAGAATTCTGCGCCCCTCCTTTCGCTGTCCAGCCTCTATGCCATCCGCCTCAATATCATACGGAAATTCAACTTCGTAATTCGGCCCCACGGGTTCATTGCTGAAGGAGAAAAAGTTGTGGGCGTATTGTTCGGTGGTGAAAG
>JBGSPC010000088.1:0-29232 GCA_041738805.1 Terrimicrobiaceae bacterium | reverse complement strand
CAGGGGTAAGGAAGGAACTCTATACCCTTGGGGAAACACAGAAGACCCCAAACGCGCCAATACGGCAGCAGACCTCGATCCCAATCCCAAAAAGGGAGGTCACATCGACGGCTTTCGACGTTGGTCGCCGGTGGATGCTGTGAAAGCAGACCGCAGTCCTGAGGGCGTCATCGGAATGGCAGGCAATGTTTCCGAGTGGACCGCCTCCATGGACACCGACCCGCAAATGTCCTCCGGAAAAGTCCCTGTTATCCGTGGAGGAAATTGGAGGACCCCCGATTACAAAATCACACGAAGGGTATTGGTGCTGACGGATATCCAGAGCGACAGCGCCTTGGGCTTTCGCACGGCTTCGGATTCGCCTCCGACGAAGGCCCCCTGAATGTTCTCAACACGAAGCCATTCTTCTCCTGCTGAGTTGCAGAACTGCCCGTTCCGGCAGCATCTCGACGCCCATAAGGCTCACATCTTCAGACTTCTCCTCGCGGGACTTGCATGTCTGGTTTTCCTTCCTGCGGCCCGGGCTCAGATCCAGGTCAATATATCCCTTAGCCGGAATCTCTACATGATCTACGAGCCTGTGATTTGCACAGTGAGCATCACAAACCTCGCAGGTCAGGAGCTTCATTTGGCAGACACCCCCAAAGACAAATGGTTTGGATTTCAGGTTGAGACCATGAGCGGTCGTCCCCTGCCCACCGTTCATGAAGGCTACCGCAATGAGCCTCTGACCCTTGGTCCGGGTCAAACCATCCGTCGGTCTGTCAATCTCACCCCCCTCTACCCTATCACCGAGTTTGGATCATACCGGGTCCGCGCCTCCATTTTTGTGCCGGCACTCAACCGGTATTTTTCCTCATCCCCTCTCAGCATGGAAGTCACCGAAGGACGCGTTCTTTGGGAGCAAACCGTGGGCGTGCCACCGGACACGGGGCTTCCGGGCAAAAACCGGACGTACACCTTGCTAACCCACCGCCTGCCCAGTTCCACACGGCTGTATTTAAGAGTCCGGGATGAAGATCGGGGCATTGTGTATTCCACCACCCAACTGGGTCGCTTCCTCTCGTTCGGGAATCCCGAGGTGCGGCTCGACCGCGCGAACGAAATCCACATCATTCATAATATGGCTCCCAAAGAATTCCTTTACTCCCACTTCGGGCTGGATGGAAAAGTCCGGAAACAGCAGGCCTATCAGGACTGGGGCTCGCGCCCGGTCCTCGTGCCCACCACTGATGGCGGCATCTCGATCGTGGGTGGCACCGCATACGATCCCAAAGCCACCCCTCCAGAACGTCAGCTTCCAGGACTCGGGGATCGCCCGGTGCCGGTGCCCGCTCCCGGTGCCACACCCACTCCGAAAAAAGAGGATTCCCGACCCGAAAATCTGCTCTCACGCTAATTCGGGTTTTTACCTTGCGCGAGAGGAGATGCTGGGCTCCATTAGGTGCCACATGACAGCCTCCGACTCGATTCACGCAGCCTTGCAATGGCGATACGCCACCAAAAAGTTTGATTCCAACCGGAAGATTGACCCGTCCACATGGCAGGTCCTGGAGGAATCCCTGGTTCTGTCCCCCTCCTCCTTTGGTCTCCAGCCCTGGAAGTTTCTTGTCATCACGGATCAGCAAACCCGCGAGAGCCTTGTCCCGGCATCCTGGGGCCAGACTCAGGTGATTGAGGCCTCCCACGTGGTTGTCTTCACTGTAAAAAACCCCGTAACGCCAGAGGACGTGCAGTCCCATTTGGAGCGCACGGCCGAAGTTCGCGGGGTGCCGGTGGAAACGCTTGAGGGATTTGGCAAAGTCGTGAAAGGCTTTCTCAAAGCCCCTCCTTACCCTCTCGATATCAAGGAGTGGGCCACCCGCCAGGTGTACCTGGCCCTTGGAACATTCATGACTTCCGCAGCGCTTCTGGGCATCGACACGTGCCCCATGGAAGGTATCGCCCCCGCCACCTACGACAAAATCCTTGGCTTGGAGGGCTCAGGATACGAGACTACCGTGGTTTGTCCGGCCGGTTACCGAAGCGATGATGACAAATATGCGTCACTTCCCAAAGTCCGTTATCCAAAATCTCAAATCATTCAATACATCTCATGAACAATGCTCTCAAAGGTCTCGTCCCGCTTATCATCATCCTTGTCCTTGCCCTGGTTCTGCTTGGGGGCATGACCGTGGTGGTTGATGCCGGACATGTCGGGGTTGTTCGATCCCTGGGAGCCGTACAAACGAAGGCTCTTGGTGAAGGATTCCATTTTAAGAAACCATTCGTCGATCAGGTGGAATTAATGGATATCCGCCTCACCGCAAGTCATGCCAAAGCGACCGCCGCCTCCAAAGATCTCCAAACCGTGAGCACGGAGGTCACCACTCAATATTCTCTGAATGGCGAACTGGCACCCCTCACCTATCAACGCATTGGGAACCTCGCAAAATTTTCTTCAGCACTCGTTGAACCCGGGATCCAGGAATGTGTGAAGGCCGTTACCGCCAAATTCACGGCGGAGGAACTCGTGACAAAACGGGAATTGGTCAAACAACAAATTCAAGAGGCCCTTTCCGCATTTATCAATAGAACCCTCCAGGAAAAAGATCTCGCCGGAGCACTCAACATCGCGAATATCGCCATCACCGACTTCAATTTCTCTGATGAATTCAACCGGGCGATCGAACTGAAAGTCAAAGCCGAACAGGAGGCCCTCCAAGCCAAGAACGAAAAAATCCGGCGCACAACACAAGCGGAGGCCGCAGCCTCGGAACGCCAACTTGCTGCCGATGCCGAGGCCTACGCCACTGAGGTCCAATCCAAAGCCCGCGCCGACGCGATTTCGCGGGAGGCCGCAGCCCTGAAGCAAAGCCCGGAGCTGATTCAACTCCGCACCGTGGAAAAATGGGATGGAGTCCTGCCACGTATGAGCGGAGGCGGAGTGATCCCGTTCATCAACGTGGACGGCGGCACCCCTCCCGGCAAGGCGAACTGAGCCCGGTTATCTCAAAGACACGGTTGGCGAAGCACGGCCAACCCTACCAGCAGGGCGCGGCAGTCCCTTGCCAGACCGCTTTTCACTCCACGCAAACACAAGCCGGAATGCACCGGGATTGCGGCCTGACCGGGTCAGTGATAGATTGATTTCATGAACAAGCCGGTGATTCCCGTGGAAGTGAGAGGATTAATTCCCACAAACGCTGGTGTTGCAGTTTTTCTTGGGAACGACGAGAAGGTTTTCACAATTTATGTCGATCACACGGTCGGCAACGCCATTGGGATGTTTATGAACGGGGCCGAGAAGGAGCGCCCGCTCACCCATGACCTCATCGCCCTGCTCATGCAGGCTCTGGGGGCCAAAGTTCAGCGGATTGTGATCAATGACCTCAAAAGCGGAACTTATTTTGGACGCTTGATTCTCACGGTCGAAAATGAATTGCAGCAAAAAAAAATCATTGAGCTGGATGCCCGGCCCAGCGACTGCATCGCTCTTGCCACCCAACAAAAAGCTCCGATCTTTGTGAGTCAGGAGGTTTGGGACGAAGTGGAGGACATGGCCGATGTGCTTCGCCAGATGAGCGAACAAAGCCAGGACATCAACATCGAAGACGAGGACTGAGCCCATTTGTTTCCTTTCCGCTTGAACGACGGGCAAAATGCAGGAATGTTCAAGGGCTGATGAAAATTCCTCACCTACTATGCCTTCTGTTGTTCACCGGAGCTTCCTTCTCGTCTGCTGCAGAGCAGATTCCTCTAAAAAATCCAGGCTTTGAGCAGGGACTCGACGGCTGGACCCTCGATAAGGGAGCCGCAAGTGAGGCCACAGTGATCAAAGAGGCCGCTCACACGGGGGAAGCCGGATTCCGACACGCCGATCAATCCACCACCGAATATGTGCGATTGATCGCTCAGAATGTTCGGGTCAAACCAGGCAAGACTTACAAATTGCGCTTTTTCTCCAACCAACAAAGCGGCCACAGTGCCAATGTGCATTTCTGGTTTTTGGACAGCTTTGAAGAGCCCATCGAGCCTCGCATGATCAAGGGTCCCCCGGAGAAACAGGCTCCCGGCTGGTCGGCTTACGAAATTGTGGCCAAAGCTCCGGATAACGCCGAATACGCTGAAATCCACATCCAATCCAATCGCATAGGAGTTGGCATTGTCGACTTTGATGATTTCGAACTGGAACAGTTGGATTGATGAAGGCTCTTGCCGGATTTCGTGAGCTCTATCCCGAGGAAACTCTCCGGCGAAGTGTGATCTTGTCCACGTGGCGGCAGGTGGCCAAACGTTACGGCTTTGAGGAATACGACGGTCCCACGCTGGAGCCCTTGGAGCTTTACTCCAGGAAAAACGCCGGCGGGGAAGAAATTCTTGGCCAATTGTACCGCTTCGAGGATGGGGGCGGACGACAGGTCGCCCTGCGTCCCGAAATGACGCCCACCCTTGCCAGGATGGCAGCGTCCCGTGAAAAGCATTACCGCAAACCGATGAAGTGGTTTGCCATCGGCAATTTTTTCCGGTTTGAACGACAACAACGTGGCCGGCTCCGGGAGTTCATCCAACTCAACTGCGATCTCTTGGGCGATGCCGATCCCGGGGCAGACGCAGAATTGGTGGCATTTGCCATTGATGCCATGCGTGCTTTTGGGCTGAGCGCAGAGGATTTTGTGGTGCGGTTAAGTCATCGGGGTGCCTGGGCGTCTTTTCTGAAAGGGAAAGGAATTTCGGACGATCAAGTCCCGGGTGTGCTTCAGATCGCTGACAAGTTGGAAAGGGATGCCCCTGAGGTGTTGGAGGAAAAACTTCAGTCCATGGGGCTGAGCTTGCGTGAGGTGAAGGAATTTATCCAAGGTCCTACGCCTCTGGAGCTTCATCCCATCATGACCAATCTGACCTCCCGGGGACTGGGGGATTTTATTGAGGTGGATTTATCCATCGTGCGCGGATTGGCATATTACACGGGCCTGGTGTTTGAGGTTTTTGACCGGTCAAAAACTTTGAGAGCCCTGGCTGGCGGGGGAAGATATGATGGTTTGGTGTCCGGCCTGAGTGAGGGAGCCGTTGATCTTCCGGCGGTGGGTTTTGGAATGGGGGACGTTGTCCTTGGGAATTTTATTGCGGAGGTGCCCCATGCGGAGGCACTCATGCAGGATCGGCTGGCGGAAGCGCGGACTTCGGATGTTTATGTCATTGTGGCCGACGAAGCCCGCAGACTGGAGGCCCTCCAGGCCATTCAAATGCTTCGCGATTCCGGACTCTCGACCGATTTCAGCTTTACCCCCTCGAAAGTGGGCAAGCAGTTTCAAGCTGCTGAACAAGCCCGGGCAAAGTTCGCTGTTGTGGTTGGATCAGAATGGCCCAACGTGAAAGTGAAGGTCATGGCAACCCGCGCCGAATCCGAAGTTCCACACGGGGAGCTTGCCGAATGGCTAAAAAGTCAGCAGGTTTAACGGCTCATGATTTACAGGACACACACATGCGCGGCACTCCGGGCAACGGATGCCGGCACACGCGCCACTCTCTCTGGATGGGTAGACTCCCGGCGTGACCACGGTGGCGTGATTTTTATTGATCTGCGCGACCGGGAAGGAATCACCCAAGTGGTGTTCCGACCCGATGAACATGCGGCCGTGGCTGACGCCTCGCATGCCCTCCGTGCTGAAGATGTGATCCGCGTCTCCGGCGTGGTCAGTCCCCGCCTGGAAGGAACAGAAAACGCAAGGCTCGCAACCGGCGCCATCGAAATAGTCGCTGACGAAATTGAAGTGCTCAACAAATCCGAGGTGTTGCCATTCCCGATCGATTCCGAACACGTGAACGAAGACCTTCGATTGGAATACCGGTATCTCGACTTGCGGCGCAAAGTGATGTCGGAGTCTCTGAAAACCCGTCACCGTGTCCTCAAATCCACACGGGACTACTTTGACACTCAGGGCTTTTGGGAAATCGAGACCCCAATCCTCTCAAAAAGCACCCCCGAAGGAGCCCGCGAATTCCTTGTTCCCAGCCGCCTGCTCCCAGGCAGCTTTTACGCCCTTTCCCAGTCCCCCCAGCAATACAAACAACTCCTCATGGTGGGAGGTATTGAAAAATATTTTCAGATTGCCAGGTGTTTCCGTGACGAAGATCCACGCTCGGACCGTCTCACCGAACTGACCCAGATTGACGTCGAAGCCTCCTTCATTCAGCAAGAAGATATTTTTGCGCTTGTGGAAGGCTTGTTGGCGGAAGTCTTTCGTGCGACCCGGGGGGTGGAAATTCCCAAGCCCTTTGACCGCATGACTTATCGCGAAGCAATGGACAGTTACGGCATCGACAAACCGGATCGCCGTTTCGGCATGACGCTTGTGGATGTGGGCGACATCTTCCGTGAGAGCTCCTTCAAAGTGTTCCGCGGGGCCCTGGATGCCGGCGGCGTGGTCAAAGCCATCAATGCCAAAACCTTTGCCTCCATCACGACCGGCCAAATTGAATCCCTCACCGATCTCGCCAAACGCTCGGGTGCCAAAGGCCTTGCTTTCATCAAAGTCGAAAACGGCGAATGGAAGTCTCCCATCGTCAAGTTTTTCACGGACACCGAAAAAGCCGCTTTGTCCGAACGCCTCAAAATCGAAGAAGGTGACCTGATCCTTTTTGGTGCCGATGCCTGGGAGAGTGCCTGCACGGTCCTTGGACGAATTCGCCTCCAAGTGGCGGAAATCCTCCAACTGATCAAGGATCCGAACGAACTGAATTTTTTGTGGGTGGTCGATTTCCCCCTGCTCGGCTGGAGCGCCGAAGAACAAAAATGGAATGCGGTCCATCACCCCTTCACCCGCCCCAAAGCCGAAGATGTTCCCCTGCTGGAAAGCGGCGATTACGCGAATGTGCGTGCTGAAGCCTATGACGTCGTCCTGAACGGTGTCGAAATCGGCGGTGGAAGCATCCGGATCCATGAACGCGAACTCCAGGAAAAACTGTTTGGTGTGCTTGGGATCTCCGAAGAAAAACAACAGGAACTTTTCCCCCATCTCCTCAAAGCCTTCCGCTTTGGTGCCCCGCCCCATGGCGGAGTCGCTCTTGGCGTGGACCGTCTCGTGATGCTAACCAACAACACTTCAAATATCCGTGACGTGGTCGCTTTCCCGAAAAACAGCCGCGGCGAAGACCTCATGATGGCCTCCCCCACCCCCGCCGAACCCAAACAATTGCGGGAATTGGGACTTCAGGTTGCTGCCAAAAAGTAGGGATGTGTCCTGCAGGCCAGGAGGCATGGGCGTATCGCCCGTGGGAATTTCTGCTGGGAACGCTGGCCCCGCGCCTGCGGGACCGGCATTGATTCTGACTCCCGCTAACGCTTGGCGAGAGTCTCGCGGTTAATGCAGCGTGTTGTTACAAGTGGGTGAGGTGGATCGGGCGCTCCGCCGCCACTTGCTCCCATCGCGCTCGGAGAACGCGATCCACCCCCGAGCGAACTCCTCACATCTTACGTCCAAAACGAATTACCTGCGTGAACTGTCACGGAAAACATCCCCTGCATCGAATTTTTCAACCAATCAAAGATTTCGACACCACCGAGAAAAATTGCTGAGAAAAACGCCAGAGTCGCCAGAAAAAGGAAGCCTCCCACGCATAGCATCACGCCATCCCGCTCAGCGACCGAAGCCGCAAGCACCACCACGGTGAGCGCAGGAAACAAATTACTGAAAGGAATGGGAATCGGGAGCAGGAGCAGAAGGCCGCATGCAAATATTGTGGCACCTGCAAGAAATTGTGTGGCCCGATACTCAAAAAAGAAAGCGAACCGCGGGTGCAGGAGTTTTTCCAGGAATGCGAGCATCTTTGCGCTGCCTTTAAGAATGCCTGGCAACACCTTCGAAGGAATCTGGACGGACCACAACCGTTTGGGCAACCAAGGCTTCTGGCGCAAAGCGAAACGCAAACCCAGCAGGGCAATCACCACTCCAAAAGGTGTTGAAAGGCCGGGCAGGGAAATGGGCTGACAAAAGGGCAGGGGCAGCAGCACCAGAAGCATTGTATAAGCGCGTCCCTGCAACCGCGTGATCAACTCGCCAAGGGTCACCCCTGTTTCTTTTGCTGACGTGGCAATGTCCGCCAATTCCACGGAGAGGCGCGCAGGCAGAGGCGCGTGGAGGGGCTCAGGAGAAGCGTCCGGGGACGGAGGTGCAGGATACTTGATTTCGCTCATCAATTCTCGAATCCGATCGCTGGCGGGGTGTTGGAAATAGTTAAAATTCCCCAGGGAAAAGGCTCGGGAGATTTTTCATTCAACATCCCCCACTGTGCCTCATTTTGGTGGCTTGCCAAATGAGATTTTTTCATCGGGCAAGTCATTCCACAATCCCGGGATGGCGATCACCCGGCTTTAATCGAGAATTGGGTCGGGCCGACAGGATTGCCTTCGAAGACTCCGGCTCCGCGTTCGGGCTTCGCTTGGTTGGAAGCGCTATCGCGCTGGCGGTCGAACGGCGTTCGAACCCTGTCGGGAAAAAATTGGTCGGGCCGACAGGATTCGAACCTGCGACCTCTTGAACCCCATTCAAGACGGTCAACGAGGGTAATGCCTGAAAACCAGCATAGATGCTACCATATTGATTTTCATTCATGCACATTCTGGCTTGCTATGAGGGCAATAAGGGCAATAATCTTGCCCCCGTGCCAAAGCCCATTTCCCTTGCCCCCAATCGTTGCACTTGGACTGGAAGCCGCCAATGGTCGGTGAATCTTCCGGCTAAAGTCTCGCCGAATGGCAAGCGCACCCGGCACTTTTTTGAAACAAAGCAAGCTGCCCTGAACTACTGCGAAGAGCAGCGCATCCGGTTGGTGAATTTTGGCGTGCAGGGGTCGACGCTGCTTTCGCCTGGCCAAGTGGATCAGGCCGCGAACGCATTGGAACTCCTGAAGCCTCATGGCGTCAGTTTGAACGAGGTTGTTCAGGAGTGGCTGTCCCGCAAGCGGGCGGCGGAGGCGTCAGTCACGTTTGAGGCGGCAATGGATACCTTCAAGGAGTTTCGTAAGCGCAGCGAATCCTACATCCGCAGCATCCGACAAACGAAAAACCGTCTGACCGGGCTGCATGGCAAACTGCTGAACCAGATCACCCCGGAAGACCTCACCCGAGCTATGGACGGCATGACGCCATCGGTTCACAATTTCACGATTCGCATTCTGGGCGGTCTGTTCAACTACGGAATGAAGCGCAATCTGTGCGCCTACAACCCTACCAAAAAACTCGACCTTGCTCAGCAGACCCGGGAGGAAATCGAGATATACACCCCGCAGCAAAGTGCAAAAATCCTTCGTGTGGCAGAGAAGAAAGACCCTCAGTTGGTTCCGTTCCTTGCCCTTTCATTCTTTGCCGGAATACGCCTTTCTGAAATGCAGCGCCTGGATTGGAGTGCGGTTGACCTGAAGGAGAACTTTGTTCGCCTGCCTGCCTCGATCACAAAGACCAAGCAAAGGCGGCATATTGATATTTCCGCAAATCTCGGTGAGTGGTTGGCAGCTCGCAAAAAAAGATCTGGATCGGTTGTTCCCTGCTCCCCAGACGTGCTTCGAAATCGCATGGAAGCACTTCGCTCACACCACAAAATACCCACCATCAAGCACGGCCCCCGGCACTGCTTTGCCACCTACTGGCTCGCCCAGCATGGCGACATCGACCAACTCTGCCTGTATCTCGGGCATGATGCCCCAAAGACAACCCTTCAGCACTACGCCAAGGCCGCGACAAAACGCGATGCGGCAAAGTTCTTTGCAATCAATCCTTCAAAGAAACGTGCTGGAAAAATGGAACCGGCCAAAGGCGGGAAATGAATTTGATGAAGCAGAAATTGCACACATTAGATCGTGCTATAGGCGCGATGAGTTTTCCCCTGGAGAAATGGGGAGTGAAGGATGATGAGACTCTAAAAACGGTTACTTCATGGATGAAAGTGGCAACCATATACGGGATAAGAACGTGGACAGACTCCAACAATACTCAGGCTCCGAATGCTGACCCTCGCGGAATCGTGGAATGCGCATTAGCTCTCGATGGGGATTTAAAGTTGCCGAAAATGCTGCGGGGAATGCTCACTCACAGCGCTGAAATTATTGAACAAGCTATTTTTGCAGTGTATCAAAAGGACATTATAGGCTTGGCTGAGGCGGTTGAGGGATGCCCTGCGGTCAAAGCGGGGTTTGAGGCCGACCCCATTGCTTTTTGGAAAAGGCTCGCAGAATATTCAGGGGCGAAAGCTTGGGGAAAAAATTGGGAGAAAAACCAGCACGAATGGGTGCGTTCTGCCGTAAAGTATTGGATTGTTGCGCCAAGATTGCCGGATTGCCAAAACTCCCCACCTATGTGTTTGTGGGCGGACAGTGTCTACAAAGTTTTCTTCGATAAGGTTCCAAAGGAAACAAACTCGATTCGAAAGATATTGGCCAATCATGGTCTCTATCGGCCGGAGGGAATTGCGTATCGTTTTCTTGAGGACAAATGGGTGAGCTGCGCGCGCGTATCTAAACTGGGGGTGACAAAACCCGTGAAAGTTGTCCCTGCGTCATAAGCACGATTTGGTATAAATGGTTTGGCTGTTATGAAGAAACAGCAAAGCCAATTATTGACAAAACCAGAGGTTGCCGAGGAACTCGGCGGCGTATCCATTTCGTTCGTCAACCAGCTCCTTGCTCGACGCCTACTGCCAAAGGTGCGCTTGTCGTATCGTGTGTGCCGGATTCCCCGGGAAGCCGTTGAACAGTATATCCTCTGCCGGACCATCAAATAAAAATCGTTGTGTCAGTTCAGAATCATGTCAGGCAGGGAAAAATCCCGAGCTACCGATTAGGGAAATTCCCGCTGTACAAAAATCCCGAAGTTATCGCGTCCGTTGAGGCGACGCGGACCGCTTCGATTGGGGAGGTCCTGCGATGAGCGGCTTCAGGCGGGGGGTGGTGGAGACGCCACCGCCCCCACCGACTGCGGAAGAATGGAAAAAGGAGGGGTGGTCCCCGCCCAAAAAAGAGACCGCCCCCGAACAGGAGGGAAATACGTCGCCTTATAAAAATCGATGGGAGGAACTCGCATGCAAAGGTTCAGACAATCGCACACCAGAGGAGGAAATCGAGTTTGGCTTGCTGGCACGCCGCATAACGGCAGAGCGAGAGTTGGAGGTGGAGGCCAGCTATTTTCCGCTGGCTCTTAACTCTGCATGCGTGAATGCCCAAATTCCACGACCGCCAGAGAGCAAGGTCAGGGAGTGGCACCTAGTTTATCGCGACTTCCACGATGCCAAGTTGAATGATGCGTTGGCTTTGGTTAGGGCCTATCGCAAGCACTTGAGCCAGCCTGATGCGATGCCCTCACGTTCCCAGTTGGAGGCATACGCGGCAAAGCATGGATTATTGCTTGCGATTTCCTACGGTCCTGAAGTGCTGGATGCCTGCGATCAAGGGAGGGAACAGTTCCAGATGCTCACTCAACTTGAGATCGTAGACAGGAGTAAAGAAATGCTGAAATGGCTCACATCTCGGCATCAGGAGCAGGCACGGGAAGCCTGGGAAATGCACTCACCATCCTATCGGATTGCAGACTTCCTGTCCTCCATGATGGTGGAGGTGGAAGCCCTTGGTGCAGAAAGTGGTGGTGTTGAGGCAATAAATCTTTCCCAAGTAGTAGTGTCGGAGCGGGAGACGCCAACCCTAGCCCCTCTCGACGGCCACCCCATGCTTTACCGTCGCCGTATCAATGGCTGCCACGGAGAGCCCGGACTTGGGAAAACCAACTTGGCAGTGCTGCTTGCCCATGCCGCTGCGCAAGCCGGGGATGTGGTCTGGTACATTGATGCCGAAGATTTTGCCCAGGGCATCAAGGGAAAATTTGATGGGTTCGGCTGCGACCTATCAAATGTGATGGGAGAGGTGCTGTACTTTCAGGCACCGAGCAATGCTGCTGGCTGGCAACTGCTCCTTAAGAAGGCTCAACAGGCCCCAGTCGAATTGGTTATATTGGATGGGATTGCGGAGATGTTGGCCGCCTTGGGACTCCGGGAGAAAGACGAAACCGAGGTGCTTTCGTTCTTCACTTCATATGTGCGCCCGTTTGCCCGTACCGGTGCTGGCGTTTTAATTCTCGATCACGTCGCCAAGGATGGAGAGACACGCGGGCTCTGGAGCCGGGGTAGTGGTGCAAAGATGGGAGCGGTTGACGGCGTTGCGTACTCTCTCACTCTTTCTGGTGCCTACAGCCCCGAGCGTGAAGGCGGGCTGATTCTAACTTGCGCCAAGGACCGCAACGGTGGAGTGGCAGCGCGAGGGTGCAAGGTTGGGGAAATTACATTCCGCAAGGACGGTCACCGCACTTTGCCGAAATATGCCCCAGCGAACGGGCAATGGCAGCCAACGCGAGTGGAGTTGGCGGTATTGGCGTTTTCGTCGCAACACCCAGGATCGAGTGCAAAAGACTTCGAAGCGATACCCGGGGGTAATGCTGGCATTAGCAAGGCATTGAAGGTGCTTTGGGGGAAAGGCCTTCTTGATAAACAGCATGACGGCCGGAAAGACTGCTACAGGATCACCGAGGCAGGGGCCGCACTTTTATGAGAAATTTAACCACCAAACGAATTTCCCGGGAGGTTGACTGTTTTTTAACGGACTTCCCACGGCCATACTCCCAGGATTTGGGAACTTCCCACAATTCCGGAACGAGGTTTTTCCCGGGAGAATTGCTGAACTTCCCACGATTTGGGAACTTCCCAGAATCCGAACCCATGAACTTCCCAGCTTCCCCAGTATCTTTAGATACTGGGAAGCTGGAGAAGAGTGCAAAAGGAGGAATGAATAAAAACAAATTCCCCGGTCAAAAGAGTATGCCGGGACGCCATGATGGCAGCCTTCATGCACTTGGAAGGTGCGCTGCAATGAGGGTCGACACCACTTTCACTCCCACGACCAAAGCACCAATCACTGAATTCAATACAACACAAAATACCTAATCAATAAAATCGAGTCACCCTTATGAATACTACCACCCCTACTGACCATCCGGAGATTCTCAAGCAGCTGTATGCGAGCGGCAGATGCAGGCCAGGATTTGTGGTGTCGAACCTCGGAGCCGCCACAGGAACCAGCCCTGAGCTGGCGACCCTGGCGGCGGCATCCTTATTGGGAGGCATCGCTGGCCCCGAGACCGCTATTCTCGGGTCCGCAGACAACCCGATCTCTCCGGCCTTCAATTTGATCGTCGTGGGGCACGATGATGCAGGATGGCAGCGACTCCAACGTCTTCTCCTGGCGCCGATTGAATCCCTGCAATCCAGACTTCGTGAAATGAGCCGCGCTGTAAAACCTGATCGACTTCTTGCCGCAGCCGATGGCCGGGGGTTCAAAGATGAAACAGCCGTTTTATTCTCCGCTGTTGGCAGAGAGTTTAACGACGACCTACCCTCGACCCTTACACAGAACTTAAGAGCAAGCCGAGCCCTCAGATTGCCAAGCGTTCTTCTAACCTCCCCGGACCCGGATACTTTCATTAAAGGCATCGCAGAAATTTTGGACCGACAGGTCAGCCTTGTCTATCCGACTGGCCGTCTTTTTGAAGAACTTGGCCGTATGAGTCCCTCTCGTGCGTGGCTCGATTTGCTAGGAAAGATTGTCAATGCCCTGGATGGGCATGATGACCATTTTGATAAAATCCATCCAAACGAAGGCTACGGCCGATTGGCCATTTTCAAGGCTACGTTGATGATGACTTGCAGCCATAGCCAAGTGGTTCAAGCTATGGGTGGAACCAATCCTGATGTCCAGAGGCTGATGCAGCAAATTCTGGTTGTGCGCCCCTCCTTTCGTCAGCCAGACCCCATCTCTGACCGAGAGCAGTTACGAGGGGGATTTGGCCGATACACTCATGTCGCTGGGGAGATGTTGTCATCCCGACGAGGACGTGAAGGGTTTCAGTTCAAAGTGAAGAAACCCGACTACGAACTCCTCATGGAATATACATCCTACTTGCAATCCACATTGCCCCGTTTGGTGGGAGTGCCAAATTGCGACTGGGTTCTGGATTTACCATGGAAGTTGGCATGGACAATGATGTCACTTGAGGGGCTGAAAACAGGAGACTGTTGTGTTCCCTATGCAATCCATGTGGCAAACTGTGTGATAGGCGAGCACGCTACATTCAGTCGGGAAGAGGGTCGTAAATTGAAACTTCAGGCGGAGGAGAGTGCTCGCCGAGTTCTTCTCGGTAAACTTGAAAAACTTGGACCATGCACATTTCGTGAACTCTCGCGGACATTCCGGATTCAGAGGAAAGCAATCTATGAACCTGTGCTTGAAGGATTGGTCAGCGACGGCCTGGTCGTTCTGAAAGAAAATTGCTATACACTCACAAACCAGCCTGGACCAAAGGAGGGGGCATGACCTCCACTCAATCAATGATGGCACTCGCGCTGCCGGGTAATCTCCGAAAAAAGGCCATCCAGATTTTTTCTTTCGGTCTCTGGCAAAGTGATATTCGCGTGGGGCATTCGTCGTTCGATTTGAATAAATGGAACCTCTTCCAACCTACGCAGATGAACAGACACCAAAGCTCGGGCAGGGGCCAGAACCTCACATTGCAGCAATCTCTTGAATGCCTCATTACCTTCCATCCAGCTCTCCTCAGTTCGAAAGTAATGAAAAACCGACTTGCGGGTGATCTCGGCAATCGTCTTCCCATCGATGGTTTCGGCAACGAAATGAACTTTCAATCTTACGGTCTCAGAATCCGTTTCCATATTATCAATTAAATTAGTGTCTTCACCAAAACCGTCAATGGAACAAAATACTTCAGCTTTTAAGGAGCTCTTCGAAGTCAGCGATAGCGATGGGCTTGCAGCCCTGCCGGAAACATTCAGTGACACTGCAACAGAGCTGGTGGAAGCCTACGAGGTTCAACTCAGGCCCGTTGTGGCCATGGCTCTTGCAACCGCAGCAGCCGCGTGTGGGAGTTATGCAAGAGTTGTTGTTCCACAATCCGGGCGTTGGGTAACGCTTGGGTTCAATGTTGTGGTCGCAATAGATAGCGGCCGCACACCGGGTTGGATTGATTTTCTGCGGGCACCTCTGCTCGGACCGATATTTGACATGCAGCTCTCACTTGGAGATTTGGGCCCGGAGGTGGCGAAAAAAAGGATCACTCATGGCGCGGAGACCCTCAATGCAACCCGTAAAGCAAACCCTGATCCCGGCATGCTCAAAGTTCTTGAGCAGGATCTAGCCCGACAGCGAGCGGGTTTGCAGCCCGCCCTTCTCAGCAACCGATTATCCCCGGTCCACGTTGAACAGGTCATTAATGGCTGTTTTGACGGATCTGTGTTGTTAACTGACCCCTCCTCGGATCCCGTTGAGAGCTTCCTTGCACTTAAGACCGGCGAGAAGCTGGACCTGATTAAGTTGTTGAATTGCTCTTGGGAGGGATTGCCGCTCAGCTTCGAACAAAGAGTAAAATCTGGATCACTATCAATGTTTTGGGTGACACAGGAGGAATTGCTGTTGCCTCTGTGTGACACCGTCCTGGTCAACGGGGCTCTTCCTCCCCCGATCCTCTGGCTGAAAAGCCCTGTAAATGGACTCCGTGGCACCAAGCATGGAATCCCAAGTGAGAAAATATGGAAAAAGGCCATCGAAATTTTAT
Source organism: Terrimicrobiaceae bacterium (assembly GCA_041738805.1). Classification (GTDB taxonomy): domain Bacteria; phylum Verrucomicrobiota; class Verrucomicrobiia; order Chthoniobacterales; family Terrimicrobiaceae; genus JAJTZA01. Next base: position 13,589 of record JBGSPC010000088.1, on the reverse strand, counting down.
TCAACTTTCGGTGCCATCAACAGACAGAAGAGTTTAAATCGAGTGATGAGGCCGAAGTGGTGTTCAGCCAGTTCGAGCGTGATATTGAGGCCTTCATCAAAGTTAATAGAAACTCTTTGGCTCGGCATCTGACATGGTTACCTGCACTTGCCCGTCGGGTGGCGGTGATATGCACGGTATTCTCGGAAGGAGCACCCTCTACCATCTCCTCAGATGCTGCAAGTGCCGCTGTTTTAGTGGTGCGGTGGTTGGCAGCAGATCATCTTCGAGTCTTGTTGACACTTGAAGCTGCGCCTGTGTCGCCGGGCACTGACAGGTCGACGTTGACTGACAATCACGATCCCTCAGAGGTGATGCTGAGAAAGATTCGACAAAAAGCACCGGTCTCCCGGCGTACGTTGTGGAGAAGTTATGACAATCCCAATGCTGTTACCTTCCAATCCGCGCTTGATGGCCTTATTAGGGCCGGTCACGTGGTCAAGGACAGCAGTGAGATGCTGGTTCCTGTGGAAAGCAGTGGCAGTGCGACTGTGGTGGCAGTGGAGTAAATAGGGATCTTTTGAAGCTTGGGGCGACATGGACAAAACCTGGTGCTGACATGCAGCAGACTCATGTTGCAGCGTTGACATCCTTAAAGCGGCAGAGGAATCTGCTGGCTTGGCGGAACGAGGCCAGTGACTCCCAGTCCAAGCAAGCGGAGGGGAAAGGTTCACCAACCGTTCCCGGCGGATGATTGAGCATGCGATGGCGTAGATGTCCTCCGCACTCTCAATGGGACCTCCACGCTATCTACCGGGTGAGGGTCTTAAAATCGCTGTATCGGACCTTGATCTGGACCGTCCTTGCCGCATGTCGCCCATCACCAGCCGCCTGATTACCCCTCGGTCCAAGAAAATGCCTGCCGCACGGATCGACCGCACGGCAGGCATGTTTCTAACTGTTTGTTTACGCTGCTAGGGAAAGACGGGGCACCGGGAATTCGTCCCATGTGCGGTCGTCAAGGATGCGCCCGGCTTCCTTTTTCTTTCGTCCACCCCATTGTTTGAAGTGGAAGGCCACTCCGGCGGCCAAGCACTGATCACGGATGTCCCGCACCCAATCCACGTTCATCGGACGCGGAGACTTTCCTGACTCTCCGCCAACAATGACCCAGTCGATCCCCGGAAGGTGATTGCGGAGGTTCAAGGGTCCAAGCAGGGGCTCGCAGGAAAGGAATCGGACCTTTGCTGGGATACTTTTCAGATGGGGGACCCTCTGGTCCGCAGCCTTCTGGTCCTCGACGCTGGTGCCGATCCAGATGTTTTCAGGAAGACGCTTCCTGAGAAACTTCGCTGCGTTCTGCGGACGTTTTGTCAGCAGGAGCCATTCAAGGGTAGGCGTCTTCTCGATGAGATCGAAAAGGTCGTGCCGCCACTGGTCCAGACTCGTTGGCTGATCGTGCGTGCTGCCATCGCCTTTGTAGTTTTCAAATACGTCGGCGAGGCTCGCGCAAAATACGCGGGATCCCGGCGTCTCTGTATTCCACCGGAGTGGGTTCTTCCAATTCTCAGGTGATGTTCGTTTACGGGTTCCACTAGGACCCCAGATTACCCGCCTCCAATGCTCGGCCATCATCGCCGAGGCGTAGCAATGGTCACATCCTTGGCTGCACTTTGAGCAACCCATCCATGGGTTGAAAGTGTGATCCGTCCACTCGATTTTTGAGTTTTCCATATGTTTATACGATCTTGGCGGAGGCAACTCCGTTGGGATCGATTTCGTTAATTTCCGTCAGAACTTTCTGGGCTCCCTCTATGAAGCCCAGAATGTATGCCTCTTCGTCCACCCATGGCGTTGAGAGTTTATTTTCGATCCAGTTGCGGGTATCGCAATCTGGTCCTTCAACCTCACAGGCCGTGCAGGCGAGGAGATCTGCTGTGACTTCGACCCGGCCGTAGTCATTTCCGAAGGCTTCGACCATTTCGTCGATGAGCTTCAATTCCCGATAGGGTGCATTTTTTGCGTACGCGACGCCGTCCCTGAATCCCTCGCTTTTGAGGTTTTCTTCCAACTCCTTCTTTTCGCCGATGAGGCGCGTTTTGTAGTCTGTCTGCATTCTTGTTATTTGTTCGGTGTTTTAGCGGTTCGGTGGACCAAACCTCCTCCAGGAGGCCCCACAGACCGCTTATGTCACCCGCGTGAATCAGCACGTGATTCGCGACGCGAGCAGCGAAATTCAGATATCAACCGACAGCGACTCCAGCTTGGAGTCCACCTTTCTACTTTTCCAAGTCAACGGTGGTCGGGATTGATTTCGCGATATGTTCGAAATGCTTCTAAAGCAAGCTTCAGAAACAATCCGATTTGAGATTCCAATCATTAGAATCAATTTGCAACTTATTTTTTTATCGCCCCTTTACAAGATTGCCCTGACTCCGGCTAGAACCACCAAGCCGCTGGAATCCCCTCAAGGAGGAGGCTGGTCAAATGGCAGTCCGTAGTATCGGAAAATCTCCCCGGTTCTTTCCCAGATCGCACACTCAGAAAGGTTGGCCCGCTCGCACATCGCATTCATGGGGTTGAACCCGTCCGCGACGAATCGCACCAGTTCCAGAGGGTCGAGAAGGAGACTCGCCGACGGGGCACCAATGATTTTCTGGGCGGTGACATTTTTCAACAGGCAGGCGGTGACCATCTGGAGGGATTCACCTCGCAGGTCGGCAAAAAAGAACCAGTAGGGCCAATGGGCGTGCAGCTTCGCGTAGAAGTCCCGGACGGCCTGGATGGAGTAGATCTCCTCTGGAGTGTCGTTGTAGCCGTCCACGAAAAATGAAAAGGTGCCCATCAATCGCCTCAGCTTTTTCTCTCGTGGAAGCTTGTCGGCTCCAAAGCGTCGCAGGAAAGGGGTAATGTTGCCCTCCTCGACGTCAGGTTTCGTGAAGCACAACAGCAGTGGATCTCCCATGAGTTTATTCTGGAACCTATCGCCCCCGGAGTTCCATTGCAGTCTGAAATTCTTGGGAAAGATCCATTCCGATCTCAGTGTCCGGCATGGAGGGGTTAAGCTGTTTGAGCCCCGTGTAAAGAATGCACATGACCTCCAACCCGGAGAGTTTTTCTCCAGCGAGGGATTTGAGTTCATGGCGCGGAACTGGGTCGGTGTAGTCAATGCCACCTTGGCCAGCGAGAGCTGCCTCCATGACGAGCCGTTTGATCGCTTCCTCTTCCATGGACTCCAAGCGGTCCAAGGACTTGATCATAAGGGGGACTGCTGCCGCATTCCGCTGCTTCAGCTTTTCTGGATTGCTCACTCCACCCTCGGGAAAATCTCCATCCATTCTTTCCAGGATTGCAAAATCCCCAGGATCTTGGCGCCATGAATACCACCCCCGGCACCCGAGCATCCCGGCGATTTCATCAACAAGATCATACTCTGATCCGGGGGAGCACTGGTGACTTGCAGTCATTTCATAGACATCCCTCGCGAGCTTGGCTGTCGGAAGCGCGCGATACTGGGCATAAAATGCGGTGGCCCCACGACTGAGGGTATCAACAAACAAAGCGACTGCGCCGTTGAGTGTATCATTCAGGGTCAGAAGGGCTGGAGGAACAATGGTCCGGCTGTCTTTGTGAAATCCGATACGTGCTGCATTGTGAACTTGCAGGCAGAGAGAACAAAACTGGGCATCACGCAAACGCGGCTCCTCGTGCATTTGTCGCTCAATAAGAATGTCCAACGGAGCATTGTAGAGCTGACTCAGAGCGTCAGGGAGCATCCGCCACAGCATGTCCCGAAGAGGCTCCTCCTGCTGGCCGGTGGTTCGGACAATCTTGCGAATATCCCGGTCCATGGCATCGATTGCGAACCTCAGGGTCTCGTCAGTTGTGGTGAACCAACGATTGGAATTCGCCTGTCTTGCCTGTGATTCAAGAACGATATGCAGGCTCTCGTGTGCAAGTATGTGATGGAAGAGCATCTCGGCCGGTAACTTGGAGGCCAAGGTTATCGTGTGGAAATCCCTGCTGTATTTCCAAGCAAGCTGGGTGCGGCCCAACTGGATTCCCGGAAGAGGCTCCCGCTTGACAACAGCACGAAAACCGGAGGAAACCTCCGCCTGCTTGAGGAATTCGGCTGCGGCAAGCGCACTTGATTCAGCGTTATCGTTTGCCAGGATGTTCGTAAATTTGAGAAAGCTCTCACGGGCATTTTCCAGCATTCTCTCATTGCGGCTGTCGGTCAGGTCTGAAGCCGTGAACATCTCGCCCAAGACATCCCGCGCTTCAGCGAGTCGGCCTTCCGAAAGGAAAACCATTGCCTTGCCGTATCGGGGTTGTGGAAATTCGGGTCGCAGTTCTAAGGCTTTGTTAAAATGCGCCAGGGCCTCCGCATACAGCTTCTTTTCACAAAGCATTCCACCCAGGCTGTTCTGGGCTGTTGCATCCTCGGGATCGACCTCAATGGCTCGACGAATAAACCGCTCAGCGGTGTCCCTGTCATTTTCGAGGCGAGCGTAATGGTTGCCCAGAATCGTCAGAGCTGCGACATCCTTCGGATTCACTTTCAGGACATCCAGGAGCAAACCCTTGGCATCCTCGGTTTCCCCCATTTCGACGAGGACCATTGCCAAATCCCGTCGCGCTTCATGTTTGGTGGGGTCGAGTTCCAGCACCCTCCGGTAGATCCCCACGGCTTTCTGAAACTCTCCCCGATGAGCCCGCTGTCCCGCTTTCTCATAAAGACGACCGGCCTCATCTGAGTCCGAGGAGCTTGTTGCGGCTTTGGTGACCGTGACATGCGTGCCATCGACCCGGATGTCCGCTCCCGCAGCAATGTCACCAAGCAGGACCCGCAGTTCTTGAACCAAAGCCTCTCCCTGTAAATGGGCAAGACGATCACCACCGGGAAGCGGCCGCAGTTCAGAAATATCGAAAGAGAATTCCATTTTAGCAGCGGCAACGATGGCAGAACTCTCCTGAAATGTCGTCATTCATCCACGGCAAAGGACTATTTCACCCACCGGGTCCAAATCCGTTGCGGGGGAGGCCTTTTCACGAAGAGGTTTTTCAATCTTTTGATCAGTGCTTGCATGGAGAGATCTTGGTGGTGGTTGATTTTGCGATCAAGCGGAACAATATCTTCCGTCTTTGGGTAACAATTCCACTTGGAGAGAACTGAGCAGCCGAGGGGATTTTATCGATTCCAAAAATTCCGCCTTTTTTATCTGCTGGAGATCCTTCCGAATTTAAGTCACCGAGGTCCTGTCGAACTGGTTCAATATTGCGAGCCACGGATGTTGGAGAAAAAGGCATCGGCAAGTTTTTCGGCAATGGCTCGGTCGAGAAGGCGCACCGCAACTGTCTCGAATACTGTTGTGGGTGTCGAGTTCAAGCACGCGCCGAGTATCCCGAAAGCTTCTTGGCGTTCGTCTGGAGTTGGGCTGCGTCGCTCTGTGAATTCGGTGAGGCATCGGGACACTCGCACCCAAAGGTCAATCTCTTGCTCAGCGTCGAGATCGCAGCGAAAGCCGTCCTCCCAGGCCTCGTAAGTCTTGGGATAAACGTCGCTAAGTGACTGCTCAATGTAGAGAATCTTCTCTCGGAGGGCGCAGGTGAATGGAGGGTGACGATGGCTACTCTGAGCATCTTTCAGTTGGCTGCTGTCCACCCATAGAATCTCGTCGCGGTTGTTGAGGTGGATACGAATCATGCCTGCGGCGAGTTCAGAGGCGGGAATCGTAGTGGTCTCGCTTGTGGCGAAGTCATAGACTTTTACGAACTCGGTGTTGGTATTGCTCATCGGGGCACCTCAATCTTGGAGTTCCCTTTCACTTCAATCAAGGATTCAATCTGCCCAATTTTCTTTGGACCGACCCCCGGGACGTCCATGAGGTCCTTTACCGAATGAAACGGCCTTGTCTTGATTATTGCAGCCGCCAGAATTCAGGGTTCGCCAGATGCCCTCAGGGTTTTACGCCTATCGGTGCGAAAAGCTGTAGCCGGATTTGCGTGCTGCCTCTTCATGACTTGACCCAGCGTTTAGCGTGACGAACCACACGAAACCTGATACACGCATTGTCCAATGCTGCGTATCGCCCCTTCTGAAAACGAGACCAGTAGGCCCGACCTCGGATGCGTTCAAGGGGTTACCGTGCCTCGACACCTTGTAATTTTTGCTCCCCAGGGGCACTTCAAAAAATCCTTTGGGGTAGCCCGGCAGATGTCCCAGCCGCCACGGTAAGATTCGCTCTTTCACTGTCATGGACCAAGCTCAAATCAACTGGCTCACCAATTTCATCTGGAACATCGCTGATGACGTTCTGCGGGATGTTTACGTGCGCGGCAAATATCCTCGCGCTCGAACAGGAGACAGAAGGGCTCCTGAGAGAAATCATGAAAGGAGTTACCTATGCATGATTTAATCCTCGTTGCCACCCCTGAATTATCGACTTTTCTAGCCGAGAATCTGCCAAAACTCACGACAGACTGGTGGGAAAAGCATGTGGTCGCGCGATTGAGCTTCCAACAGCAGCGAATGCTAAGCGAGCGTCGCTACACAGCGATACAGCAACTCGATTTTGCCGCATTGTTGAGGGTTCTGGATCAGAACTGGCACGAGCTTTCCGCGAAAGTTGAGCTGCCTCGGGAAGGAAGAACCTGGGTAAAGGAACTTCAGACTGTACGAAATAAGTGGGCACACCTTTCTGCCGAAGGAATGCCGCCCAGTGAATTGTTTCGTGATGCCGATACGTTGGCTCGCTTCCTTTCGGTGATCGGTGCTTCCAAGGAGTCTTTAGAAATTGTTGAGCGAGGGAAGGCCCTTGCTGTTGAGGCAATGGCAGATGCGCAGTCTCGGGCAACGGAGAGCTCCTCCGAGAATAAAGTGGTTAGTGCCGAGCCAGTTATTTCCCTATTCAAGGCGGGTGACATTGTCGTTCTGCGATCCAACCCAGAGATCAGCCTTCCCGTAATTGAAGTTATCTCCGGTGGAGTCGAGCGGAGATATCGCGTGTTTCAGAATAATGCCAAGGTCACCTATTACGAGAGCCAGCTTCAGGCTCCACTTCAGCCCGACAGCGAGCATCGGAAAATCAGTGCAGAACAACTCCAAGCTCATCTCACGAGTATCCATATTCTCTCACCTTCTACCTCGACGTTGCTATCTCTCAGGTCGGGCCGCGTTCATTTTGTTCCGTATCAATACCGTCCGGTGTTAAAGCTGATAAAGGCAGACAGGCCGCGTCTGTTGATCGCGGATGAGGTTGGCGTCGGCAAGACCGTTGAATCAGGATTGATCATCAAGGAATTGATTGCCAGGGCCGACATCACTTCGATATTGATCATTTGTCCGAAGGCGCTCGTCTCGGAGCGAAAATGGTTTGTAGAGATGAAGCGGTTTGACGAACATTTTACAGCACTCGACGGAAAACTCCTGCGTCATTGTTTGCGTGAAACTCAAATAGGAGGCGAATGGCCCGACCAATATTCGAAGGCAATCCTTCCATTTTCACTGTTCGATTCCGACCTACTCTTCGGTCGAAAAGGTGATGAGGGTTTATCAAAACTGGACCCGCCTCCAAAATTCGACTTGGTCATCGTTGACGAGGCGCACCACATCCGAAATTCCGAAACCTTTCTGCACCAGGGAGTGCGCTATTTTTGCGACAACGCGGAAGCCGTGGTTTTCCTCAGTGCGACTCCTGTTCAATTAGGCAGCAACGATCTTTACACGCTCCTCAACGCACTAAGGCCTGATTTGATTATCGATACGGCCAGTTTTGAACAAATGGCCGAGCCTAATCCGCACATCAACAAGGCCATCGGACATTGCCGCAGTGCACGTGAGGGATGGCAGAAACAAGCGCGCCTGGAGTTGGCAGGAGTTGCCCAGACGGAGTGGGGTCGGCTCTTCTTGCGTGAGGCTCCCTCCTTCCAGAATATCTTCGATGGATTGCAGGCTGATTCGATTTCCGATGCCGACAGGATTAACCTCATTAGAGAATTGGAGGAACTCTATACCTTCAGCCCGTTAATTAACCGGACACGGCGGCGTGACATCGGTGAGTTTACGACGCGAAAATCCGAAACGGTTTCAGTGGATTTCACCCCCTCCCAGAAAAATCTCCACGATGGTCTACTGGACATCGTCGCCAAAATCCTGGCGGCTTGCCATGGCCAGCAGAGCGTCAAATTCATGATGACAACCATTCGCCGCCAAGCAGCAAGCTGTCTATATGGGCTTGCCCCAATGCTCGAAGACATACTCAACGGAAAACTCGACAGGCTCGAGCTCCTTGAGGCTTCCGACAGCGATAGCGAGGCCGACTTTGGATTTGTCGGACAAGTGCGGGCAGAAATTGAGAATATCATTTCTCAAGCGCGCAATCTTGATCCCCTCGATCCGAAAGTTGACGCCTTCGTGAAAGTTCTTACCGAAAAGAACAAGCTGACAAATAACAAAACCCTCGTCTTCAGCACGTTTCGCCACACCCTTTCGTATCTTCTTTCACATGCCGAACGGGCAGGGCTGCGCTGTGGCCTCATCCACGGCAGCATTCCCGATGAAGAACGAGCCAGCCTGAGGCGGCGTTTTTCTTTGCTTCCAGAAGACCCCCAGGCAATCGACGTGCTTCTATCCTCGGAAGTAGGCTGCGAAGGTCTGGATTTTCAATTCTGCGATTTTCTTATAAATTACGACCTTCCCTGGAATCCGATGCGAATCGAACAGCGCATCGGAAGAATCGACCGCTATGGACAGAGGAGCGAGACGGTTGGCATCCGAAACTTCATCACTCCCGGAACGGTTGACGCGGATATTTACAGCCGCTGCCTACTCCGCATCGGTGTTTTTCAACATGCCATCGGCGGGAATGAGGAAATTCTTGGTGATATCACAACTGAGCTTCATGAGATTTCTGAAAGCTTTACCCTCACACCCGCGGAAAGAGAAGGACGTCTGCAGCAGCTCGCAGATAACGGAATCAATCGTATTCGCGAGGAGCAGGAGCTTGAAGCCAGGCAATCTGACCTTTTTGGACTGAGTATCCCCACCCAATCGTGGCAGAAGGAGGTTGAGGATGCCCAGTCACACTGGCTCTCCTCTTCTGCAATTCAAAGGTGCGTGACTTCATATCTGGCGGCACGTCTTCAAGAGGGAACCGAGCATCTTTTGGGCGAGAAAGGCAAAACATTGCGGCTGAGTCAGGAAGCCAGGTCCAAACTCCTCGCGGATTTTAAGCTGCTTCCTCGCAGCAACGAACCTGTGGCGCGCGAATGGGAAAAATGGCTCAAGGGAGGGCATCCAACATTGCCGGTAACATTTGATCAGGAGACGGCGGCTGCGGACGGCAAGGTCACTCACCTGTCGGTCACACACCCACTCGTCCGACAAGCAGCACGCCATTTGCGCGTCGCCGAGCCTTCTACGGCAAATCTTGAGGTAGAAAGCTCGCTGGTCCCTCCTGGAGAATATCGATTTGCCCTGTATCGCTGGAACAAAGTCGGCATCAAAACCGATGAGCAGTTCATTGCGGTGACTGAACCACCGCAGGCAGGCGATAATTTTCTCTCTCTTTTGCAATCGGTATCTGAAGGAACAAACAACATTTTGCCATCCCACGCTGATTGCGAAGCCCTTGATGCCCGGCATCACGCGAAGTGGACGGCCGCCAAGGCGAATCACGTTGCTGAAAATCGCCAGCTGGTGGAGCATCGGGTTCAAAGCCTTACTGTGAGCCATCGCGCTCGCTGCAAGGTTATCGAGGATCAGATTCAACAGGCGACCAATGACAAAATCCGGCTGATGAAGCGAAGTGAGCTGGTGAGGGCAAACTCCGATTTTGACCGCCGCGTCGCTGATCTAAACCAAGCCGCTAGTAGCGGAGATATTCATGCCGCTCCAATGTTCTTCGGAGAACTCGTGGTGAAAAGGGAGGGTGGAAAATGAGCTTCCTCGACGACGTTCGCGCTGATCGCGAGCCACTCGCTCACGTCCTGAAAAAGCATCGCGGAATCCGAAAAATCGTCGAAGATCTCTATCCAGATCAGGCGCATTTCATCTATGAGTTGCTCCAGAACGCGGAAGATACTGGCGCTTCCGAGGCCGCGTTCGTGCTTTCAGATAATTCTCTTAGCTTTGAACACAATGGCCGACCGTTCACCGAAAAGGATATTTTGGCTATTACAGACATTGGGGAGGGAACCAAGGCGGAAGACGATGACAAAATTGGCCGTTTTGGAGTTGGCTTCAAAGCAGTGTTTGCCTACTCCGAGACGCCGCATATTTGGTGCCCTACATTCGCCTTCAAAATCTCAGATTTGGTATTGCCGACGCAGATAGCTGCCAAGGCCGAATTTGGGCAGGGGACGCGCTTCGAGTTTCCGTTCAACAATCCAAAGAAGGCTCCCCCCGACGCATACGCGGAAATTCTTTCTGGCTTGAAGCAACTTGCGGAAACAACGCTGCTCTTTCTTTCCCATTTGGAATCCATCCAGTGGCAGATTGGAGGGACTTCCGGAATAATCCTGCGGGTTTCCCACACCGAAAATCATATCGAGGTGTTAAAACAGACGGATGGCAAGACCACTTCCGAGTCACATTTTTTACGCTTTTCCACACCGGTCCAAAGTCTTGAGCGTCAGAAGCTCTCTGTCGCATACGAACTGGACCGGCTTCCAAATAATAGCGGGAAATTTGATCCGAGTAAGTCGATCTCCAATCAGATGAAGATCGTATCCGCCAACCCAGGCCGCGTTGCAGTGTTCTTTCCGGCGGAGGGAGAAGTTTCGGGATTGCGTTTTCACCTTCATGCGCCATTCGTTCCCGATTTGAGCCGTGCTCTCGTGAAGGAGACTGCGGTTAACGAACCGCTTTTCGCTCAAATTGCTCGATTGGCAGCAAGCTCACTCCATGGAGTTCGCGACTTGGGTTTGCTAACAATCGACTTCCTTAGTGTCCTACCCAGTTCCCACGACGACATCCCTCAGAGATATACTCCAATTCGAGATGCAGTTGTTGTGGAGATGAATCACGAAGCTCTGACTCCGACCCATTCGAGATCCCATGCGCCAGCCCAACAGCTACTTCAGGCGAGAGTCCTATTAAAGGAGCTTCTGTCGGAAGAAAGCGATTTAGCAACACTGGCCGTATCCGACGATGCCCCGCCCCCTCGGTGGGCAGCCAGTGCCGCACAAAAGAACAGCAACGCGGACCGGTTTTTGTCCAGTTTAGCGATTAAGGAATGGGATGTTCCTCAATTTATTAAACGGATCGAAGAGATGCTAGATGATGAGGAGTCTGGTTTTGACAGTTGGATAGTGGGAAAAACGTTAGGATGGCATCAGCATTTTTACGCGGTCTTAAGAGCAAATATTTTCTCGCGATCCTCCGCTGCTCTCCGGAAATATGATTTGGAGCAATTAAAGCGCCTCAGAATTATTCGGTTGATCAACGGTCAATATAGCGTTGCTGCTGAATGCTTCTTTCCTACTGAAGGGGGTCTTCACGACGAAATTTTGCCGCGGGTTGACCCGGCGGTTTATTCATCCGGAAAGGGCAAAAATCAGCAGGAAGAATCCAGGAAATTACTCGAAGAGTTGGGGGTTCGCGAAGTTGGCCGGACGGAGGAAGTTCAAGCCATCTTAAAAAAGAGATACACGTTCGATAATTTGAAGCCGAATCCAAAGGATCTGAAACGTTTCATCGCCTTGATCGACAAAGACCCAACGCAGGCGAAAATCTTTAAGGATTTTCATATTTTTGAAGGTGAAGATAAACTTTGGGCAACGCCGGGAAAGGTGTTTTTGGACAGGCCTTACCATCAGACCGATCTCCGGTCCTTCTTTCAAGCGGCTTACGGAACCGCTCCTAAAAGTGCACTATCGGGAAGCTATTTGGAAATCGGAATTTCGAAAGATAGGCTCGTTAAGTTTGCAGAAGCCGTTGGCGTGCAGACTCGACTCGAAATGGAGGCGCAGTCAACTCGTGACCATCCTCTCCGAAGCGAGCTTCGTGTGGATTACAATCAGCCGGGTGTTCGTTGGACCGATACTCATTGTGATGAGGATTGGATCTTTCCTGAACTTGAATCTCTGTTGGACAAAATCTCAACTGAGGTTTCGAGATTGATCTGGAATACCATGTGTCATGTAGGAAGAAAATTTCTCACCGCCACATTTCGTCCAAACAGCCGGTATCCGCTACGAGAAATGCCTTCTTCTTTGGTTCTGTCGCTTAGGGAGGCAGAATGGGTTGCACAAGTGGATGGGCGATTCGTGTGCCCTTGCGATGCTTCCCGGGATCTTCTCCCTGATGGGTTTCCTTTTGACAGCGGCCATAAATGGTTGGAAACGGTCGAATTTGGAAAGGCCGAGTATGAGCGTTCGGAGGAGCATCAACAGAGACAGAAGAGAGCCGAGGATCTCGGGTTTTCCGATCTCGATGCTTTGCAACGCGCAAGAACATTTACATCTCTTCCACTCGAGGAACAAGAGCGCATCCTGGCTGAGAATGTACGGAAGGAACAATTTGAATTGCCGGAGAAGGACTTGCCGAATCCGGAACGTCGCAGGGAGGCCGTTAAGAAAAACGCGGCGAAAGCTCAGAAGCGCGAATCCGAAATCCATGAGCGCTCACTCCAACTTGGTCGTGAGACTGTCAAAGCGGAGGCTGATCCATATTTGCGCGATCAATATACAAACCCGGATCACGAGATGATTTGTCAGATTTGTAAGGCTCCACTTCCATTCAGGCTTGATGGAGGCCAACACTATTTCGAGAAAGTTGAGTTTCTTGACGAGTTGAAGCGACGGCATCCGGAAAACTATCTAGCTCTTTGCCCCAACCACAGCGCGATGTTTAAGTACGTGAATTCGAAGAAGGATGTCATGAAAGACAGGTTTGAATCAATGACAGGCAATGAGTTGAATGTGACATTGGCACAACAAGATTTGACCGTTTATTTCACAAAGACGCACATTGCCGATATTCTGGCTGTTATTGAGGCCGATAAGGAAGAGGCTGACGTCGAAGCCGAGCCTTCCTTGGAGGCAGTGGGAGAATGAAAAAAATCGACGGCAAAGGAAGGTCCATCCGCGAGAGGATCAAAACGCACGCCAATCACGCCTGCGAATATGCGGTGTAGAGGGGGCGCTCAGAAGCCCCGGTCTCCATCTCTTGCTTCTGCGTTCTAGTTTTATTTGGGGGTAGGACAGTTTTTGACCGGCTTGTTATGCGAATCTTGCGGTTGTTATGAATAAAAACCTCACCGAAATCGCCTTCATCCTCGACCGCTCCGGCTCCATGGCTTCCGTCACGGAGGCCGCAATTACGGGGTTCAACGAATTCCTCCGCGATCAGCAGAACGTCGAGGGGCAGGCCCGCCTCACACTCGTGCTTTTCGACAATGAATACCTTGTTCCGATGGACAGCATTCCCGTGCAGGAAGCGGTTGCGCTGGACACCACGACATACATCCCTCGCGCCTCGACGGCCCTCCTCGATGCCATCGGAACCACCATCGACAACCTTGGTGCCCGCATCTCCGCGATGCCCGAAGCCAACCGCCCCGGGCAGGTCATCGTTGCGATCCTCACCGATGGAGCTGAAAACTCGT
>JBGSPC010000079.1:0-3183 GCA_041738805.1 Terrimicrobiaceae bacterium | reverse complement strand
CCTTACGATCTAACCAAGGCCAAGGGAGAGTTCGAGCTGGGCTACATGGGGGGATATGCGGGATTCCCTTTTATCAAGGGACGGGTTTACCAGGTCTATTTCTTCGACAAGGATGAGCGGTTCATCGAAAAGAAACAGGTTCTGCAATACAGGAAAGTCAAGATTCCCGAGGGCGGAAAACTGGCTCATTTCGAATTCAACCAGCCCACGGTCGATGAGGAACCCGCCCACGCTGGTGCCGCCAAGGGAAGCTGGCTTGTCCGGATCACAAACTTCAGCCCGCCTCAGGAGGTCCACCTCCACCACAACCAGTTTGTTGGAAACCGGCGTCTGGGCCTTGCCTTTACGGGAGGGCAGCGATGGGTGATCGAGGAAAATCATTTTGCCGAAACCGGTGGTACCGCCCCGGGTTGTGGTGTGGACTTCGAGGACAGCGCCGAATTGATGCAGGATGTGGTCTTCCGCAAAAACACATTCAAGGACAACAAGGGTGGAGATCTCGCCGTCTGCGCAGGCACCGAGTTGCTGATTGAAGAAAACATCTTCCAGAAAACCGTCGTGCTCTGGGGACGCCCTCACAACTACATTTTCCGCAGGAATCGCTTTAACGGGGGTACCGTGATTTACTGCACGCGTACGGGAGTTGCCTCGATCCATGACAACTATTATACGAACTGCAAACTGGAGATCCGCTTCGATACCAAGGCCGTTGCCGATGGCATCGTGCGGGAGCCGGGGAAAGCCGTCTCGACACCGCCTCTTCTTCTCGTCAACGAGACTTTGGATAACGTTGAGAACGTCGGCGGGACCTACATCAATTTCAAAGACTCCTCCATCAGCGGCACAAAGTTTACCGCCGGAAAAACCACAAGCATGATAAATTTCGAAGGCTGCACATTTGCGAATTCCACGCTGGACTTCGAGGAAACCGGTCCAAGCGTAAATTTTGTCTTCAAGAGCAACAAGGGAGACCTCCCGGCATCCGGCCCGGGGCTTGCCAGGAAAATTGCTTCAAGTAATCCCTGAGGCTTTTGTTGTTCCACCGGCTCTCAATGGATGGTCTGTCCATTGGACCGTGTGAGATGGTCCAGCCGGTTGATACAGCGGGCCATCCAGCCACCCGGAGTATTCTCCAGATGGCTGTATCCACAATTTTCATGCCCGTTGTTATTGGGATACTCGGGGATAAAAAAATTGAGCAGTGCAGCGAGGGAAGCCCCATGGCCAACCATAGAAATGACCGCTTCCGGCTTCAAATTCCAGACCAATGCCCTCGCGGTCCGGAAAGCGATTTCCTTTCAGCATCAGGCAAAATAACCTTCATAGCTTATTCAGAACCCTGACCGTCTCATCAACAAGCTTCTTTCCCCCTTCCGGGCCGACACAACTTGAGTGATGAACTGCGCCGTAGCCCTTATTATCCGCAGCACGCTGAGTCGGAAGGTATGTTGTGAATTCATTATCGCCGACCTCTGAGCCGGCAAGCTGAATGATAAATGTCTGCTCAAACGGACTTCTTGCCTGGATCATGTGCATGTAATCCATGAAAAGTTCAAAGCGATTGCTGGCAAAGGCAATATCGCCGATCTGTACCACATGAAGCTCCATGGGAAGATTCGGCTCCTTGTCCTGATTGTTGTAACGCTCAATAATCAACTCGCCGATGGCGCGGACTATTGCCCCGCCGGAATCCGCTTTCAATCTTTCCAGCGGAGTTCCGTCCTTCTGTGGCTCACGTTTGCTCAGGAATTCCAAAGTCTTTAGTTCAGCCTCATACTGTTCCTTGGTAATGCGCATACGGGGCAGCTCGACAGTTTCAGAGATATGCTTAATCGGAAGGTTTCTGCGGATATCTGCTTTCGCCCATGCGAGCGTTTCGGTGAAAGCAGAGGATATACGTTCCGCTATGTCCTTGCGCTCTGCCATGTCCTTGGACTCTTTTGAACCATATTTCAATTTAAAGCGGCGCGCCTCCGCCTTCTTATAATGAAGAATACGCGGAGAAAGGTCTCCTGCCGCGGCACACTGTGGAAGGATATTGATGTCGCCATATTCCTTCTTCAGTGCAATCCTGACCTCATTCCAGTAATCGGCGCTTAGTTTGCTCCTGTTCTCCGAGCTCTGAGAAGGGGCAGGAACATTTATGATCGCTCCGGTAAGTCTGTTGTTTTTATCGAATGTATAAAGGAGATTGACGAATGGATCAGCGCCCGTCTCATAGCCGCCGAAATCCGGATTGTTTGTGTCGCCATACATCACGGCACGTGCAGACCCGGCCCCCTCCTTGCTTTTGCCCGAACCGTCAAAATAAAGAGCTCTTCGCTGCTGACCGACGACAGCGTATCCGTAACCCCATGCGACACCGCCCGGCTTGCGGTTTCTCCAAGCCTCGACAATGGCATCAGCCGCCTGAGCAACCACAAACTCGAAGTATTCTTTGCCCGGCATGCGCTCGACATTCACAGCACCGGGAAAATCGGAAAAACCCACATAAAAATCTCCTGACGTATGAGTGTGGGTGGCATTCATTATTATCTTACTGGCTGGAATGGAAGGATCCAGCGTCATCACTTGCTTGCGGATTGCTTTTACAAGGGCTGAGTGAATCACGATACAATCCACCGACAAAAAAATAGCAGAATCCGCTTCATTGTCGATCGTAAGGGCTGTAAGTGTTAACGGATCGAGGATTCCCGTTGAAATGCGAAGATACATCTGCCCCAGTATCCCGATTGGTTTATCCGTTGAAATGTTTCGCGACGCCCAGCCAACCTTCAACTCATTCATCATTTCTTCTCCATTTAGTGACGAGGTTGTAAATATTCCAATGCCAATAATGGCAATGACTTTGGCAACCGGGAAAATGAATTTTCCTGACACAGACAGCACGCCCTGATCTTAATGACTCCGCGAGTGATTTTCAATTGAAAAAGTATCCCCCGGAAATGATTTAGCCGATCCTAAGAAAAGGCCTTCCAATCCTGCAAGGCCTGCGCAATGCCGGGATTATCAATAAGTCGCATCCCGCCCGGCAGGGCTTGAAGCGGCGCTGAATAATCTTCCTGCTGCATATCGAGTGCTCGCAAAAATTTCCGGCAATATCAGTGCGATTCGGTGAGCAGACAGGCATGGGGAGCAAGTTTGACCGAGAGCATGCCGCCTTTGACCCGAACAGATTCTCCC
>JBGSPC010000059.1:0-59472 GCA_041738805.1 Terrimicrobiaceae bacterium | reverse complement strand
TGGCACCACTCACAAGGAGTTTGCGGCCCATGTATTCCTTGTCATGGAGAACTTCCACAGCCCTCAAGGCTTCTTCAATGCTTTGCATTTGGACAAAGGCAAAACCTTTTGAACGCTGGGTGTGGCGGTTGGAAACCACTTCAACACTTGTCACCGACCCCACGCCACTGAAGAGCTCGTTCAAGTCGGTCTCTGTGGCATCAAAAGACAAATTTCCGACATAAAGGCGGGGACTTGTCACTTCAACAGACTCGGGCTTGCGTTCGGGGCGCGGAGGCCGTGGAGCCGCCGGCTCTTTGGCACGGGCCGGAGCCTCTTTGGACCTTGCTGGCTTGGGTGATGATCCATAAGGGCTGGAGGTGGGAGTTCCTTCGTCAGGTTTTCCTGTGAAGAAGGAGGTGACTTTCTGCCAGAAGCTTTGCTTCTGAGGTGCGACAGGTGTGTGGGTGCGCTCTTCGCGCCGGGGTCCCGGACGGCGGCCCTTGCGGCGCGGTCCACGGGAACGGGATGGTGTGTAGTCTTGTGACATGAATGATGTGGGTTGTGGCGATATGAGAGTGGTGTCTCCTCTGCGAGTGACTCATTGGTTCGTCTCATGATCGTCGTGATTTTCCCCGGTTTGTCGAACAGCCTCCGGAGGGTCGCAATCACCGACCCAAACTTCCGGAAAACCGCCCACATGTGAGGTGCTCTCAATATCTGTCGGCAGCTCATTGTGCTGCGATTTATGGAACGACGCACTAGGGTTAAGGAAAAGATATCAATGATTCCCGGCTCCAATGCAACTTCAATTTCACCACCGCTGTCTGGGGAGCGTAAGATCTTTGCCTTCTTCGTTCCGAAAATCCGCAACTTTGAATCATGAATATCTCCTCGCAACGCAACCGTCTGATCACCCTTGGCATCGATCTCTCATCCATGCCACCGGACACCTCGGCCTGTTTGCTGGAGTGGAGATCCGGAGGGGCGCGAGTGGTCTGCCTCGAAAATGAATGCTACGATGCGACCTTGGATCACCTCCATGCCATGGCCGATGCGACAGGCATCGATGCGCCACTGGGTTGGCCTCTCGCATTTCGTCACGCGGTCAGTTCGTGGCGCGCGTCCGAATGGACGCCTGAAACACGGGATCGCATGTGTTACCGGGAGACGGATCATTTTGTGCGCACACAATTCGGGTTGCGCCCTTTGAGTGTTTCCACCGATCGGATCGCACTCCCAGCCATGCGGGCCATGGCCTTTTTGCGACGACATGGGATCGCGGATTGCTCAGGCGGCAGCGGGGTTTATGAGGTCTATCCTGCGGGAGCCCTCAAGGTTTGGGGTCTGCCATATAAAGGTTACAAAAAGGAGCCTGATGGCGCAATCATCCGCACGAAACTGCTTGGTCACATTTTGGATAAGATCCCCATTCAAGGGGCAGAGGTTTGTTTACATTCCAGCCATGCTTTCGATGCGTTGCTCGCAGCCCTCGTCACGCGTGAAGCCGCGATGGGGCGGAGCGCCGGACCCCCATCGAAAAACTCCGTGTCCGAGGGATGGATTCACCTTCCAACGGCTTGGCCGGTTCCAACCGAAGGGAAATCTCAATAAGCCGGGGCTCTGACCGTGCCCTCTTCGATGTTTTTATCCCTGCGATGAATGATTCCAGAAGCAATATCTGACACCATTTCCTCCAGCAGCAGGCGAAGATGGCTGCCTGCACGATAATCCGAGGGGGCGATATGCCTCACCCGGTCGGCGTGGGTGCTGAGTTGATAACATTTTCTGAAGGATTCCCGGGTGCGGTCTTCGGCATTATAAACTGCAATGGCTTGCCCCCCATAACGGCGCATCACCGCAAAACACGGCACATCCGTGGGCCCGTCTCCCACATAGATCATGTTCGAAAAAGGAACGGGGCGGAGTTCGGGCGGCACATGATCATTCACATCCACCGAGAGGTCCAACATGCCCTTGTTGATCCGGAAAAGGAACTGGGTTTTTTGGGTATGACCGATCACACGTTTTGGAAAAGTGATGCGCCCGGCTGAATCCTCCGCAAACTCACAGCCAAAGATCGCACGCACAAAGGGAGCCAACCGGCTGCCCTCAATAATGGCTTTGAGGCCGGATGAGACAATAAAGTGCTCCACATGAATTCCGTGAGCCTCCTGCTCCGGCGTGATAAGACCCTCTCGAAACTCTTCAAACATGCCGGGAAGACCTTCATAAAAGTTGAGCTTTGCGCCAAGAGCTTTTAAATCGGCATTTGTTGGCCGGTCCATTTCCAAAGAGTCGAGCATGACTTTCAGGTAAGCCAACTCACTGTCATATCCGCCCGATTTCACCAACTCCGAGCATCTGCGCCAAAAAGCCTCGGGGTTGATTCCAAACGTCGGAAAAATGGCCTCTTCCTGCATGTATGAAGGAGAAAGCGTTTGGTCGTAATCGTAAACGATCGCAATGGTATTTTGTGGAACCACGTCTTAAGAACACCGCAAGAGGTGCCGTCTGACGATCTTAAAATGTGACAGGGGTCGGCAGCGCCTTCGCGCCGGTCATTCGCGAAGCCGAATCAGCGGAACTCAAAACGGTAAGTTGCCCGGGTGTTCGGAAAATCCTGGTCGCCTTGCCCGCTCATCACCGGGAGCTCTCTCCAGAGCTGTGAACGGTCAGGGAACATTGTGGTTTCAGCGGTAGGCTGGCGGGGCACAGCGAAAACCTGGAGACGATCCAACAAGGATCCGGTGTCCAATCCCCGGAAGTCAAACTGACGCGACGGCGCTCGCAGCAAAAGCGAGCTTCCGAGTTTTGTCCCCCCATAACCTGGCCGCAAATGAGAACCTGGAGGAATGCCTTTGGTTAGCAGAAGGATGATGGCTTCCTGAGTGAGGGGGGGCTCGGAGTGCAAGCTGAGATTTCCTTCGGAAAGAGGTCCGGTGGCATGCAGGCGGATGTCATAGTCCATTACCTTGGCAAATCCACGCACATCAAGAATCGGCATCCACAGAGCGGATTCCGCAAAATCCATGCGGCCCTCACGAATTTCCATCGTTGCGAAGGGAAGGAAGGCACTCACTCCGCTGAGACGCACCTGCCCAACCGGCAACGGGTTTCCAAGAGTTCCGGCCATCACCAGATCCGTCACCATTTCTCCCCCGTTAATAGAGTCTGTGATCGGAAGTGGAGCGGCATTTTTGATTGAGACCTGCAATGCCCAGGCATCAAATGGGGCGGGAACCATACCGGCAAAACTTGGAGCAGTGAAGAGCGGCGATGCGTGTGGGGAAGAATAAGAAATGAGCGGAGTGATCTCCAACCTCCTAAGGAAACGTCCATCCACAATTTCCAAGCCGCCTTCGACACGTCCGCTGTCCTTGGAACCTTTGGCCGTGATGCTGATATCGCTCCGAAGTAGAACGCCGCTGCTTTGGCGCAACAACACCCTGCTCCCTTCCAATCTTAAATCATACACAGGATTCTGGAAATCGGCCAATGAGATGCCACCATGGATCTGGAAGGGGCCCGCTCCCACCTCGCCGGTAAAATATTGAATTTGCAGCCTCCGGTCCGCAAACCGGATGGAAGCTTCCAGGGCATCAACCGCAGGAACCTCCTCCGACACTTTGATGTGGCCATCTTTTAGAAAGATCGATCCTTGGAGATCGGGTGATTTCACGGTGCCGGTGATGTCAACCTGAGCCCACAAGCTGCCTGTCACACTTAGCAATTCAGGAAATAAAGGACGCAGCAGCAAAAGGTCTGCCCATGGAATGTCGATTCTCCCGAAAACTTTGCCATCCGGGTCCATCAAGCGTGGGACACCGTCAGGACCGGTTGTCAGCCCAAACACCGTGGTTAAAGCGAGCGTGATGGCAGACTGGCCCCGTGGCAGCAGTGTCCCGGACAGATTGGCCACGCCACCTGCGGCATTAACCGTGAGGCTTAGCTCGCTAACCGGAGACGAGCCTTCCCTGGAGCGCAACCCCCTCCCCTTCACATCCGCAAGGAGGACAGGGGCATCCGGTTTTCCAGAAGCCGACACCTCTCCCCGCAAAAATCCCAAGACCGGGCTTTTCTGACCAAGCGTCAAAAATAGTTCCGCAACGTCGAGATCCCCCACCGACTGCATGCGAGCATGGAGATCAGTTCCGGGGAGAATCGCCTCCGCAAGAGTTTTCCCCGACATCACTTCGAAAGAATTCAGGGGAAGGAAAAGTTCTCCGGACGCCAGCTGCTTTTTGCCCTGACGAACCACCACGTCATCCAGTCGAATGCCTGAATCCGCAAAGGTGGCCTGCATTAACACGAACGTTTTGTCTTTCTCCAACTCAAGGCCGCCAAAGTATATATTTCCCGGAGAATACGTACCGGAAAACCGTCCGGTTATCCCTGAGGGAGTCCACTTGGAAGTGAGTTGATCCAGAGAGGCATGAAAAGCGCCTGAATGCGCATTCCTGGTTCCGTCACCGGTCCACCGGAACTGGAGACCTCCACTTGTGACCGGCAAGGGATTTTCGGGCAGCCACGCATATTCGCCGAGGTCCTTCACGCGTCCCTGAAATTGACCATAATACGTGTTGGGAAAGCGCAAAGCCACCGCTCCCTCCCCCGTCAAATAATCGCCGGAACTCCAGAGCTCAAGCCGCTGCACCCTCGCTTCCCCGCCTGCAAAAAGCACATCCAGCTTTCCGGATTCCACAGAGCGACCGCGAACAGCCATTTTTGAGGCCTCCACGGACAGAAAGCCATCCACCATCTTTGCCCGTCCATTCAAAACCGCACTCACGGTCATCCGCCCACTGAGTTCGTCAAATGGAGGGCCGAAGAGATCACCCAAAGCCGCCATATCATAGATAGACGCCGAAACATTAAGGAGGAAGGGAGAGGAAGCCACATCTTTCCAGTCTCCGGAGAGGGCCAGCTCCCCGTTCGCAGAAACGGAGTTCTTCTCTTGCCGCAGCTGCAATTCCCCGAGCGAAAGCCGGCGGTTGATCAAGCTGATGCTGGATTCGAGAGTCTTCCATCCACGCTCCCCCCACCGGAAATCCTCGGCGACCAAACGGAGTGACGCTTCCGCATCCAGAGGACGATCAGGATTCCCACGAAAGGTGAATCGCCCCTCCGTGAGGTTGCCCCCGGCTTTCCCATCGATTCCAAAAAACTCTGACACCTCCGTAAGATTAAAGCCGGAAGCCCAAACAGCAGCATCCACTCCCGGCTCTCCACGCCACTCTCCAAAAAACGCCCCACCCCGCAAAGAGCCGCCAAACAAAGCGGCATGCACATCGACACCAACACCGCCGGGCCTGGAGAGTTGGATGGCAAGGTTGTTAATTGTCATCCCTTGGCGAATGGTCAGGTCCGCAAGAAAGGCCTCCCCGTTTTTCCACGCGGTCTTGGCTTGTTGCCCTGCAAAGACTTGACGCACATTTTCCACACGCAATTCCATTCCAGAAGCCGTGAATTGACCAAGCGCGGCCTCATCAAAATCAGCATTCACATCCCGGATTCCGAAGCTTCCCCCCTCCCAAAGAACATCATAGCCCACACGGCCAAGCACCAGGCGCCTGGGCAGCGCCCAAAGGACAAAATCGGCTTCCTGCTTTCTTGCTGTGTCAGTCAGCCTTCGCATGGGTTCCCCGGGCGGAAGGGCCTCCCTTCTCTGATCCATCACCAGCCATCCATCAGACACAGAGGCTTCCCGCAACAGACGACCGGACTTTCCAAACATGGCCGTCGGCCAGTTCAAAACAGCCTCCACACGGCCGAACTTGCCTGCCGTGCGGGAAACAGCGGGATCTTCGGCCCGGATCCGTACTTTCTCAAAAATTAACGGGGACCCAAGCCGTGCTTTGATTTCGCCGACCTCAACGATCAAACCCAGGGCCTCTCCCCCTGCCTTGATAGCGATACGAATCACCTTCTCAAGCACCACACCCTGAAATCCATAGACCACTGCCAAACCAACAGCCATCACCGCAAGCAAGAGGTATCTGCCCTTCTTGCCTTTAACCGGTTTGACTCTGGAATCATTCACAACCCTGATCAATAGCCGCAGACCCCCCACCTTCGCAAGCTACGTGTCAGACGCAGGCCAAGAAGCGGTGATACCAAGTCAACAAAGCGGACGCTTAAACTCCGAGGATCAAGAGCCGGACCGCCATGCGTTCGTTCAAGCCGGACGGCGGCTGAACACGATGTAATAAAGAACCGGCACAGCCATCCGGCTGATCAAAAGAGATGCGACTTCACCGGCCATGAGGGCAATCGCGAGCCCTTGGAAGATCGGGTCGAAGAGGATCACCGCTCCTCCAACAACGACCGCCAACGCCGTCAGCAACATCGGCCGGAACCGCACGGCCCCGGCATCAACAACCGCCTCGGCAAGCGGCATACCCTCCCTGATGCGCAGTTCAATAAAATCAACGAGAATGATGGAATTCCGCACCACGATTCCGGCACCAGCCATAAAGCCAATCATAGAGGTTGCGGTAAAAAATGCATCCATCAATCCGTGGGCCGGCAGGATTCCCACCAACGAGAACGGGATGGCGGCCATCACGATGAGAGGCGTGATAAACGATCGGAACCAGCCGACCATAAGAACGTAGATCAGCACCAACACGGCCCCGAACGCCACACCCAGATCACGGAAAACCTCGATGGTGATATGCCATTCGCCGTCCCACTTCATGGCGGGGCGACTTTCGGAAAAGGGCAGGCTGGCGTTAAAAATCTGGAGCGGACGCCCGTCCCCCCCGAACTCACGGGTGTCAAGTTTTGACAGCGCATTGTTCATCGCGAGGATGGCGTAGACCGGGCTTTCGACAACTCCAGCGACATCGCCGATCACGTAGGTGACAGGCATGAGATTTTTGTGGTGGATGCTTTTTTCAATCGTGGAGGGCTCGATCGAAACAATTTCGCGAAGCGGCACCATCGGTGCCGAGAGTTCGCCGGGCTCGGGCAGAGCATTGGCATCTCCGGACCGGACACGCAGGGCCAGGAGTTCCGCAGGGGATGTCCGCAGGGCGCGGGGAAGTTGCATCACCACCTCAACATCCTCCTTCTCGCTGGGAACGTGAAGCAGGTCAACCGCTTCACCCGCCACGGCCAATCGAAGGGTCTGCGAAATCGTTTCCGCAGTGATTCCGTGGAGGGCGGCCTTCTCCTTATCCACCACAAAGCGGGTTTTGGGCTGGTCAGACTCAATGTACCAATCGACGTCAACAACGCCGGGAGTGGAGCGGAAAACCTCGATCACCCGGGCTGCCAACTTGAGCCGACTCGCCTCATCGGGCCCGTAGATCTCGGCAACCAAAGTTTGTAACACCGGGGGCCCGGGTGGCACCTCGGCAATGGCGACCCGCCCGCCATGACGCTCCGCGATGCGGGTCACTTCCGGGCGCACCCGCTTGGCAATATCATGGCTCTGCGCCTTGCGATCGTGCTTGGGCGCAAGATTCACCTGAATGTCGGCCACATTCGGACCACGGCGGGTGAAATAATGCCGCACGAGACCGTTGAAGTTGAAGGGCGACGCGGTGCCCGCATAGATTTGAAAGTCCGTGACCTCCGGCTCAGCCCGTACCGCAAGGGCGATTTCCCGTGCAACCTGAGTGGTCACCTCGAGAGCGCTTCCTTCAGGCATGTTCAGGATGATCTGAAATTCGCTCTTGTTGTCAAAGGGCAACATTTTGACTTTCACCCAGCCGATTCCCACCAACGCAAACGCACCAAGCAGAAGAAGGATGATCCCGGCAAGAAACGCGAGCCGCACCGCACTTCGCTCGATGAGTGGCGTCATCCACCGGCGGTACAGCCTGGTAAAAGCATCCTCCTCGTGCTCGAAGTGGGAGGAAGCAACGCCGTCTGCAGCCTGCGGGGCGTGGGAGGCCAAACGCTTTTCTCCATCCCGCCAGCGAAGCACACGCACCGAAGCCCAAGGCGTCACAATAAACGCAATCGCGAGTGAGAAAAACATGGCCGCTCCGGCTCCGATCGGAATCGGGCGCATATAGGGCCCCATGAGTCCGCCGACGAATGCCATGGGCAGGACCGCAAAAATCACGGCGAAGGTCGCCAGAATGGTTGGGTTGCCAACCTCCCCCACCGCCTCGACAGCAATCGCGTTCCAGCTCCGTCCCCGATTCCCCGCCAGGTGAAAATGGCGCACGATATTCTCAACGACCACAATGGCGTCATCGACAAGGATTCCGATGCTGAAGATAAGCGCAAACAGGGTGATCCGGTTGAGAGTGAAGCCCAGCAGGTAGAATACGAGGAGCGTGAGGGCAAGGGTCGAAGGGATCGCAATCGCCACAATCACCGACTCGCGCCAACCCAACGTGAAAAGGATCAACAACGTCACACTCACCACGGCGATCGCCATGTGGAAAAGAAGTTCGTTCGACTTTTCTGCAGCGGTCGCGCCATAGTTACGCGTCACAGTGACAGACACATCGGCGGGGATGATCGTTCCTTTTAACGCGTCCACCTTGCGGAGCGCGCGCTCGGCAACAGTGATGGCATTTGCCCCCGGTCGCTTGGCGACACTGATTGTGACCGCAGCCTCGATCGGGCCGTTTCCCTCTGCGTCGCCACGTCCGAAGAGAACATACTGATCGGGTTCCTCGGGACCATCCACGATCTCAGCCACCTCACGCAGATAAACAGGTTTTCCGCCGTGAACCCCGACCACCACACTGCCGGCTTCACCGGCCGATTTTAAAAACCCCCCGGTTTCAATCGCCACCTCGGCGTTGTTTTCTGTGAGCGAGCCGGAAGCGAACTGCCTGTTGGCCTGCTGCAACATGGGCACAATACCGGCTGGCGTGAGATTGCGCGAGGCGAGCTTTGACGGCTCGAAGAGAACACGGAGCTGGCGGCGGGTGCCTCCGATCAGTCTCGTCTCGGCCACATCGGGCACCTGTTTGATCGCATCCTCCACCTGGGCGACCAGGCGCCGCAGAGTGAGGTGATCCACCGTGGCGCTGTGAAAGGTGAGGGCAAGAATCGGCACGTCGTCGATCGTTTTCGGCTTGATAAGCGGAGTGCTGACCCCGGCTGGAATGCGGTCGTAGTTGGAGCGCAACTTCTCGGTGAGATTAACCATGCTGCGCTCGATGTCCTCGCCCACCTTGAACCGCACGATGATCACGGCCTCACCCGTGCGGGCCGTGGAGTAGATGTATTCGACGCCGGCAATCTCCCAAAGCAGTTTCTCCATCGGCCGCACGGCACGCTCCTCAACCTCCTTCGCGCTGAATCCGGGCATGGCCACCATCACGTCAACCATCGGCACCTTGATCTGCGGCTCTTCCTCTCTGGGAAGCGCAAGAACCGCGAAAAGCCCAAGCAACACGGAAGTCACAACAATCAGGGGCGTCAGCTTGGAATCCACGAAGGCTGCCGCGATACGCCCGGCCAAACCCTCTGGAGGCCGCTCCGTCATGGCTTGACGACGACCGGTTGACCGTCCTGCAAAGAGGCCGCACCACCCACCACAATCGATTCACCGGATGCGAGACCGGAAAGAATTTCCACTTCTCCGTCCATGGCCTTACCGCTTCGGACCAGCCTCAAGCGTGCGACCCTTGCCTCCTCGACGAAGACCATTTCCATCTGACCCCGCACCACAAGGGATTCCGCCGGCACCCGCATGCTGATCTTTTCGCCCACAGGAATTGCTGCCCTCCCGAACTGGCCACCCCGAAGTCCGTTGACGGCAGGGAGATTGATCCGGACAGGGAAGGTGCGGCTCGCGGAGTCAGCAGCAGGCGCGATCTCGGCGACGGTGCCGGTGATCGTGCGTGTGAGTGAGGGGATTGTGACCTGAATTTGCTGACCGGTTATAACGTTTGCAATGATGGCCTCGGGAAGATCCGCCTCAAATCGAAGGCTCTCCGGATTCTCGATTTCAAAAAGAGTCTTGCCTGACTGCGCGAAATCCCCGGGGTTGGCCGAACGCCTGGCGACCACACCGGCAAATGGTGAGCGAACCTCAATATAGGCCAGCAACGCTTCAGCCTCTTTGAATGCCGCTTCAGCAGAAAGGTAACGGGCCTCGGCCGCATCAAACTCCTGACGCGAGGAAACCTGACGGTCGAGCAGAGTCTTCACCCTGGCAAGATCCCGGGTGGCCTGATCACGGTCGGCGCTGGCGCGGTCCAAACGGGCTTTGACTTCCCTCGCATCGATCACCGCAAGCACCTGCCCGGCTTCCACCCGATCGCCCAGATCAACTTCCACCCGCTCAATACGCCCGGCAACCCGGGATTCGACCATGGCCCGGGTGTCCGGACGGACGGTTCCCACCACGTCCTCGGTGAGGTCACGGGTTTTGGCCTCGACCACAGCCAGGGTCACTTCTGCCGCTGGAAGAACCTCGCCTCGCTGCTCTTTCTGAGCCTTGTGACACCCGGCCAGAGCAAAAAGCGGAAGCGCAACAGCAATGATTGCTTTCACACCCTTCATCTTTACTCCCTTCTCACCGCCTGTGGAAACACCAAATCAAGACGCCGCATGTGAGAGGCCCTGAGGCAGAACGGCAATTTGTGAAGGTCACGCATCGACGAAAAACTATATCGCGATATAGTAGTCTGTCAAGCAGGAGCGGGGTTGAGACAATTCTCTTCCACAAACAGTCCAAAAGACGGATCCCCTCCGGGACGACGAAGGTCGCGGATTAAAGCTCTGCCAGAATCCCGTTAAACGTCGCGCTCGGACGCATGGCCTTGGAAGTCAACTCTTCGTCGGGTTGATAGTATCCACCAATGTCCACGGGATGCCCTTGCACCGTCCTGAGCTCTTCCACAATTTTTTGTTCGTTTGCGCTGAGTTTAGCAGCGATGGGAGCAAAGGTCTTTTGGAGGTCGGCGTCCATTGTTTGGGCGGCCAGCTCTTGAGCCCAATACAGCGCAAGATAAAAGTGGCTTCCCCGGTTGTCGATTCCGCCGACTTTGCGTGAAGGGGACTTGTTGTTCTCCAGGAATTTGCCGGTGGCAGCATCCAGGGTTTCCGCAAGAATTTTGGCTTTGTCATTCCGGAAGGTTTCCCCGAGATGTTCAAAGGAAACGGCCAAAGCCAGAAATTCGCCGAGCGAATCCCAACGCAAATAGTTTTCCGCCACAAATTGCTGGACGTGTTTGGGGGCCGATCCGCCCGCCCCGGTTTCAAACAACCCTCCCCCGTTCATGAGAGGGACGATGGAGAGCATCTTTGCGCTGGTTCCAAGTTCGAGGATGGGGAAAAGGTCGGTGAGATAATCCCGGAGAACATTTCCTGTCACCGAGATGGTGTCTTTGCCATCGACCAAGCGTTCGAGGGTGAACTGACACGCCTCGGCCGGAGCAAGGATCTTGATCTCGAGCCCGATGGTGTCGTGATCTTTGAGGTAGAGTTCAACCTTCTGAATCAGTTTGGCGTCGTGGGCCCGGTTTTTATCGAGCCAGAACACGGCCGGAGTTTTTGTGGCCCGGGCCCGATTGATTGCCAGCTTCACCCAATCGCGAATGGCCGCATCCTTGGTTTGGCACGCCCGCCAGATGTCGCCTTGCTCGACGTCATGTTCCATCAAAACCTCGTTCGACGAGTTAACAACCCGCACAATTCCCCTCGCAGGAATCTCAAAAGTCTTGTTGTGCGAGCCATACTCCTCAGCCGCCTGGGCCATGAGTCCCACATTGGGAACGGTTCCAATCGTGCGTGGATCCAGGGCTCCCCGGTTTTTGCAGAAGTCAACGACGGTTTGATATACCCCCGCGTAACAACTGTCGGGAATCACTGCGAGGGTATCGGCTGTTTTGCCCCGGGCATCCCACATCTTGCCACCCGCGCGGATCATGGCCGGCATCGACGCATCGACGATGATATCACTTGGCACGTGCAGATTCGTAATTCCCTTATCGGAGTTCACCATCGCGAGCCCGGGGCCATTGGCATAAGCCGCCTGGATGTCGGCTTCAATCCCGGCGCGTTTCTCATCAGGAAGGGACGAAATCTTTGCCACAAGATCTCCAAATCCATTTTTAAAATCCACTTCCAGGTCCTTAAAAACCTGCTGGTGTTTGGCAATCAGATCTTTAAAAAACGCCTGGACTCCGTGTCCGAAAAGAATCGGGTCGGAAACTTTCATCATCGTCGCTTTGAGATGGAGCGAAAACAAAACACCTTGCGCTTTGGCTGCGGCGATTTGTTCTTCGAGAAACGCTACCAATGCGGACTTGCAAAGGAAGGTTCCATCCAGGACTTCACCGGCCTTCAGGGACGTTTTTTCTTTTAAAACGGTCAGCGAGCCATCTTCAAGAACGAGCTCGATCCGGACATCCGTGGGTTCTGGAACAACGACCGATTTTTCATTGGAGAAAAAATCGTCATGTCCCATCGTCGCGACGGAAGTTTTGGAATCCATAGACCAGGGATCCATGGAGTGCGGGTTTTTGCGCGCGAATTCTTTTACCGCCTTGGGGGCCCGGCGATCGGAGTTGCCTTCTCTCAAGACGGGATTCACCGCACTCCCCTTGACCTTGTCATAACGACTTTTGATGGCTTTTTCCTCATCGGTCTTGGCAGGATCGGGATAGTCGGGGAGGTCATATCCCTTGGCCTGAAGCTCGGCAATGGCAGCCTGGAGTTGTGGCACCGAGGCGCTGATGTTCGGGAGCTTGATAATATTTGCCGAAGGCTTGAGGGTCAGCTCACCCAAATCGGCCAGCGCATCTCCGGTTCTTTGGTCTTCGGACAAAAACTCTGCAAAATTGGCAAGAATTCTGGCAGCCAGCGAAATGTCGCGGGTCTCAACGGAGATTCCGGAATGCCGTGTGAATGCGGCGATGATCGGGAGGAGGGAGTACGTGGCAAGAGCGGGGGCCTCGTCGGTTTTGGTGTAGATAATGGTGGGCTGTTCGGACATCATAAAGGTTGGCTGAGTCGACCATTAAAGGGACTGGGACGCAGGCGGTCAAAATCAATTCCGAAGCACGCGGCGTTTGCTCTGTCTGAGGGAGACAGCCAATTGCTCGGAACGCACCGGTTTGGGCAGAAAATCATCCATGCCAATCGCCAGACACTCCTCTCGATCGGTGTCAAAAGCGTTGGCCGTGACCGCAATGATCGGGACACGAATCCCGTCACTCGGAGTCTGCTCCATCAACCGAATCCTCTTGGTGGCAGCAAGTCCGTCAAGCTCCGGCATTTGAAGATCCATGAGAATCACATCATACCGGCTTTGCCCGAATTTTTGGATGGCAATCAAACCATTCTCAGCAAGGTCGTAGGTGCATCCCAGTTTTTTCAGGAGGAGACCCATCAACCGCTGATTGGTTCTTTGGTCCTCGACCATCAGGATGTGCAGGTTGAGCGGACCCTCATCGTCCTCACCCGGAAGCTCCCCGTCAAAGGCCGGCGGTGCTGAGGTGATCAGGACATTCTGCACCGGAACTTCCAGATAAAAAACCGACCCGGTGCCCAAAGTGCTTGTGGCCGAGAGGGTGCCTCCAAGCAAGCGGGTGAGGTTGTAACAGATCGAAAGCCCCAGTCCGACGCCTCCAAACCTGCGATCCGGGCTTTCGTCCCCCCGCGAAAACGGCTCAAAGATCTTCGGTAGTTTTTCCCCGGCTATTCCAACGCCCGAGTCTTCGATATCAAAACGAATCCGCGGGATTTGAACACCGGCCTGTCGGGCCACTCTAAAACTGATGGTGCCGCTGGCCGTGAATTTCACGGCATTGTCGAGGAGACCGAAAAGACACTGGGTGAGCCGCACCCGGTCGCTGGATATTGTATCGGGCAGGTCCTCCCCGATCTGGAAGGACCATGTCAGTCCTTTGCTTTCAACCTGTTTGCGAAAAATCGCTGCCAATCCGCGCAGCCATTCCTGGACCTCAAACGCCTGGGAGCTCACTTCCAGATCACCGCTTTCCATCCGCGAAACCGCAAGGAGGTCGTCCAAAAGAGAAAGCATGTTGCAGGCCCCCTCTTGCGCGGAGTCCACGTATTCCAGCTGCGCTGTTGTGCAGCCACTCGTCCGCAAAATATCCAAAAACCCGATCACCGCATGCATCGGGGTCCTGATCTCATGACTCATCATCGCCAGAAAAGAATTTTTCGCCCTGTCGGAATCTTCGGCCCTCTCTTTCGCAATTCGCATGCGTTCAGCATATTTGTCAGATTCTTCCGCCCTTTTTTTCTCGGTGATGTCCGCAACAAAGCCGTGCCAGAGCGTTCCACCATCAGGCAACCGCTCAACAAGCGCCTGCGCAAACCTCCACTGCAGTCCCCCCTTGGGAAGCACCACCCGAAATTCACCAGCCCATGGTGTCAGGGTCAGGTAGGAATTCTTCAAAGACGCCTGCATGGCCTTGATGTCCATCGGGTGCACAAGATCCAAAAGCCGGCTCCCGTCTTTTTTTACCTCATCCGGTTCAACCTCATAGATCGTCCGGATGGCGTCGTTTGTGTAGGTGACCGAGGAGTGGCCCGTGGGATAGGTTCGAAACTGGTAAACCATCACAGGAAGCTGACGGGTCAGTTTGACAGCCAGCTCCGGGTTTCCCGGCTCAAGCTGGCGGGCGGTGGCCGCATCCGCGAGCAATTTCCACACCCAAACCGCAGCCCCCACGGTGGCGCCAAACAGTGTCACATATGGAATCCATCCCTCACTAAAAATCAAAACTACCCCGAGAACCACGGCCCAGGCACCGGAAATCAAGCCGAGCAGGATGGGCCGCCGGTTCCCCGTGACCCTCTTGGCCGGGGAGAAAAGATCGAACATGTCAGGTTCTTTAGCAGAAGCCATTTTGTGCGCAGTCTGAGGAAACTCCCAACCCTAACCTTCCCTCGGCAAACAGCAAGACCCGGGTCGTTTTCAGGCACCCGTCAAAAACTCGACAATCAACGGCCAGTCGGTCGCCAGGAACGATGACACATCATGACCGGATCCGGGTGCGACCCAGAGCTGTTTGCGTCCGGAGTAATCTTCGTAAAGCTTCTTTCCGAGGATGGCAGGCACCACCTTATCTTCTTCCGCAACCACAAAAGCAGCCGGGCCGGGATACCCTGCCAGATGCTTGTCCGATTCAAAACGTGTTCGCAGAAGTGACGACACCGGAAGCCAGGGGTAGTGGCTGCGGGCCGCACTCACCAGGGAATCGAAGGGCGTTACCAAAATCAACCCTGACACAACCTCCTTGCGCTTTGTGGCCACGGCTGCTGCGACCCCGGTTCCCAAGGATTCCCCCAACACCCAAACCCGACGATCAGGCAGGCTCGCCAGCACATCCACCGCTTCCAATGCCGCAGCTGTCAAAGACTCTTCGGAGGGCTGCCCGGTGCGAATGCCATAACCCGGATACTCGAGCAGATAGGTTTTCCACCTTCCCACCTGGCGGGAGTATTGATGATAGTACGTCCGGTGTAAGGCATTTCCGGCGTTTCCATGAACAATGAGCAGCGCATTTGCCGGGTCCCCTTCCAAGGATTGCCATCCTATTTGGACCCCCTCCGCATTCCGCCAAGGCTCAAAACCACTGCGGGTCGCCATCCGCTCTGACTCTTCAGGATTCTGAACAGATGGAAAAAAGATCATTGCGTCCTGATGAAAATACAACGCCGCAGCAATCACGCCGTAACCCAGCAGAAGGAGAAAGATGAGGATTCCCATGGAAAAGCGGGGGAGTGGCATAAACCAACTATACAACCTGTCGCATTGCATGCAAGAGATGTCGCGGTGTGGGGGGACTCGACAAGGAAACATGAAGAAGGTAAACAACTGATGCCATGAATTTCCCGACCTACTGGCATTCGGCTTCCACGCCCACGAGATCTGTGAAGGCCTGGGGGTGGTCGAATGTTTCCCAAGTGGAGGCCGTTGAGAGGGCTGAAGCGAGGTTGGACCGGATTCTCAGCGCCCTTCGTAACCGCACTCAACTGGAGCGCTACAGTTATTGTTCGGATGATGTCATTTTCGAGCCCGTGATTCAGGAAGTGCCCCTCCCCGGCGAGGGGCGTTGTGTCATCAGCCGCAATGCCTATGGCGCTCTGGTTATGAACTCCTCAAATGTCCTGTTTATTGACGTCGATGTGGACACCAAAGCCCGGCCGGGTTTTCGGAAATTTCTTTCGGGACTTTTCGGAAAAAAAACCGGACCGGTTGATCCTTTTGAAACCCGGTTCCAGGAAATCCGTGAATGGCAGACGGCCAATCCCTCCACGTCGCTCGGATGCTATCGCACCTCCGCAGGCTATCGGTTGGTGGTGCTCAACCGTACGTTTCCCCCCGCCTGCACGGAAGCCACCGCATTGCTGGATGTGCTTTGCAATGATCCGCTCTATCGGACCCTCTGCCGGAAACAACAATGCTTCCGGGCGCGCCTCACCCCCAAGCCATGGCGCATCGGCCTCCCGGGGATGCCGGGACGACACCCCCACCAGACTGACGAAGAAAAACAAAACCTCCAGACCTGGGAGCAATCGTATATTGCCGCCAGTGTGAAGTTTTCGATCTGCGGGAATCGCGTCACGCTTGGTCAATCCGCTCTCCACCCGGAAGTGGCAGCTGTGTTGGACATTCACGA
The DNA here is from genome assembly GCA_041738805.1 of Terrimicrobiaceae bacterium. GTDB lineage: Bacteria > Verrucomicrobiota > Verrucomicrobiia > Chthoniobacterales > Terrimicrobiaceae > JAJTZA01. The sequence continues at coordinate 42,913 of JBGSPC010000059.1, read as the reverse complement.
CAAAGCCTGCTGCCGGGGCAATGATCTTCCCCTTGCTTGAGAACTTGGTTCACCGCCTCCCGGGATGCCCGGGAACTCTCACGCACACCCTGTAGATCCAAAAGATCAGGGCCCCCTGCAAGGGAAGCCTGATCCAATACACCCAAGGGGGCACCGCCACACCTCCAAGCGGAATCTCATTTATCAACATGTGAATGTTCGCGGGAAAGACCGCAACCAGCACACCAATCAACCACCACCCCGCCAATCTCCTCCATTTGGGAAAACAGATCCCGATGCCTCCGACAATCTCCGCGATCCCGCTGAGGTAAATCAACGGAAGATGCCATGGCAGATAGTCGGGCATGAGTGGCAAATAGGTCCCAGGGGAAACAAAATGATTCACCCCGGCGACAACAAAAAAGACCGATAGAAGAGCGATGCTGACTTTCATCGTCCCCCGCTGCTCACTTTTCTGAACAGGATGTGCAGCACAAATGCGATTCCGAACCCCGAAAACCACGAGAAATTATAAAGGCTTAGAAAAAACGGGGGCACTTGGTCAGCTTTTAACACGTCAATTTGCACCAGGAACCCCGGAGCGTGAGGAAGGATCCCGAGAAACAGCGCAAACAAGGCGGTCAGAGAAAATCCTCCTGTGAACCGATAGGCTCCCTCACTTTTGTAGAGCGCTTCGGGGTCGAGCTTTTGATGGCGGATCAGGTAATAGTCCGCAATCATGACCCCCCCGATCGGCCCCAGCAGAGCACTGTAGCCAATCAGCCATTTGAAGATATATCCCGAGGGATCGGCCATTAGCCACCATGGCTGCATCAGGATTCCAAGGATTCCTGCCATAACACCACCCATTTTGAAAGTGATCCTGGATGGCCAGAGGTTGGAAAAGTCATTGGCAGGCGACACGATATTGGCGGCAATGTTGGTGGTGAGGGTGGCGATGGTGAGAGCCAGCAACCCGGGAACAACAACGAGCGGGTGGTCAAACTTTGCCAGAAGGGCCACCGGATCCCAGATGGCTTCCCCGAAAACCACAATGGTCGCGCTTGTGGTCGCCACCCCGATAAATGCAAAAGCCGCCATCGTACCCGGCATGCCTATGGCCTGCCCCAGGATCTGATCACGCTGGGATTTTGCATAGCGCGAGAAATCCGGAATGTTCAGAGAAAGGGTGGCCCAAAACCCAACCATGGCCGTCAGCCCGGGAACAAAAGCGGTCCAAAATTCAGCACTCCCTGCAAACTTTGAGGGTTGGCTGAAAATCGGGCCGAACCCATCCGCAGCAAAATAAGCCCATATCAAAAGACCCGCCCCCACCAAGAGGAGAAACGGAGCGCCAAAAATTTCCAGCCAGCGGATACAATTGATTCCGCGAAGGATAACCGCCATATTGACAGCCCAAAAAAGCATAAAACAGAGGAACTCTGAGAGAGGGATTCCAAGAAGGGGAAGGGGCTGTCCACGGGCGGGGTCCAGCCCGAACAAAATCACGATGATCGAGTGAATGGCGCTCCCTCCGATCCATGTCTGAATCCCAAACCAACCACAGGCCACAACGGCCCGCATCATGGCCGGAATATTGGCTCCGTAGATCCCGAAAGAGGAACGCAGCAACACGGGAAAGGGTATGCCATACGCCGTGCCGGCACGGGCATTAAGTGCCAAGGGCAACAGGACAATCACGTTGCCCAGAAAAACAGTGAGCACGGCCTGCCACCAGTTCATACCATTGGCAATGAGTCCACTTGCGAGTTGGTATGTGGGAATACAAATCGCCATGCCCACCCACAACGCTGCGATATCCCATTTGCCCCATGTCCGGCTCGAAAAGGGAACCGGAGCAAGGTCAGGATTCCATAAGTGCGTGTCGGAAGTTCCTTGGGACATGGCAGCAGCTGACTTTATCATCCGGCTAATGACGGCTGACGTGAGAGCGGCGTGAAATTCAAGTCATGGAGAAGGCCGTCGGAGAGGCGGTAGATCCAGCCGTGGATTTCCAGGCTCTGCCCGCGTTTCCACGCATTTTGCACAATGCTGGTTTCTTCGACATGTCTGGCTTGATCGAGCACATTCAATTCACAGAGCAGGTCCTCTCTTGCCACGGGATCCAGCGCGTCGAACCGGTCCGGTTGTCTCCGGTGGATGCTCCGGACGTGACGCAGCCAGTTGTCGATGAGGCCAAGTTCCTGATCCTGCAGCGCCGCCCGCACGCCCCCGCAGCCATAATGTCCCACCACCATCACATGCTCCACTTGCAGCACGTCCACAGCGTATTGCAGGGCAACCAGACAGTTAAAATCGGTATGAATAACCAGGTTTGCCACATTGCGGTGCACAAACACCTCTCCGGGACGCAGCCCCAAAATCTCGTTGGCCGGCACACGGCTATCGGCGCAGCCAATCCAGAAATATTTGGGGTTCTGCACATTCATCAAATTTGTAAAAAAATCAGGTTCCTCATCCGTGATTTGTGCTGCCCAGCGGCGGTTGGCTTCAAAAAGATGTTCCATCGGGTATGCTCTAGCAGGTTTCAGTCCGATGTGGGAAGCAAGGAACACACCATAGGTTTCCCGTTTGCGCGGTACAGGTGTACCTCGCAGACGGAGCATTTTTCGGCTCAGCCTTGGACTATGATGATGACCCCGGCGGCGTCTTTTCCGATTTTCATAATTGAAATTCCCCGCCAAAGCCCGAAAGTGGAAACTTTTCCACATTTCTGAGACCCAATCCATTCTATGACTCCAGCAGGCCCGGAGGCCCCACTTGATCGCCTCCATCGACTTTTCCCCATGTGGCTGCTTTCGTGGGCCGCTGTTCTGGCATGGGCCGGAGCGATTCTCGGGTTGGCGGGGCGGGCCATTCTCTCGCCTGATCGAGCAACCAACACGGCCCGGTATCTTCGCGCGGGCGAAAACTGGATCAAGGGAGAGCCGCTCTATATTTATACTCCCAATAAAGGTTTTGTTTACAGTCCGCTGGCGGCCATCTGCTACGCCGCAACCACGTGGCTACCCACGGTTCTGGCCAACGTCTTTTGGATTTTTATCTCAGCCGGACTTCTGCTGGCCGGGCTCTGGGTGATGCTGAACAAGGGGCCGTTCCGTCACATTCCCGGGAAATTTCATTCCCTCGTTTATCTGTTGGTTTTTCCCCTCTCGCTGGGAAATATTGACAGCGCTCAAGCCAATCCGATTGTGATCGGGTTCGTGATGTTGGCCGTCGGGGCCGCCAACCTCGGGCGCTGGGCACTTGCTGCGGCGGCCGTCACGGCTGCTGTTTATTGGAAAGTTTATCCCCTGGCGGTCGGAATGTTGCTTGTCCTGGTTGCCCCTCGCAAATTTTCCTGGAAGCTTGCGCTTTTTCTCATCATCGGCGGGCTGCTGCCATTCCTCCTCCAAAAGACCGAATATGTGACCAGCCAGTACTGGTTGTGGTATGACACCCGTGTTTCCGACAACCGCCTCAATTATAACCTGAGTGTCGCTCCCCTGGATCTGTGGTTTCTGTTGGTCCGATTTGCGGGGCTGCCATTGAATGATCTTTTGTATCGTCTGATTCAACTGGGAGGGGCTGCGGCCATTGCTCTGATGTGCGTTTATGGGGGCATTGCGAAGTGGTCACTGGAACGGCTTCTTGGCGCACTCTTCTGCTTTGTGTGCGTTTGGATGACGCTTCTCGGCCCGGCCAGTGAACTCCACGCTTATCTCCTGCTCGCTCCCGCTGTGGCAATGGCCGTTGTGGAATCCTATTCCCGAAAATCAAGCACTGCGCTGAGAGCCCTGTCGCTTTTGGCTTACGGGCTCCTCCTTTTGGCGATTTTGCGGGTCGGTTTTATCCCTAAATACAAAGAACTCTGGGTTCTCACCTTCCAGCCCATTGCTGCCATTCTGTTTATGGTTTATTCGATCCTGCGATATGTTCCCTCCCGCGAGTGGGCACAATCCCCTTCCGTTAACCACGCATGACTTTGGCAGCAGCCCACAATAACGCCGGCCCTGATGAAGCCGTCATTGGTGCGTCGAAGGCTGCCCGGCTCCAGCGCCTGGATGGGATTATTGGCCCGCCACTTTGTGTGATTCTGTCAGCATTCCGGTTTTTAAATGCTCCGATACCGCAAGACCGCACCCCAAAAAGCATTGCGTTCATCAAGCTCGGCGAACAAGGCTCAACCGTTCTGGCCATTCCGGCGATCGAAGAAGCCATTGCCCGGGTTGGACGCGAACAGACGTATTTTGTGGTTTTTTCTGAGAACCGCAAAATCCTGGATGTGCTGGGAATGATTCCTGCGGAAAATGTTTTGGAAATCAAGACCTCCTCGATCCTGGCCTTTCTTAAGAGTGTTCTGGATGTGAGTTTGCATTTGCGCCGGAATGCTTTGGATGCGGCGATTGACCTTGATTTTTTTGCGCGGTCGTCAGCGATGCTGGCCTGGATGAGCGGGGCCAAGTGGAGAGTCGGGCTGCACTCGTATTTCGGTGAGGGTCCCTTTCGAGGCTGGCTGATGACGCATCGTCCCCGCTACAACCCCCACATTCACACCCGTCGGCTTTTTCATGCCCTCGTCAAAGCCCTTGACCAGTCACCGGCTCTTTTTCCAGCCTGGGAAGACCCCGGCCCTCTCCCCCCACCCCGTCAGCTGATCATCCAAAGCGAGGCCCTTACGGGCATCCGCTCCAAACTGTTGGAGAAACTGGGCGGAACCGAACTTCCACCCGTCATTTTGCTGAATGCCAACTGCAGCGACATGATTCCTCTCCGGCGCTGGGCTTCGGAGCGCTTTCTTGAACTGGCCCGCCGGGTTTTGAAAAAACATCCGGATGCTGCGGTGGTTTTCACGGGAGCTCCTGTGGAAAGCGAGCAGGCACGGGCTTTGGCTAACGAGGTCGGCTCGGATCGATGCTTCTCACTGGCCGGAAAAACGAGCCTGGCAGAACTTTTTGCTCTCTATTCTCTGGCTCGGGTGCTTGTGACCAATGATAGCGGACCGGCCCATTTTGCGTCGCTCACCGCGATACGTATCATCACCCTCTTCGGACCGGAGACACCTTCTTTGTTCGGCCCGGTTTCCGAAGGTGCCCTTTCGATCACAGCCGCTCTGCCTTGCAGTCCTTGCGTGAGTGCCCAAAACAACCGCCTGAGCGCCTGCAAAAACAATCTCTGTATGCAGGCCATTTCTGTGGACCGCGTGTTTGCAGAGGTGGAGGCAATTTTAGCCTGATCAAAGCACCGGATCAGGGATCCGTCCACAAACGCTCAGCCGGGCAGGTCAGACGCCGTATCCCCCCAATGAAAGATTTGTCGATCAGCGCTCTTGAATCAGAGGCCAACTCTGCATAAAACGTAAACATGTCTTCAGCCCTCTCCACTGATGCGATCAGTCTTCACCAGAAGCGCGGAACACTGGGGACGGGTGGTCCGCAAGCAGAAACCAGCATGATGCTGTCCGTGAAACTGGATGAACTGTTCAAGGAAGGCTACGGAAGAGATGAAGTCTTCGGAATCGCAATCCCACTTCTCATGCAGGGAAAGATTCGTGTTAACCGGGGCAATGATACGGAGCGGTTGGAGATTGAAGACAAAGACCTGAGGCTGCAGCGGACGGCAGCCATTCAGGTCTTTGAAAACTATCTCCTATCGCGGGAATTAGAGTCGACGGTGCCGACGATTATCCTGCCGCATTCCAGAGATTAAGGAAAGCTCTCCTCAGTAGCGGTAATGTTCCGGCTTGTAGGGCCCTTCGACCGGGATTCCGAGATACTCCGCCTGGGACTTCGTGAGTTTGGTCAACACAACTCCGATTTTTTCCAAATGGAGTCGGGCGACCTCTTCATCAAGCTGTTTGGGAAGCCGGTAAACGGTCTTTTTGTATTTGTCCTTATTCTGCCAGAGATCGATTTGTGCGAGGGTCTGGTTGGTGAAGGAATTTGACATCACGAAGCTGGGATGGCCGGTGGCACACCCAAGGTTCACGAGCCGCCCGTCCGCAAGCAGGTAAATGCTCTTTTTACCGCCGGGGAGGTAATAACGATCGTACTGAGGCTTGATGTTTTCCACGCGGATGCCCTTGTGGGTCTTGAGCTCCTCCACTTGGATTTCGTTGTCAAAGTGACCGATGTTACAAACGATGGCCTGGTCTTTCATCGCAAGCATGTGCTTTAGTGTGATGATGTCTTTGTTGCCGGTCGTGGTGACATAGATGTCCCCAATGCCCAGGGTGCTTTCGATTGTGTTGACTTCAAAACCCTCCATGGCGGCCTGGAGGGCATTGATAGGATCCACTTCGGTGACAACCACGCGGGCGCCATAAGCTTTAAGGGAGTGGGCACTGCCTTTTCCAACATCCCCGTAACCACAGACCACGGCAACTTTGCCGGCAATCATCACATCCGTGGCGCGTTTCAAACCGTCAGCCAGGGATTCACGGCACCCGTAGAGGTTGTCAAATTTGGACTTGGTCACCGAGTCATTGACGTTGATGGCCGGGACAAGAAGCTTGCCCTGCTCCGCCAATTGGTAAAGACGGTGAACTCCGGTGGTCGTTTCTTCAGACACGCCTTTCCATGCTTTGGCCGCCTTGGTCCAGAATCCGGGTTTTTCTTTGGCAACCCGGCGGAGCAGACTTTTCACGACACTGACCTCATGATTCTCAGCGGGCTGGTAAGCCCATTTGTCACCCTTCTCGAGTTCATAACCTTTGTGAAGAAGGAGCGTGACATCACCACCGTCATCCACAACCAACTGAGGACCGAGGTCTCCGGGGAAGGTGATCGCTTTGAGGGTGAGTTCCCAATATTCTTCCAGGGTTTCACCTTTCCATGCAAACACGGGAGTCCCTGTTTCAGCAATGGCGGAAGCGGCATGATCTTGCGTCGAGAAGATATTGCAACTCGCCCAGCGAACCTCTGCTCCCAGCGCAACCAGCGTTTCAATCAGCACGGCTGTTTGAATGGTCATGTGCAGTGAACCGGTAATACGAACCCCTTTGAGCGGTTGTTGCTTGGCGTATTTTTTGCGGACGCTCACAAGGCCCGGCATTTCATGCTCGGCAATGCTGATTTCTTTGCGGCCCCATTCTGCAAGGGCAATGTCGGCAACAACATAATCTTTACCGGCAGGTGTTGAGGCAGCGTATTTGGCAAGGTTCGCAGTGGCGGCAGTCACTTCAGCAAGGACGGCGGCAGCGGCGGATGAACGGGTGGCGGTTTTACGGGGCATGGTAGTTAGTTTTAAGTCTTAAGTTTAAAGTTTTAAGTGGATTTGGTTGGGGTTACATTTAGCAGAGATTTGCGCAATCCCTCTATCATTGCGGAGATTTCTTTTGATTCATTGATGAGCCTGGATAAGACCTGCTGGCTCGCGCAATTTAGTTTTTTTGAGATGTAGAGTTGGGTTCGGACTTCCGCGCAGGACCCCTTTGCGATTTTCAGGAACTGCCCAAATTCTCGTGACCCACCCCGCTCAGCACCCTCAGCAATGTTTGAAGGAACAGAAAGGCCAGCACGCTCAATTTGCGATCTCAAGTTGATGTATCGACAATCGCCAAAGATTTCGAATATTTCAACAGAGAGCCTACAAGCTCTCTGCCAAACATCGAGCTCCTCAAAAGATTTATAAGCCATCTGATTGCTTAAAACTTAAATCTTAAAACTTAAGACTTCTGGCGAAGTCTTACTTCGCCTCCCGTTTCAGTGCTGCAGCTTTGTCAGTTTTTTCCCAGGTGATATCCGGGTCATCTTTGCCGAAGTGACCGTAGTTTGTGGTCTTTGAAAAGATCGGGCGGAGCAGATTGAGCTGGCTGATAATATCTGCGGGCTTGAAGCTGAAGGTTTTCAGCACGGCTTTTTCGATTTTATCTTCAGAGACGGTGTGAGTTCCGAAGGTGTCGATATGGACGCTCACCGGCTGAGGATGCCCGATCGCATAGGCAAATTGAACTTCACATTTGGAGGCGAGACCTGAAGCAACCACATTTTTTGCAACATAACGGCCCATGTAAGCGGCACTGCGGTCCACTTTGGAGGGATCCTTGCCTGAGAAAGCCCCTCCCCCGTGACGACCAGAGCCACCGTAGGTGTCGACAATGATTTTTCGACCGGTCAGGCCGCTGTCACCCTGGGGTCCACCGATCACAAAACGTCCGGTTGGATTGATGAGAAACTCGGTTTTGGGAGTCAGGAGGGCTTTGGGCAGAACGGCTTTGATGACCTTTGCGATGATAAATTTTTCGATTTCTGCATGTTCAATGTCCGCCGCATGCTGCGTGGAAATCACCACATTCGAAATGGCGACCGGGTGGCCGTCTTCGTAAATCACAGAAACCTGGCTCTTGGCGTCGGGGCGAAGCCATTTGGCTTTTCCGCTTTTGCGGATGCGAGTGAGTTCACGCCCCAACCGGTGGGCAAACATGATGGGAGCCGGCATCAATTCCGGCGTCTCGTTCGTGGCATAACCAAACATCAGGCCTTGATCCCCGGCTCCTTGCTCGGCTGTTTTTTTGCCTTTGGCTTTTTTGGCGTCCACGCCTTGCGAAATATCAGCGCTCTGCGAGGTCAGGTAGTTGTTAATAAAAACCCGATCCGCGTGAAACACATCATCGTCATTCACATATCCGATCTCCCGGATAGCCTGACGCACAATCGCGTTGTAATCAAAACGTGCATTGGTTGTGATTTCGCCGGCAACAACAACCATATTGCTCTTGACCAGCGTCTCACAGGCAACCCGGCTGTGCTTGTCCTGAGCCAGGCAGGCGTCGAGGATCGCGTCGGAAATGGTGTCACTGACTTTGTCCGGGTGGCCTTCACCGACGGATTCGGAGGAAAAAATGTATCTGCTTGGCATAGGAAATGTGGGTTGGAGAGGTTAAATATGAAGACATCTGAATATATTGATATGTTTCCAGACGTCAATCGGATTTCTTGCAATCAGTCGTGGGCAACCCCGCAAGCATCGTTCCGATGGAGATGGGATGACCCCGAAGGAAGGTGGAAGCGTCGAGGCAACGCCCTCCGGAAAGCTGGACAGTGTGCAGCACCAGAACTCCATCGCCGGTCGCCACCGCAAGAGGAAAGCCGGGAGAGTTCAACGTTGTACCTGGCAAACCACGTCCTTCGATGGCTTGTGCCGAGTGAACTTTCAGGGTGGAACCGTCAGGCAGATGGGTGAAGGTGCCCGGCCAGGGGTGGAAGGCCCTGACCTTCCTTGCAAGCTCAACGGCGCTCTGCGACCAATCGAGGCAGCCCTCAGCTTTGGTGATTTTTGGAGCGTAGGTGGCGAGCTCCGGATTTTGCAAGGTGCGGGTGGCAGTTCCCTGCTCGATCTGTGTTAACGCTTCCAATGTGGGAGCGGGGGCCGATTCGGCCAAACGATCATGCAGGGAGCCGGCTGTGTCATTGGGAAGAACGGCAATCCGGTGCTGAAGGATGATGTCTCCGGTATCAAGTCCCTTGTCCATAAACATGAGGGTGACCCCGGACTCTGCATCTCCGGCAAGAATCGAGGCATGAACCGGCGAGGCTCCGCGGTGACGGGGTAGCAATGACGCATGGAGATTGACACATCCCAATCGCGGAATTTGGAGGACAGCCGGGCTTAAGAGTTGCCCAAAGGCGGCAACGAAAAACAGGTCGGCTTGGAAATCGACAAGTTGTTTGAGGATATCATCCCCCCGAAGTTTTTCGGGTTGGAAGACGGAGATGCCCAACTCTTGCGCGACGAGCTTAACGGGCGAAGGTTTGAGGTGGAGTTTTCGACCGGCGGGCCGGTCCGGTTGGGTGAAGACCCCGCAGAGGTCATGCTTCCCGGCTATAGCCCGCAGGGTGGGAACCCCAATATCTCCTGTCCCGAGAAATAGAATTTTCATCGTTCAGTTTGGAGTCCAAAGAGGAGTGGGCTTTTCGGACACTTCGCGATGGCCGAGGGAGTCCCCGCATTTTTGGCAGATGCAATCGAAGATTTCTTTTCCTGGAAGAATGAGCAGCAGTTTTTCACGAATCGGCATCGCCTCACCGCACCTCCGGCAGTAGAGGGAGGAGGCCCGCAGGGATTCAAATTGCTTCATGAACCTTATGCAAAAACGTCTTGCCCAAGCGAACTTCCCACCCGCCGACGGAGACGGAAAATGTGTGCCGGGCGGAACTCCGGGCTCAATGCAATAAAATTGCGGCCTCCCACCCACTGGAAGGTTTCGCCGGTCAGGAGGTCATCGAGAAGGTAGGGTTCGTTTTCTTGAACTCCGAAATCGGCTAACGGAATTGTCACAAACCCGGACTGGGGATGAAACGGATCCAGGCTCACCGCCACAAAAAGAATGTTGTCCGCACCTTCCGAGGATTTCGCGTAGAAAAGCAGACTTTCGTTTTCCGCAGTCAGAAAGCTCAGGTTGGAAAGTTTTTGCAAAGCCCGGTTTTCTGAACGGATCCCATTCAGCTTGGTGATGAGGTCTTTGATGTTACCGGGAGCATTCCAGTCACGTCCCTGGAAATGGTATTTTTCCGAGTCGAGATATTCCTCCTTTCCCGGAATGGGCGTGTTTTCACAAAGCTCGAAGCCGCTGTAGATGCCATAAAGCGGCGAGAGAGTCGCTGCCAACACCGCCCGGATCATAAACGCGGGCCGCCCGCCGGTTTGAAGGAACTCCGGAAGAATGTCCGGCGTGTTGGTAAAAAAGTGAGGACGGAAGTATTCCGTCATCTCCGTATTGGTCAGCTCGGTGAGATACTCGGTGAGCTCAAATTTGGAGTTGCGCCAGGTGAAATACGTGTAGGATTGCGTGAAGCCGACCTTCGCAAGAGTCTGCATCATTTTAGGCCGGGTGAACGCCTCACTCAGGAAAATGACATCCGGAAATTCTGTGCGGACCTCCGCGATGACCCACTCCCAAAACGCCACGGGTTTGGTGTGTGGATTATCCACACGAAAAATCCGGACGCCCTGACTGCACCAGAACCGGATGACGTCCCGGAGTTCCTGCCAGAGCGCCCGCCAATCCGGATTGTGGAAATTGAGGGGATACACATCCTCATATTTCTTGGGAGGGTTTTCGGCGTATTTGATGGAACCATCCGGACGTTTAAAAAACCAGTCCGGCTGGTCCTTGACGTAGGGATGATCGGGAGAACAATTGATGGCGAAATCAAGGGCCACTTCCATGCCCCGGCCCCGGATTTCCCCCACCAGCCAGGCAAAATCTGCCAAAGTCCCGAGTTCCGGGGCCACGTCCTTGTGGCCACCGCCGTTAACACCCTGACGATAATTCCCGATAGCGTAGGGAACCCCCGGATCCCCGGGTTCGCAAACGAGGGAGTTGTTGCGGCCTTTGCGTTTGGTAAGACCGATGGGATGGATCGGCGGAAAATAGATCACGTCGAAGCCCATAGCCCTGGCATCATCAACACGGGGAAGGCAGTCCCGGAAGGTTGAACCGGCCTCCGCACTGCCACTGGCCGAGCGGGGGAAAAACTCATACCATGCCGAACAGGCCGCCTGCGGGCGATCCACCCAGACACGAAGAGCGGGACTTGAGGTCGCAAGTGACCTGTCAGTGTAAACCTCCATCAAAGCAAGAAGCGCAGAATCATCCAGCAGTTCCGGGAGCGTCGAAGGTTCAGACTCTTCCAGCAAGCTGGCGATTTCTGTTAAAAATCGGATATCATCACCCGCTGCTCTTTTTGCCGCTGCCCGGATGATGGCCGAGCCCTCCAGAATTTCGCTGGAAAGGTCCGCCACCCCCGCCTTGAACTTGGTCAGAATTTCGTGGCGCCAGGAGAAAAAATGGTCTCCCCATGCCGAGATGCGGTACTCGCACCAACCCTGTTTGGCGAGCGGGAAGGTGGCGGTCCATCGATCATTGATCAGGGGACGAAGAGGCGTTTCAGACCAGGCGGTCTCCTCGGCATGACGCCACTCCAGCACAGCAACAAGCACATCATGCCCGTCCTTGAAAACATCAGCCTCCACATTCAGATCCTCACCAACGATGCGTTTGACCGGATGCACTCCACAGTTGAGACAGGGAGTCATGTTTGCGATCACGACGGTGTCCGGGTCAACGGGTGGATGGCTTGTCTCCGCAGGGACTTCTTGCAAAGGGATGGCGGGTTCCTGTCCCCGGGTTTGTTTGGCTCGCTGGGGAGAATCTTTCATTGAGCTCCCTTTCCGCATAATGACGCAACCAAATTGCCCAGCGGCTGCATGCCTTCAATACGATCCAGAATTCCGGACAGGGAACTTCCGGCGACCGGGATGTGCGCGAGAAACTCGCTGCGTTGCTTTTCAAGGCCAAGAAAACCATAAGCCCCCAAGGCCTGCATCAATCGCTGCATCGCGCACAGATCCAGAATGTCATGGAAGTTCTCAAAAACTCCCGCCCCTGCTCCTTCGGCCCGTGCGCGGTAGTATCCAGCAAGCTCAGATCGCTCCTCATTCGTTAAACTGACGTAGGGATCATAAAGCAGCGAGGCAAGATCATACTGGGCCAACCCGGGGCGCATGCCCTGAAAGTCAATCAGCCATGCCTTGCCCTGACTGGTGAGAATGTTCTGCGATTGAAAATCGCGGTGAACGAGGACTCTGGGGAGGCCGGCCAACCGTCTTGCGGCGGACTCCAAACCAGGAAGGGCTTGGAGGTTTCGGATTTCCGTTTGAGGGATCGAAAAATATTTTCCGAGGCAGTGCTCAAAAAAGTAGTTCTGCTCCCAGAGGTAGAGTTGTTCGGCAAACTCATTTTCTAGCCGGATCCCGCTCCCGGGAAATCTTTTGGTGGCGTTGGTGTGGAGGAGGGCAATCTGATCCAAGGACGCCTGATAAAGCGGGCGGCGCACGGACCATGGCTCATCCCGCCAATGCCAGAGGTCAAGCTCGCCAAGATCTTCCATAAAAATCAGCCCCTCGGCAGGATCGTGCAAATAGATCCTTGGCACGTTCACACCGGAAGCCGCAAGAAACTGAGCAATGTCCACATAGTGCTTGTTTTCTTCGCGGTGGCCGGAATACCGGACGATGATCATGGAAGAATTGCCCCCGGAGCGGACGCGGAAGAATTTGCGGTCCGACCCGCCTTTAACAAGAGGCGAAACATCGAACCCACCTCCCGTGTAACCGGGGAATCGATCCCTTGCGAGGGCCAGGACATTGTCAGGTAAGGCGTTCAAAGAATTTGAGAATCTGCAGATGCTGCGACGGATGACCTCACGATACAATCCCGAAGATACAAACGGGAAGCGGTTTTCGAGCCGGGCCAAAGGATACAATCTTCGAGTTCGGTTTGCTCACCTATTTCAGCACCGTCACCAATGGCGTTCATTCCCGACAACTTGACTCCCGCCCCCAGCCTTGCCCCGGAGTGAACAAATTGCGGCCATTGCGGGTCGGGATTGTGGGAAAATCTGAGGCCTCCAGCGAGGGCATGATGCACCTGTTTGTATGATTCCACGGTTCCCAGATCAAACCAATGTCCCTCATCCAAAAGCACTCCTCCAATCCGCGATCCTGAACGAAGTGCTTCAACAAAGGTTGAAACAATCGAGACGGCTGTGTGATCAGGGATGACATCGAAGATCTCCGCCGACAGCACATAAACGCCCGTGAAGAGGCACTTTTGTGCGGATGGTTGTTTCAGCACCCCTCGAATGTCGGTGACGCGGCCCGAGCCGGCATCAAAATCAATTTGGGCCGGTTCGCCGGATCGAAGCCCCAGTGTCGCCAGATTGCCGCTCTTGCTATGCGCTTCCAAGAGACGGCCCAGGGCCATATCTGCAAGCACATCCCCATTATGGACCAGAAACGGTGCCGTCCCGAGCAGATCCTGAACATTTTTGATGCCGCCCCCGGTGTCGAGTAGGTTGGGTTCATGACGGAATTCGATCTCACATCCACGGTAGGTGGAAATCCGCCCATCCCCGGGAAAGTGCTGCCGATAGGCTTCGGCGCGATGATGAGTGTTAACAACAAACCGTTTGACGCCGGCCGCGATGAGGTGGTCAAAAGCAAAGGAGATGAGAGGTTTTCCCACCACCGGAACAAGTGGCTTGGGTCGGTCGGAGGTCAGCGTTTTCAGCCGGGTTCCCAAGCCCGCTCCCAGCACGAAGGCCGTCTCCACCACCCCGCTCACTTCTCGATGATCTTTACGTCGTCGATGAACAATTCCCCATCGGTGGGCAAGGAAAACGAAATCTGCAAAGCTGATGCCGTGGTGTCTTTGAGGTCGCTCAGATCCCGGTTTGAGAATGTGACCCGGAAATCTTTTTTGACTTCTGTCCAGGCGGGGCCCGCGGAAAATTTGATCACTTCCTGCTTTTCTTCACGGGCCTCATTGCGCTGCACCGAGACAGAATCGCGTCCACCGCGCGTCACACGCTCTTCACCCAGTTGCTTGGTTCCGGAATAGGCAATGCCGACCTGGCCGTCAGAGCATCTCCCCCGGACCTTCATGGAAAAGCTGTAATTCGCTCCGACTTTAAAACGCACCCTTCCCGCTTGACGCAACATGAAGTAACGGGCAGGGCCATTGACCAAAATCCCTGCAGACGTGCCGCTCACAGCAACGCGGTCCAAAGAAAAAGTTCCCATAGCCGGAAGATAATTTGAGGGAGGGGGCATCACCTGGTTATGAGAGGGGGCGTAAGCAATTTTTACCGCGCCCTTCCCATCAGCAGGCTCAAGCTTGGGATCCTCCGTATCCTTCACCACCGTCACATAAGCCAGATAGTTTCCCCGGTCCAAGCCATAGTCCACATCCCACCCGGATGGCAACGCCATCGGCGGAGTTGCGGCCGTTCCTTTAATTTCCGAAGGGGCTTCAAATTTCGGCTCCTGCTTGGTGCCTTTGTTGATGGAAATCGCAAGACGACCATTGGTTTTGCCAACCACAAGGTCAAAGAGGCCGTCCCCATTCAAATCACCCGTTGAGACGGTGCTGATACCCCCAAAAGAGAGAGGCGTGCCGGTTGTGGAACTAATAAATGAAGCAAAGGGGATTTCCGGGACGGGGCTGCCTGACTTCCATTCCGCGCCTTTATTCAGATAGACCGCGATTTTGCCTGTGCGCTCTGCCACAAGGAGATCAGGCTGTCCATTGCCATTGTAATCGACCACCGCAGGCGTCAGTTGTTCCAACCCGTCTCCGAAGGCCAGCACATGACGACCGGCCTCCTCAAAGACCGGTTTGCTTCCTCCTCCGGAGTTGAGAAGCAGATGAATATTGTTTGCCGAATAACTCCCCTCACCCAGGAGAAGGTCATCCTTGCCATCACGGTTCCAATCCCAAACCGTCGGAGCAAAAACATTGCCCCACTTTTTGGTTGGGTCTTTGGATGTCGGAATCGCGATCCGCCCGACATCCGGAGGCTGACGAAAATCCGGAACCTGTGCCGAGCCGGCATTCAGAAGCTGGAGAACCTCTCCCCCATAATTTCCAATAATGAGGTCCTTTTTCCCGGTCTTGAACAAATCGGTGGCATTCAGCCGTCCGCCCATTCGAAAAGTGCGGGTCACGGCTCCCTGCGCTGCCATTTCCTGATCAGTGAGCCGCGAAAGAAAAACGCCCGCCAAATCTCCCACCGTGAATTTTGGCTCCTGCGCCGTGCCGGTATTAAAGAAAACCCTGATGTAACCGATGACGTCCATCGTCACGATGTCCAGCTTCCCGTCATTGTTCATGTCCGCCACGCTCGCCGAGATGGGCATGGAGGTCTCTGCAATCGTACCGCTTGTTGTCAGCACAGGCAGCGCACCGCGCTCGCCACCAAGATAGCCGGTCGTGTCCACACCATCCCACAGGTTTTCACGGCGGAATGACGTTTCAAAACTCCCGTTGCCGACCAGGTTTTTGGGAGCGGCAGGCGCAGCAGGCTGGGCGGGTTTCGCGGGCGGGGCAGGTGTCTGACCAGACAGCGGGAACGGAAGGACAAATGCAGCAATCGAAATTGCGAGAATGGCAGAGGGAACGAATCTCATGAAACAGATTCATATAATTCAAAAACCCGATGGAGAAAAGAAATTATTCCCCATTCGCGTCCTTGGAGATGAAACTGTCCTTGCGCCAGAGGAATATTGGTCAATGTTGTTTCCCGGAAACCGGCCGTGACTGGTTTTCTAACCCAAAGACCCATGAAAAATATCTGCATCCTCCCGACAATCCTTATATCCCTTGTGCTTGTCACACCCTCCAAGGCCCTCACGATTGAGGGGGTGAACGTGCCACCTCAAGCGGTGGTTTCCGGCCAAACCTTGCCTCTCAATGGAGCGGGCGTGAGAACGGTCACTCTCGCATTTATCCCCATCAAAGCTTATGTCGCCTCGTTTTATGCACCTGAAACCGTGCGCTCCTCAGAGGCCGTAATGGCTTCACCGGGACCACTCCAGTTCAATTTCACCTTTCTCCAAGGGGTCTCACAAAAGCAGGTCACCGATGCCTGGACGGCCCAGTTCAAAGCCAGTGCAACCTCCACCTATTCAGGACTTGCCAAGGATCAGGCCGCGTTTATCAGCTTTTTTGGTGCCCTCAAAAAGGGCGGTGTGGAGACTGTGGAGATTGACGGTAATGAAACACGAGCCTACGACAACGGAGCCCTGCGCGGCACGATTCAGGGAAAGAACTTTCAAAAAGCTTTTCTGAGTCTTTGGTTCGGTTCCAGCCCGGTTCAGGCATCTTTAAAATCCGACCTACTGGGAAAATAAACGGGGGCTTTATAAATGCGCCCGGAGTTAGAGAGGCGCATACCTCCACCCCTCCTATCCGGGCACGGTCACGGGTTCTCCTTGAAGTAGCGTTTGGTTTCCGAGGCGATGACGCCACTGAGCATCAGCAGAGCCACAAGGTTCGGAATGGCCATCAGGCCATTCATCATGTCAGAAAAATTCCAAACGGCGTCGCTCTTCCAGACGCAACCCACAAACACCGCAATCACCCATAAAATGCGGTAATAAAACACCGATTTGATTCCAATCAGGTATTCGATGGCCTTTTCGCCGTAATACGCCCAGCCAAGGATTGTGGAAAACACAAAGGTCAATAGGCCGAGGATAAGCACCACATCCCCGAACGCTCCCAAATGATGGAATGCCTTGTCGCAAAGGCCCGCCTTCGTTTCTCCCGCCCCCTGCCAATCCCCGGAACTCACGATGACCAAACCGGTCAGCGCACAAACCACAACCGTATCCCAAAACGTTCCCGTGCTGGAAACCAACGCCTGACGCACCGGGTCGTTGGTCCTGGCCGCGGCCGCCACAATCGGAGCGCTTCCCATTCCGGATTCGTTGGAGAAAAGCCCGCGGGCAATGCCATAGCGCATGGCCTCGGCAATCCCCGCTCCCACAAACCCACCAACAGCGGCGTGCCCTGTGAATGCTGATCTCACAATGAGGGAAATGGTTGGCAAAATCTGATCCCAGCTGAAAGCCAGAATAATCAAACAGCCGATCACGTAAAATACCGCCATAAACGGCACAAGGAACGTGCAAAAGCGGGCAATCGATTTGATCCCACCAAGCACCACGGCTCCTGTGAGGACCGCAAGGATCAGGCCGACGCTGAATTTGATGGCCCCGTCAGCCATGTCAAAGGGAAGAACATCCTTCTTGGCGACGACCATGTCGGCAATGGCATTGGACTGCGCCATGTTCCCGATTCCGAAGGCTGCGATCGCCGTAAATATGGCAAACAGGACCCCCGCCCACTTGGCATTTAGAGCCCGTTCGAGCACATACATGGGCCCCCCAGACATCTGCCCCCGCTCGTTGGTCACACGGTATTTGACGGAAAGCAGGGCCTCCGCATATTTGGTGGCAATCCCAAAAACTCCGGTCAACCACATCCAAAGCACGGCCCCCGGGCCGCCAATCAGCACGGCCCCCGCCACTCCGAAAATGTTGCCCGTTCCAATGGTCGCCGCAAGCGCTGTGACCAAGGCCCCAAACTGACTGATATCCCCCGGAGCCCCCGGATCTTTTGAGACAGAAAGTTTAATCGCACGACCTAAATACCGCTGAATGAACCCCGTCCGGCACGTCAAAAAAAGATGGGTCCCGAAAAGCAGGGCAATCAGCCAAGGCCCCCAAACAAATCCCGCCGCCGACTCAATCCATGCATTCAATTTTTCCATGGAAACGGAGTAGATTCTGATTGCCACATCTTGGCAAGCCACATGTCAGGGGATGATAATTTTGAATGTTGAATTTTAAATGGTCTTTCCCATGCCATCATGATTCGGGCAGATGAAAACTGTGGACATTCGCGTTTTTTCCCCGGATTCCCCGACGCCCGTCTTTCAACCTCCACGTTCCGTCCGACCCGCCACTCGCAACCCGTCACTGGTTCCCTACCCTCTTATCTCCCTGCTCCTGAGGCTTCGAGCTTGATACATGACCTGAGTTGATTAGGGTTTCTCTGTGAGCACGACAAAAATCCTGAGCATCCTGGAGGCGGCCAATATCGAGCCACCCAAGGCGCGTGCCATTGCCGAAAGCCTTGAGTTGGCATTTCGCGAGCAGGAGGAAGATCTCTCAAGAAAATTACTAACCAAAATCGACGGTGCGGACCTTCGCAGGGAGTTGGAGGTAAAAATCGAAGGTACCAAGTCCGAAATTATCAAGTGGATGTTCTTGTTCTGGTTGGGGCAAATTGCTGTCACCGCCGGTTTGATCAGATTCCTTTCAAATTAGGGCCTGCGGGAAGGAAATCGCAATTTGCTGGTGGATTCTGAATCGTCCTTCGATCCCTTGCTGTGAATTTCACATAACAACTCCGACTTTCCATTTTCCGTCGGACCCCGCCACTCGCAACCCGCAACCCGTCACTGGTTCCCTACCCCCCCATCTCCCATCTCCGCGAGCCGCTTGAATTGTGACGAATCTGTAACAATCAAGCCCTTTATTTAAGGCTGCCATCGAGTGATCTTGTCATTGTCCATACGACAACTGGCCTCATGAGGGTCGCACACAGATGAGCATCAGAGGGCCAAGCGAATGACGCCCCCCGAATCCTGGGTGATCTCATGCGAGCCCGGAAACCATTCTCTTCTTGAAATCCAAAACCCAGTCAAAATCAAAAGCCACTCGTTTGGCCTTGAGGCAGCGGCCCGGCTCCGAGAACTCTTTGCGAGGAATGATCCAACGGGCACTGCTTCCCATTGTGGCCGTGATTGCCCTGGGAACAGCTGCTCTGGCTGGTGACATTCTCAGGGGGGGGGCGACCGCTGACCCCGCAAGACGGAACGCAACCGCCCGTGCCAATTCCGGGGCCGAGGCAGCCGCCATCGCGAGACGCACGGCCGACGATCGCCTGGCCCGCACCACAAGGGTTATCGAGTCCCTGCGACACCCAAACATTTCCTCCGGCAATTCCGCGATTCCCAACGGCTTGGTCGCGGGCGGCCTCGTCGTCGCCAATCCCGCATCATGGATTGGTGCCCAGTTACCCACCCAAAACGGGTCTGTCGTCAGCGTCGTTCAAACTGCGGCCACTGCCCGCCTTTTTTGGGAGTCCTTTAATATCGGAAGAACAACCACCCTGCGTTTTGACCAATCCGCGGGCGGAACCGACATCGGCAAATGGATCGCCTTTAACCACATCGTCGGCAACGGTCAAACCCGCATCGCCGGAACCCTGATCGCCCCCGGCCAGGCCTATGTGGAAAACCCAAACGGAATCACTTTTGAGTCAGGTTCAAAAATCAGCGCCCGCACCCTGGTCGCCACAACTCTCCCAATCAACAATAACCTGATCAATCAAGGCCTCCTCAACAACCGCGATGCCCAATTCTTGTTCTCAGGCCTGGAAGTTCCCGGCGGCAGCGATGGCACACCGGCCTTCGTCCCCCCACCTCCCCCCGCAAGTGGGAGATTCGGGGATATCACCGTTCAGGCGGGAGCCCTTCTGAGCAGTGGAGCGGGCTCTGATGGGGGACGCATCATGCTGGTTGGTGCCAATGTCACAAACAACGGCGTCATAGAATCCCCCTCCGGTCAGACCATCCTTGCCGCCGGGTTACAAGTGGGAATTCAGGCTCATAATCAGAATGATCCAAGCCTTCGAGGATTGGATGTCTGGGTTGGTGCCGTGGGCGATTACGCAGGAACAGTCACCAACAAAGGCCTCATCGAATCACGCACCGGCAGCATCACCATCGTCGGCCGCCAGATCATACAAGCAGGCGCTTTGGAAAGCTCCACCTCGGTGAATTTGAACGGCCGAATTGACCTCATTGCATCGTATGGCTCAGTCGGTAACCCTGGGTTTGACAACTCCACTTCAGATGGTTTCCTGGCTGCTCCCTTTATCTCTCAATTCACCGGACCAATCCTGTTGGGCTCCTCAAGCGTGATCAGGGTGGTGCCTGATCTGAGCACAGCCAGAACCGTTCCGGGTTCATCATTGCCCGAGCGATCCCAAGTCAACTTGTTGGGACAGGTGGTGCGCTTTGGCGAAAATTCCATTTTGCTTGCCACCTCCGGGAAAGTCAGCATTCGTGCGGGGGTTTGGCAATATTTCGACACCAATGCCAACCGGCTTGCAGACGAGCCTTTTTTGAGGACCATTCTTTTTCGTAGTGCCAACAATCGAATTCCGGACGCTGATTTCCTTGGATATTCCTCGAGTCTGCTTTACTCCACCGGCCAAGTATATTTCGATGCAGGCTCGTTGCTTGATGTCAGCGGATCTACGTATGGCAGCGTCCCGCTCTCTAACTACGTTCTTGAAGTTCAGCTTCGGGGTCCGGAGTTGTCGGACTCCCCGCTCCTGCGCAATACTTTCCTTCGTGGGCAATCACTCACTGTGGACCTTCGCAGGACTGGGAACTACGGGGGAGCAAGATGGATTGGAACCCCTCTCGGAGATCTGAACGGAATTGCCAACATCATTGAACGGGATGTCGCACAACTCACCTCAAACGGAGGAGATGTCACCATCAATGCTGGCAATTCGGTCATTGTCGCAAGTGGTGCCACAATTGACGCATCGGGCGGGGTTTTGAACTACGAGGGAGGCTCAATTCAAACGACGCGCCTCTTGAGAAACGGATCTTTAGTGCCTGTTCACCAGGCTAAGCCTGATGTGACTTATGATGGGATTTTTGAAGGCACAACCACCTTTAACTCCTCAAAATGGGGTATCAGCAGGCAATTTGCCATTCCTCTTGCACCGCTTGGGACTTACATCGAGCAGCCCCACATCGGAGGGGCAAATGGTGGAAGTATCTCAATCACTGCTCCGGGAGTTCTGGTTGCGGGAGACCTTCTTGGAAAAACCATCAATGGTCCACGCCAGCTCGACTCCCCTCCAGAAGGCGGATCGCTCAATATCTCTTTTCGCAATGAGCGTCTGATCACTTTGCCAGCAGGAAATCCGGTCGTCCTTTTTAATTCCCCCAATTCTCCTTCTATCGAAGTGAGAAACACTTTTGTTCCCGCGAGTATTCCCGGTTTTGTGCTTGCAGGAGATGGGGCATCTGAAATTTCTGGAGGTGCGACAAACCTTTTTACAATTTCTTCACATATTTATGATGAGGATCAATGGGGGTTTGCTCATCTGAGCCTGCAAAGCGAAGACGGAGATTTTTCGATTTCCAGAGGAGTGTCGCTTGAGATTGCTCCGAGAGGGTCACTGGAAGTGGAATCCAGGAATGTCGCTCTGCAAGGGAATATTGAGGCTCCGGGGGGAACCATCTCGTTCACAGCCTTCAACTTTTCCCCGTATCTTTACGCCTTTCTCGAAGCAACTGGGGCACTGGTCGGATTGCCTGCACCGGCACCGGTTCCTGGCCGCGGTCTCATTGAAGTGGCCTCAACGGCCCGCTTGATTTCATCTGGCTTGATAGTCGATGACCGCCCTACTGCGCCAAAAGCCTTTTTGAGAGATCGGGCCATCGATGGGGGGGGAATTTATTTGGAAGGATACTCCGTCTCCTTGGCACGAGGCAGTTTGTTGGATGCGTCTGGAGGAGTTCTTGCCACCGCACATGGGGATTTCGAATACGGTGATGGAGGGGATATTTCCCTTCTTGCCGGGAGAGACCCTAATCTTGAGACAACGATTGGCGGATTTCTGGATTTGCAAGGTAGGGTCCAGGCGTATGGAGGGAGAGTGGGAGGGAGCCTGACCCTTCGATCGACATTCATCCAGATTGGAGGAGGAGGAGCACCAGAGGACACCCTGTTCTTAAGCCCATCATTTTTCCAACAAGGAGGTTTCGAGGACTTTAACCTTGCAGCAATTGGGGGACGCACGACCTCTGGCCAAATGCGGCCTGCAATTCGGGTGGTTGCGGGAACCGTGATTGAGCCCCGGGTTGATAATTATGTGCTAAGTCCTTATGGTGGTCCGGGTGGACAACTCGCATGGCGCCCTTACCTGAAGCCTGTTGGCATCCGGCCTGCCGCAAATCTTTCCCTTTCGGCCCGGGGCGTGGATGATCCTTTTGTCGCTCCCGGGGAAACAGGAGTCTTGGAGGCTTTGGGTCTGATCGTGTTGGAGGACAACACGCGAATCACAACTGATCCTGGTGGGTCGGTGAGTGTGGATGGAGATTCTGTCAATGTCCTTGGGACGATTGATGCGCCCGGCGGGACGATCTCTTTGATCGGAAGAAGTTCGTTCCGACTCCCCGTAGACTTGTCGGCTGGTGCCACGTTTGCTCTACCCACCGTTTATCTTGGGCCCAACGCCCGCCTACTCGCAAGAGGAACCACGGTGCTTCTCCCTGACCCCTACGGAAGAAGGTCGGGAATCATCTATCCGGGAGGCACGATTTCCGTCAGCGGAAATATCCTGGCGGCATCGGGTTCCGTGCTTGATGTTTCAGGAGCTTCGGCCGTCTTGGATTTTCATCCCAGTCGCCTTGGAAGAACAGGCCTCCCACTCGTTGCAGGAAACACTGGGCTGAATACGACCCCCTGGCAGCGCCAATTCACACCAGTGCGGGTGGATTCTGATGGTGGCACCATCGAATTACGAGGTTCCCAGTTCCTTTACTCCGATGCGGAATTGTTGGGAAATGCAGGCGGACCAACCGCCCTTGGAGGCACACTGGTGGTCTCCTCAGAGCGGTTTTATTCCCCCGACGAACTTCAAAAAGGTTCCGACATCAACCTCATCGTGCAGCAAAACGGAAATGCTGCCGCCTTTGGTGGATTTACGAATTCCCAAGCCATTTTTGGAGCATTGTATGGCCCGAATTTCGAGTCCAACGTGAGCGCAGCTTTTACTGCTGGGAAGACAAATCCAGGGATTGGTTTCTTTGCCATCGAGCAATTTGTCGCTGGTGGATTCGATTCTCTGGATCTTGGATTTTACTTTGTAAATTCTTCACCCCGATTTGGAGGGAATGTGGAATTTCGCGGGCCAGTCACCATCAATGCCCGGGGATTTGTCCGGGTTGCTGGAGGAGGGGTAATCCGCGCGGATTCCAATGTGAGCATCACGGCCCCTTACATCGCAATCGGACAGGAATTCCGACCACCTCTCAATCCTTCAGACACTCAGGAGAGCGCGCCGGTCTTCCCCTTCGAGGAGGAAACGACTTCCGGAGTCGGCCAACAATT
Source organism: Terrimicrobiaceae bacterium (assembly GCA_041738805.1). GTDB lineage: Bacteria > Verrucomicrobiota > Verrucomicrobiia > Chthoniobacterales > Terrimicrobiaceae > JAJTZA01. The sequence continues at coordinate 19,378 of JBGSPC010000059.1, read as the reverse complement.
GTTCCCACCTGAACCCGGACCAGGGACTCTCACCTTGAATGCTCAACTCATCGATGTGGGAACTCTCACTTTGCTGGGAATTTCTGAGGCACGATTTAATGCTCCCGGAGGAGATATCCGCGGGAGCGGGACAGTCAGCATCGCCGGGGACATCACCTTCACATCGGCTCAACTCTATCCCACCACTCTGGCCGCATTCGACATTTTTGCTTATCCATTTCCAGGAGGGGGCGGCACGGTTGAAATCATTGGCTCAGGCCAAAGGGCTTTGCCTCTCTCGGCAGGCGGGGTCCTGAGGATCTATGCGGAGGAAATCGTTCAAGGGGGCACAATAGTGGCCCCGCTGGGAAGCATTGTTTTGGGCTGGGATGGAGTGGATACCGATCCTTCCGATCCAGACATCGACCCGCCATTCAACCCTGCCGTCGGAGGAACTCTCCCTGTTCCTGTGGCACAGACCGTGCTCCTAAAATCTGGAAGCCGCACATCGGTTTCTAGCATTGACGCGCTAACCGGTCAGGAAATCGTCGTTCCGTTCGGGCTAAGCCCCGATGGGTTATCATGGATCGATCCGCGGGGAGTCAATGTGACAGTCTCTGGATTGCCAGCCAGGGGGGTTTACCTGTCCGGTGACTCGATCACCACGGAGGTGGGATCTGTGGTGGATATACGGGGTGGCGGCGATTTGCTCGCCTATCGTTGGGTGGCTGGCAACAACGGGAGTGCGGATTTGCTGGGCCTGAGCTCATCGCTATGGTCTTCAACTGCCAATTATTCCAGCGGTGATCTCGTTTTGTTTGAAGGCGAAACCTACTCGGCACGGGTCAACATTGATCCAGAAAATTTTGTCAGCTCACCGGAACCCGAGCCCGGCAGGTTTTGGAGGCTGGTTCCTGAATCCTACGCCATTCTCCCGGGGTTTGGCTCCAATTTTGCCCCCTACAATTCGTTTAGCACATCGGTGAATGCATCAAACCTTGGCGGCGATCCCGGCTATATTTCAGGGAACCTTCGACTGGGACAACAAATTTACCTTGAGCAAAACCCGTATTTGAATGCGGGCACTTACACTCTTCTCCCAAGGAGATACGCCATCTATCCCGGCTCTTACCTTGTCATTCCGCAGGAGGGACGTCTCACGGGTTCAGCGAGCCCTATCAACACCACCCTTCCAGCACTGGGAAGCACGACGCATCCCATTGGAACGGCTGTTCGCGAGGAGGGCTCGGCTTTTGTGTCTGGTTACACTTTCAACTCTTTCAACACCCCAAGAAGGAACGTGGGAATCTACAGCCGCTTTGAGGTTGTACCTCCGGACGTTCTTGAGGGACGTGCGGAATATGAGCGGTATTTTGCCACTTCATTCATTCCTGAGGCTGCTGAACGCCTGGGCTTGGAAGCCGTCCAGGCTCTCCCGAATGATGCCGGATATTTGGCCATCCAAGGCAACAGTTCATTGATTCTGGCAGGTTCGGTTCTGACCGCTCCGAGCGGGCAAGGGCGGGGGGCTGCCATCGATATCAGTTCCTTCAACGACATTTATATCCTCGGAGGCACGGGCACAGCTCCGGGCACCGGCGAGGTTGTTCTTGATGCAAATCTCATCCAAGGCTGGGGCGCTGAAAGCCTGATTATTGGAGGAATTCGACGAACACTGTCCGACGGCACCGCGGCTGTGAGCGTGCGTTCAAACAATGTGACGTTGGATAATCCCGGCAGCACGCTGAGCGGGCCCGATATCCTGCTGGTTTCCAAAGAGGCGCTGAGCCTGACACCGGGCTCCTCCTTGGCGGCTTCCGGCAGTTTGACACAACCAGCAAAGGACTTTTTCATTACGGGTGATGGAGTATTGGTCCGCGTCAGCGGAGATGCCGGCGCCAATGTTTTCCGATCCGGCCTAGCCGGCTCAACGCTGCCCCTGCTGACCGTCGGAGCTGGTGCCGCGATTTCAGGGTCAACGGTCATTCTGGACAGCACCTACGCATCCTCGGTCGATCCGACGATTGCGATTCTAGCTGACACACTTCGACTGAGAGGAGGACAGATAAGCATCCAATTTTCCCCAAACCCTCTCACCGGCAGCGTCGTGAACCCCCATCTGGTTCTGAGTGGCGATTTCTTGGCCAATGCCCAGCAATCCTCCGTGATTGAACTCCTAAGCTATCGCACCATTGACATCTACGGTGATGGGGTTTTTGGCAGTGATACTGTTCAATCGCTCAGCCTCCTTGGGGCTGGCATTCGAGGATTTGCCCGGGGGGCTGACGGTGTCGAGTTTCTTGCTGACGAAGTCATTTTGGGCAATCCCAACAACACAGCCAATCTTGGGGCACCGGACGAGATTCCACCGGCCGGGGCCGATCCGGTTACTGGAAACCTGCTTGTGAATTCAAAAATCCTTAGATTTGGTGCAAACACCTTTTCCGTTCAGGGTTACTCAGATTTAGCGCTCAACGCATCAGGAGGCGCGATTGCTGAGAGTAGCGGCACCCTCTCCACATCAGGGAACCTAAATATTTCAACCCCCCTCATCACCGGGTCCTCGGCCGTCAATTACAACGTCTTGGCCACAGGCTCAATGAGCCTGCAGGACTCGGGGGGGGTGGCTCAGGTAGATCCCGGTCTTGGGGCCAGCCTGCTGTTTCAAGCCACGGCTATTCAGGCGGGTTCCAATGTTCTGCTGCCGGGCGGTCTCCTCACCCTGACTGCTCTGACCGGGGATTTGAATGTCTCCGGCAGCTTGGATGTGAGCGGCGCTGAACGAACATTCCAGGATGTGACGCGATTTATTGACGCGGGAGAAATCCGGCTAACCTCCCGGCTTGGAAATGTGAACCTGTCCGCAGGCAGCCTGCTCTCCGTGGCTGGGAGGCTTGACGGAGGAAGTGCGGGACGAATTGTTGTGGAGGTCCCCAATGGCATCTTCAGTGCAGATGGAGAATTTCAAGGTGCCGCCAAAACCGGTGAAGTGGGTGGATCATTTTTCTTGGATGCGGGCAGCCTGAGTTCTTTTACTGATTTGAGGGATTTGCTTTCGGTGGGAGGATTTCGCGAGTTGTGGAACCTGCGCCTGAGAACGGGGGACGTGACCGTTTCCGGCTCGTCAGTGGTCAGAAACTTTGTGCTTTCTGCGGATGCGGGCTCCATCCTCGTGGATGGCACAATCGACTCCAGCGGAGAAACCGGTGGCTCCATCTCCCTTTTGGCCCGGGAAGACGTCACCCTCCAAAATGGGGCGTTTCTGTCGGTTAGGGGAGAGAATTTCAGCAATGCCGGGAAGGGCGGTTCGGTCCGGCTCGAGGCGGGTGCTGTCAACCTTCTCATTGACCCGACCGGATCACCAAACCTTGGTGGGATGGTGACCATCGGCGCAGGCTCGACGATTGATCTCGGCGTGGATGATTTCATCGCTGGCAGCTACCAGACACCCGGAACGAGTGCATTTAATGGCCAGTTCACAGGGAAATTGTCCATCCGTGCTCCGCGAAATGGAATGAATCTCAATGTGGCCGCAATCCAAGGAAACATTATCAGCCCTTCGGCTGTCCTTGTTGAGGCATTCCGCACCTATGTTCCCGCTGGCGGAAATCTCAACGCTGCCGCAAGGAACACCATGAATACGGACAACGCGGCATATCTTACTGCCGCCAATGACAATTTGCTCCGGGCAGCACTTCTTGCCGGGAGCGTGGATCCCGCAGGGCTGGCTCAAGCCCTGGTCATCACCCCGGGTGTAGAATTCATCAACCCGACAGGAAATCTGGTTTTAGGTTCCGCAGGGAATTTTCAAGGCACCAATCCTGCCGATGACTGGAATCTGGCTACATTCCGATATGGATCCGAGGCGGCCCCTGGGGTCCTGACATTCCGTGCGGCCGGGGATATCATTTTCCAAAATGCTTTGAGTGATGGTTTTGCAGGTTTCACGTCGGCCCAGGGCGTTCCACCTGCCGGCCGACAGTTATGGCTTGCCAACCTAATGGCAGTGAATGGGAACCTGCCTCTCAATAGCCAGTCGTGGTCCTACCGTATCACTTCTGGAGCGGATCTCGCATCCGCAGATTTCCGGCAGGTGCGCCCGGTCGAATCGCTCGCATCGAATGTGGGGTCCATCCGGTTGGGGAACTTTTACGACAATTCCAATCTTGGGGGAACGGGCACTTCGGCAACGACGGCGAACGCCATTTCCCCAACGGGAGCCACGACGCGTTTCCAAGTCATCCGAACGGGAACCGGGGATATCGAGTTATCCTCTGGCAGGGACATCCAGCTAAGAAATCAATTTGCTTCCATCTACACCGCGGGGGTTGCAATTCCGACACCCACACAAATATTTTCGCCCGGGGACTTTGTTTTGCCGATTGTTCAAAGACCCGCAGGCGGAACGCATCCCAACCAAGACGTGCTTGGGACGCCGCAGCAAGTGTATCCCCCCCAATGGGGATTCGGGGGAGGAGATTTGACGATCTCGGCCCAGTCAAATATCCAGCGTATTTCCCGCGTTGGTCTGAATGAGGTGATCGACTCGACAAGACAGCTGCCAAATAACTGGCTCTATCGTCGGGCGCATGTGGATGAGTCCACCGGTCTATTTGCCGTGGGAGGTGTGACCGCGGGCCTCGCTTCCACAGTGAATGATCCCTCGGCTTCGACCACATGGTGGATTGATTATAGCAACTTCTTCCAAGGTCTTGGCGCTCTCGGAGGAGGCAATATCGCTGTTTCCGCCGGCATCGATATTGTCAACGTGGATGGTGTCGTTCCCACAAACGCAAGGATGGCTGGGCTGTCTGCAGGAACACGTATTGCTCCGAACGATGCCAACCTTCTGGAATATGGCGGCGGGGATTTGACCGTTCGTGCCGGAAACAACATCAGTGGAGGCGTCTATTATGTGGAGAAGGGCCAAGGTGTCCTGAGGGCCGGAAACGAGATCACAACCAACCAGGCAAGGACTCCCTCGCTTTACATCATATCCGCAACGCCGCAAATTTTTGACAGCAGGACGTGGCTGCCCACAAGTCTGTTTGTTGGAAAATCGACTTTTGATGTCAGCGCCCGCGGCAATATTCTGTTGGGCCCTGTCACCAACCCTTACCTGCTTCCCCAAGGTGTGAACAACAAATTCTGGTACAAAACCTATTTCCAGACCTATGGCGAAGACAGCAGTGTTCAAGTGACATCGGTCGGCGGAGATGTGACCCACCGTCTTGAGACGGTCCTTCCGGGAGCTACAGCCAGCGTCAATATCCTTCAAGCCTGGTATCAGAATCAAAATGTTTTTGCTGGGTCTTCAGGAAACAGCCGGGCGGCCTTTTCCCAACCATGGATTCGCGTTGCGGAAACCTCGGTCCAACAGTTTGCCACAGCTTTCTCAATTGCCCCTGCCTCGCTCTTCAGCACCTCGATCGAAGGAAATGTGGAAGTCATCGGCGACTTGAACCTCTTCCCATCCCCAACAGGGACCGTCGAGCTTGTGGCAGGAAAGGGCGTGATCGGCCTGAACCCTGTGGGGATCACAAGGACGGGAAGTCCGCCAGTCGATGTCATCGGCTGGACAACCGCCAGCATCAACCTTTCGGATTCAGACCCCGCATCATCACCTGGAAAGACCAACCCGCTCGCGTATCAAAACATTGTCGGAAGGGGGCAAACCCAACTTGTCAACTCAACCGGCCAGTTTCTGCAAACTGTGAATCAACTTTTTGCCGAGACGGGCTCGTTCACCGGTGCAAATGCCGCTATCAATGTGCAGCGGGCTCTTCATTCCCAGGTCCCGGTGCATCTTGGGGACACACAGCCACTGCGCATTTATGCCGGGGGGGGAGACGTCACCGGCCTGACGCTCTTTTCCGCAAAGACTGCTCAAATCACGGCGGCACGCGACATCACGGACATTGCCTTCTACATTCAAAATGTGGCTGCGGATCAGGTCTCGATCGTTTCGGCGGGACGTGACATCATCGCTTACAACGAAAACTCCGAACTTCGTTCGATTGCCTCTAATTTGGCGTTGGGAAATGTCATTCTGGATGTTTCTGTGCCCACCGCATTGAACACATCAAGTGGTACGCAGATCCTCACGAACATACTTCCCGGGGACATTCAGATCGGTGGTCCGGGCTACCTTGAGGTTTTGGCCGGGCGAAACATTGACTTGGGGACTGGTCCGAATCGACTTGATGGCACGGGCGTTGGCATCACGAGCATTGGCCGGGCGCGCAACCCATTCCTCTCTGCCGTTGGGGCGGACATTCTGCTGCTTGCCGGGGTAGGAGGCAGTTCGGATGCAACTGCCCTGGGCCTTCTGAATAGCGTGCTCAACCTCGAGAGTCTGCTGGACAGCTCGGGGACAGGGAGCATGGCGGAGATCCAAGCGATCCAGGCGATTGCTTCGCTTTTCAACATTTTGCGCCAAGCCGGAGAGGATTTTGAAGAAACGGGAAGTTACGAAAGCGCACTCACCGCCATTTCCGAAGTGTTCGGGGCCACTTCAGGGGCAGGCGATATTTTTACGAGAGCCCGGGATATTCGAACATCCAGCGGCGGCAGTATCACCATTGCAGCACCTAACGGAGGCCTGACGATGGCACCCGTCATCTTCGGGAACCCGCTAACGCCACCCGGGATTGTGACCGAATTTGGGGGTGAAATCTCCATCTTGACGGGAGGAGACATCGATATCGGCCAGGCGCGCATTTTCACCCTTCGGGGAGGAGATTTGACCCTTTGGTCAACAACGGGGGACATTGCCGCTGGCACCGCACCAAAAACTGTTGTCACTGCGCCTCCCACCCGCGTTCTCTTTGATTCCACAAGCGCAGATCTTGTGACTGATTTGGGTGGGCTTGCAACTGGTGGTGGAATTGGTGTGCTTGCCTCGGTGGAAGGCGTTGAGGCTGGTAATGTGATCCTTCTCGCGCCAGAGGGCACGGTGGATGCCGGGGATGCAGGCATCCGCTCCACTGGCGACATCACCATCGCAGCGGCAGCCGTTGTCAATGCCGATAACATTTCGGCAGGGGGGGCCTCCACTGGGGTTCCTGCCGCCCCAACAGTGGCCGCACCCAACATCGCTGGTTTGAGCTCGGCAGGAAGTTCCACGGGGGCCACCACGGCTGCTGCGGAATCATTTGCAAACCAAGCTCAACCAACACCGACACCTGAAGAGGAAGAACCATCTCTCATTGAAGTCGAAGTCCTCGGGTATGGTGGTGGCGAGGGGTAATCGGAAGATGTCCCGCATACACGAACAAGACTGCGGCTCGGATGAAATATACCACCGCAAAGTGTTTCAGTTAATAAACGCTCATGAGCAGACCTAGAAGTGCGGTTCCCGTTGAGCAGCGAAGCAAATTCCTAAAACCGGAAAAGTTTGGCAAAAGATTGGGCAGCAAACTGATTCTTTTGGCACTATCGATAGCAGTCGCCACATTGCTGGCCGATGCCGTCAGCCAGAACCGCATCATTGAAGGGGCAAGGAAACTCACGTTGGCTGACAAGGAAATCGGGAGTAGCCAGATTCCGAGGGGTGCGGTTTTGCGTGAGACGGTTATCCCGACTTTTGGAATTGATGGAAATTGGTGGATTTTGCATGCGGAGGACATGGTGAAAAATGGGGATTTTCGAGTTCGAAAGACCAACTTGGATAATGCCCCTGAGGGGCGCGAGGTGCATTGGAGCTCGGGGATATTATGGTACCTCGCCCTTGTGGGACAGTCCATCTGTGCATTAACCGGGATGCCCCTTCAGGAGGCTGTTCCCTTGGCAGCCTTTTTTTGGGGGCCTTTTGCCGGAGTGCTTTTTCTTCTGTGCTGGGGTCTTGTGATCAAAAAGTGGTTGGGTGGACTCACAGCATCTCTGTCTGTGCTTGCACTTTGCTCGACTCCTGGAATTTTTGAACTTTTTCGATTCGGAATTTGTGACCACCATGGGATGGTAGGTGGGTTTGCCGCCGCTGGGACGCTTGCCTTAGCATGGGGAATTCTCGCTCCGATTTCAAAATCAAAGAAGCAAGGAGCGTCACAGAATTTCCACCTCTTTATGTGGAGTGGCTTCTGGCTGGGATGTGCTATGTGGGTCAGCGCAGCGACGGCTCTGCCGGTGATCGCGGCGGCCGGGGCGGGAGGGTTCATTTATGTGATGTTGGGCCGGGACTTGACCCTCCTTCCTCTGGGGTGTTTTCGTGTTTGGGGATTGGCCGGGTGTCTGACATCCCTGGCCTTTTATTTTATCGAGTATTTTCCTGCCCATATGGGTTGGAGGCTGGAGGTGAATCACCCTCTCTATGCTTTCGCATGGCTGGCCGGGGGTGAAGTTCTGGAGACGCTCCGGAGTGCGAGGGAAGGCCATGCGAGATTTGCAACTCTCACAAGTCTGCGCCTTCTAAGTTGCCTTTGTGTTGTCGGTCTTCCCATCCTCCTGATTTTGGCCTGGTCGGAAAGGGTGTTCTGGGTAGCCGATCCGTTTCTCCTGAACCTCCATAAAAAACACATCATGGAGTTCCAGCCGTTCTACGTTCTTCTCGCAGGTGACCATCCCATTCTAAGAATATTTAGTACCTTTTTGTGGCCGACAGCGGTCCTTGCTGTTTTTGGATATGCCGTGGCATGGAAGGAGAATCCCCGACGGATTTTGCGGGCACTCTTTTGCGTCAGCCTGCCCGCCATCGGAATGTTCATGCTCGCAATGACCCAAGTTCGCTGGACGGGAATCGCTCTGATGCAATGGGTGATGTTGGCAACAATTCTTTTCGGTCTCCTGAACCGCCAATACCTGCACATTGCCATGCCGAAACCTTTGCGATTTGTGGCCTATCCGGTCCTTGCAGCAGGGCTTCTAATTCATCCTTTTTTTGTGGCGATGTCGGTCACTTTGGGAATCGCGGCTCCTTCGTTGCTTCCCAAGGAATTGGCACCGGTGATTGTGGCTCGGGACATCATCCAGAGAATCTTGGTCAGCTCTCCCCAAGTTCTGCCCCGCGTTCTTTGCGCCCCCACCACGTCCACCGAGCTTGTGGCCTACAGCCGGGCCGAGGTGCTTGGAACTCTTTATTGGGAAAATATGCCAGGACTCAAGGCCGCAGCGAATATTTTTGCTTCCCCAAGCGAGGAGGAGGCGAGGGAGCAGATTAAAAATCGCGGTATCACCCATATCCTGCTTTTTTCCTGGGATGAATTTGTGAAGGAGTACACCTCTCTTCTCAGAGAAGAAGAGGGCATGGCTACACAGCATGCCACCACGAGCCCTAAAAATGCAACATCGCAGGGTGGAGAGGCAACGAACCAGCCAGACCCGTTCCTGCAAACACTACTTTCGACGGATGCCAACCCACCTCAGTGGCTGCGGCCCCTCTACTACCCAATCCCTGAATCCTTTGACATGAGGGAACACCACGTCTGGCTTTATCAGGTGGTACCCAACCAGACTCTGGCTGAAGCGAACCTACACCGCGGAATCTTTGCGCATGATTCGGGTGACTTTGATGCGGCCATCAGCTTCTTCGAAGCCTCCGGAAAACTTGACCCACTCGATGACAGAATCCCGAGACTGATAGAGTATTGTCAGGAACAAAAGAGTTTGGCAAAACCACCTGGTGAAGCCACTCCAATGGCACTGGAATCTCCCAATCCCAAATCAACCAACCCGACACCCAATCCATGAGCACAAAAAAAGTATTATCCACCCAATGCCTGTTAACTTCGTATGATTCGCGCGCTTTGCATTGCGCTTTTGTGGCTTTCATTGCTCTGTTCAGTCTTGTGTGCACCGGGGCTTCGGTGGCAGCGGATGAGCCTATGTCCCCTGAGGCGAAATACGCGGCTGCCATTGAAATTTTGGATGACAAGACTGGCGGGAAAGAAGCGGAGGCCATCACGTTGCTTCGTGAGGCGGCAGATGCTGGCAATCTTGAGGCAATGAACCGCCTCGGCTATTCTCTGGATGCCGGGCTTCACGTACCGAAAGATTCAACAGCAGCCTTGGAATTTTACAAAAAGGCAGCCGATGCGGGCCTTGCCAAAGCGCAATTCAATTACGGCCTCAACAGGGTTCGAGGGATGGGGGGTCCAGCAGATCCCGCTGTGGGGCTGGAATATCTTGAAAAAGCGGCCTCCCAGAATCTGCCACAAGCCAAGATGACCCTTGGACGTCTCTACTACTTCGGAGAGTTCAAGGTGAACAAAGATCCTGAGAAAGCCTTTGTGTATTTCCTCGAACTCGGCCGTGATGGCGATGCCGACGCCCAGAACTTTCTCGGAACCATGTATGGCTATGGAGTTGGAACGAAGCTGGACTTCGCTGAGTCAGCTTCTTGGTGGGAGAAGTCTGCCAATCAAGGCCACGCCAAAGCCCAAGCTTCGTATGGTCAACGACTCCTTTATGGAACAGGGGTAGAAAAAAATGTTCCAAAGGGACTCATGTTCCTCATGCTCTCTGCGGGACAAAATGAGGTCACCGGTGCCAACACCTTGAAGGACATCCTGCCCTCGATGGACCCGGAGGATGTCTCTCAGGCGAATACCCTTCTCGAGGAGCACCAAGAGAAAAAGGGGTCAGAATCACCTTAGAAGCTGTAAAATTACTCCACAGCTTCTTAGGGAGGAGATTTCGTCGCCGTAACCAGGGTGGCAATCCCTTCGGGGGTGCACCCTCCCCGCAGTTAATCTGGCTATTTTTGTCGACTCAGGAGTGCCCATCTCCACCCCGAAACCCCCTCGAAGGGATATTCTGCCACCAGGAAATACGTGGAGCCATTCGGTGCTTGGAAAATGTTTGGGGCCGGTTCCTGAACATCTTGAGTGTGCAGCACAAACCAATCGGCGGGCTCAGCGCCTTGAGCGTCGGTTCGCACATAGGCGATGTGTTTGCTCTGTTGGGGCGGCGGAGAATAAAACGCTATGAGAATCCCACTTCTCTCATCATTATCGCTCGTGATTGTGATCTGCCCGTCTGGACTTTCGGCCCAAACCCTCGCAAGCGCCTCCTGGTAATTGCCACGATGATGCACGATCAGTCGTTGAATCCGGGAAAAATGGGCCACCAGCATAAGACAAAATGTGGCAACAAGGACAAAGACCCAAAAATTGCGTTTGGAAGCGACGAACCGGGCAACCAGAAGCGCGAGACCGAGATACAAAAAAGGGATAAGGATCAAAAAGTAGCGAAAATAAAGAAATTCAGGTTTTTCTAGAATAAGGATCAGCGTGGGCACCAGCAAGACAGCCAGCAAAAACCAAAAGTAACCCTCCAGCGCGGTTCCCCTCCCCACGTAGAACAGCAATCCGCAGATGACCACAATCACGGCGAGACCAATCACGCCCCAGAAGGCACCCATCGGAAGGCCGAAGGCGAAGCAAACAAACTCGGTAAGAACTTGGAAAGTGGTGAATATCGGGCCTCCGCCGATCACAATGTTTTTCCAATAGCCGAAATACCAAACTAAAACCGCCAATGCCGGCAAAAGGAATGACACGACAACTTGCAAAATCGTGGAAGGGCCAAAAGGAATTTTTCGGAGGGAACAAACCACACTGGCGAGACCAAGCGCAGCCAGGGGAAAAAGAAACGTGGAGTGAAATCCAAGACCTGCTGCAGAGACGAGGCCGAAGGCTGCCACCTTCCACCACACAAAGTGTTCCCGGAGCCCTGTAAAAATCCAATAAGCGGCGAGCCCGCAGAAAATGGCACCTGCGTATCCTCTTGCCTCCGAGAAATAGAGGACAAGCGGGTAAGAGGTTCCCACCAATAGGAGGGTTACCACAGCACAAGGAATCCCTGCTTTGCGATAGGCGAGCCAACCAGAAAGACAAAAACTGAGAATCCCGCACGCCACAGAGAGCATACGAAAGGCGCGAAGGTCGTTTTGGTTCTGACAAAACCGCATCCATACCGTGTTGAGCAGGTGATTGTTGTCATGAGCACGTTTGGCGATGCTGGGATAGTCGGGGGCCTGCACAGCACCGGCAAGACTCCACACCTCGTCGAACCAGAGGTCACCACCTGCACCGAGAAGCAATAGCCCAAAAAAGACGGCCACACCTGCCGCGCATCCCACCAAAAACACCTTGGGCACAGAAGGGATGGCGTGGATCCCCGCCGACCCAGTTTGGTTGTCAATGGACATGGAAAAAAGCGGTTGCTTCAGGGAGCCTTCCGAAGATCATAACCCGTCGTCCACAGAGCCTTCACCTCTGCTGGGGCCGGCAAAGGGATGGCTGATATCCATGGAGGAGCTGTTCCCGAGGCAAGTTGGGTGATAAAGGGTGCTGATTCCATGTCCTCTGGTTTGCGAATCTCTTTGGACAGGTTGTCATACTCAGAGACAAACATATCCATGGAAAAATAGACAACGAAATCAACCTGCCTTGCTTTTGCTGCTTGAATGAAGTCTTCCTCTGTTGAGATGGCAAACATGGTGCTGGCCGCCTTGAGGCCGTCGATGTTTTCCCAATACAGGGTTCCCAGTCCCCGAAGCCCTCCATAATAAGCCAGCCATGTCGTGGCTGTGGGCCCGGAGAGCACCGTGGCAGGCATTTTTCCGGACATGGCCCGCAATCTGTGGGCGATATCTCTCGCGTAGATCATGCTTAGTTCGGATTCATCGGGAGGTGGCACAAGGTTTCCCTTTTGCTGGATGACCAAGACCGCCGTACGAAGGGGCAGCTGGAAGCAGAAAGTGAGCAAGAGAACAAGCAGTGCGAGGCGGGCAAACCGGCTGAGGGAAATTGGAAGCGGGGACTCCCTCGCATGAAGGTGCACAAGCAGAACAATCAGCGGCACACAGAGCAGCACAGATGTATTATACCACCGTAGTTGGCCAACTGCCAGAACGAGCATGGGAGTTGCCGCACCCAAGGCAAGGGCGAGTGAGGCGCGGTGGCTCCCGTTGATTGCTCCCTTGCTCAAGATGAGAAGGCCGAGGAGAGGAGCCAAAAGGGCCGGGGAGACCGTGATCGTCTGTTCAATCCAATGTTGGGAGGCTATCCACCCAAGTAAAGGTTTGAACTCTTTAATGTGCTTTTCGTGCAATGCGTAGAGGAACGGGTCACCAGGCAGGAAGACCAATTGCTTGGCCAGAACAATCGCGAGAATCGGTGCCAGAAAACCCAGTGCCCACAAGCCCAGGGTCAGGAACGGAAAACTACCTCCAACTCTCCTGCTCTGCGTCAACAGGACCAGCGCTTCCCCGAAAGCAAAAAGCGACAGAGCATAGAGGGGATGATTTACCTCGAGCCTCATGGAAAAATGGTTTGGAAAAAATTCCAAAAAGTAAAAAGCCAGGCTTCCCCCTGCGGCAACCCTTGTGAAGATGCGGATATCTATTGCGAAGGCACTCGATATTTCCTCATTTTTCCCGAGAAGAACCCAAAGCGTGGAAGCGGCTGCAACACCGAGAAAAACCGGGTAAGCCGTGGCGGTGCTGATCCAGAAGGCCATTGCCATCGCCACCCCCGCGAAGACCAACCAGGGCGTGGTTCCTGACGATCGGCATGCCTCAAACTCTTGGCACTTTTTGGAATCTGGAAGCCGGAGGGACGCCGTGCAAAGCGCCAAAACGCTGGTGACCAGGGCTCCAGCCACAATTCCGTGGTGGTCCGTACCGCCAACCATGAACAAATTAGCAGCCGAGTAGGTGGCACCGAATCCGAGGGCCATCACGGCTGCGCTCAGATTGCCGAATGATTTACGAAAAAGCAGTGGAAGTCCGATCGCCAACCCCAATTGCAGGGGAACCATCGCCCAGACAGCCCCCCACTCAACACCAGCTCCCAAGGGAATCCCAGCCACTGCGCTGGTCAAGGCACCACAGAGGATCAACCACCAGATTAGGAGTTGGCTCCAATACACCGGTCTGCCCTGGGGAGCATTGTCGTAGTTCACCCACCGTATCCGCCAGCTCGTTTTGTTATTGGCCAATTCTTGGGCCATCATCACCCAATGGCAGTTGTCCGCAGATACGGGAAAAACGACCACCCTGCGGCCAAGGCGATATCCAGTTGGGGATGTCTCATCGAAAGCTGGTAGCTTGAATTGCGTGGTGGAAGTTGCCCGTTGAATCACTTGGAATCGCATCCATCCGTCCAGACCAATCTGAATGACAACCAGCCCTAGTGCTGCCACCAATACCAACAGGTCCAGAGGAATTTTGTGCCTCTTCATAGGAAGTGGTTCACCACGAGCTTGGTTTCTTGTTCCTTAGGATCAAGATTGAGGAAGGTCGCGAGAGGATCTTGAACCCGCAGAACATGCGCTATTGTGGCGAGGAATTTTCGAGCCGAATGCGAGCCGCCTCGGTGGCCCACTTCAAGTAGGCATCCTCGCCAAATTGCGCACGGAATTTTTCATCGGCAATTTCTGCCGGAGTCAACGGCCCTCTGGTCCAAATATTCTCCGGGCCACCTTGTGAGCTCGATGCTTGCGTGGCTTGGGACCCGCCCGCCTCCCCTGCCAGGTACTCATCCAAGATTTTTTGAGCTTGAGCGCTTTGCTGAGCGTTAAGGCTTGCCGCATCGCCAGCGCCGGAATCACTTAGCGGAGAGGTGGCAGCAGCCACCACAGCTGGCAAGGTTTCTTCCGCAGAAATCGGAATGGACACTTCGGAGACTGCGACTTCCGGCAGTTGCGAAGCTCCCTGTGTTTTGGCTGTGCTTGACTTGATGGGGCTTCCAGAAGAAGACGTTCCAGGAAAAAAAGTGGCCACGGATGGGGAGCTCGGCGGGGGCAAAGCATTGCTATTTGTTGCTTGCGGTCCCTGAACCCATTTGGTCTCCGTGGTTGATTTCGAATGGGACACCAAGGGTGCACCCGGGACTTTATGAATATTTTCTGTGCTTTTTGATACTTGGATTTCGGAATATAACGTGGCGGAATCCGCAGCCATCCGCACTTTGTCGTCAACGACGCCATCCGCTTTGTGGGCAGCTGCGATTGGGGGCTCCTCTCTGGTCAGAGCGATGGTTATAATCACAGCGAGGAAGCTGGCGATCAAAGAGAGAGTTAAAAGCGTATTTTTCATGGCTCTTTTCTTTCATAAAACGCAAACTGGCACCGGTCTTTTAACCGGTGCCAGTTGTTAAGCGTTTTGTTGATTGTGCCTGATTTAAGCGATCCTCAAATCAGGGAATGTTACCAATGGTCAGCGTACCACCATCTTCTGTGCGGCTGACAAGCATATCCGTAAGAGGGATACCATTGCCACCGATTTGCAGCGGAACATTGACAAACAGGGCATTAACCAGATCCTGTTCGGTGGTTGTCACATTGGTGCGGTTGAACAAGTTTTCATTGCTCCAGAATGTGTATTGCCCATTGATCACCAGATTGCGTGATGCGGGGCTGAGACCCAAGGGGAGAGCTTCAGGCTCGATATACACACCGTTGAAGGCGAGCACCTTGCCACCACCATCTTGCACGTCCTGTGCATCTTGAACCGAGATGTTCGTGATCAATGCCAGGTTTTCTCCCGGAAGGGTGAAATCAGGTGTGGCCAGTGGGTCAGACACATTTGCTGCTGACGCAAAAAACGAGACTGTGGTGTTGAACGTGGCTTGAAATGCCCGGGATGCGGATCCTCCAGAATCAAATCCACCACCTCCATCAACAGCCGGACCCCACACATTAACTGTGTTGTTTGCAACGTTGGGATCGGTTGTTGGCCAGAGCTGCAATGCATTGATGTTCGTATTTGTGTTCCAAGGTGTTGGACGGTATTGTTGAACGGCTGCTGACGAAGCAGGAAGACCGTTTGTCGTAAGGTAGATTGCGCGGGTTCCAGAGAGCGTATTACGCCCTGTCCACACAGCAAATTTGCCTTCATCCGCGACGTCACCCGTGAGGAACTTCAAAGGTGCTAATCCCGCAGTAATCAGTGAGCGGAGTTGCAGATCTGTCACGTTATCCCCTTGGGTTAGTGGAGAACCTTCGTTGGTAACAGGAACAAACACAATGGCACCAACCGGACCACCGGCCAAAGCCACACTCGTGAATGGAGTGTTATCTTGCGTGTTGTCGGCAAAGGCGATGCGGTTAACTGTGGTGGAGTCCGTTGTGCCGATGTTCGGTGTTCCAGGGTCAGAAATGACCACGGTGCTCGCAGGAATGTAGCTTACCGAGGTTGAGTTGACAATCGCACCAACTCCCGCCACAGATCCAGACCAGCTGGTTCGGACGATCACGGGGGTTACGCCAAGGTTTCCCTTGAAGATCGCCCTCGAAGCATTGTTGATGTTTGTACCTGTGTAGCCAAATGTCACATTTGTGAGTGATGCGATAATGGCTTGATGTGCGGCTTGACGGAACGCAGTGGCTCCTGTGATGTTGATGGTTTGAGCATTAGCGCTGGCAGCAAAGCCAACAGCAAATGCTGCGCCAAGAAGGAATTTGAGAGATTTCATTTTGATTTGTTTGATTTTTTACTAATTTTTAATGGTTTTTAGAATACCGGATCAGGCGATGGTCCGACGACGGCGTGAGAGAGCAAGGGCTCCAAGTCCCAGACTGACGAGAAGCATGGAGGTTGGTTCCGGAACGACGAGGTAGCTGACGTCGCCATTCTGACTGAGCGTGAGAGTTCCTTGGAAAAACCCACGTCCTGAAAGCGGATCGACTGTCGGCTGCGATGGTGAGGAGGCAGTTCCCCAACGAGCGAGGCGATAGAGATCCCAGTATTGGGCAACGTCAGTGGCTCCACCAAACGATCCAAGGTTGCTGCCGAAGCTGCCTTCGGTATTGAAGATACCCCAATCAACACCGTTTCCAACATTACCCGTCGAGTTCCAGTTGTTGACACCACCGGAGGCCACTGTCGCGACACCCCCAACTTGGTTGGTTGTGAAAGCGCCCGTGCCAACGGCAAGGATGTTTGAACCAGCCACGTTTGTGGCCAACTGGCCAGGAGCAGGTGCAACTCCGCCAGGGATTGTGGAGTTGGATGAACCGACAGCTCCAGGAGCTGACCTCACAGAGGAGATGTAGATCGTGGAATTGAATTCCACACCCGTTCCCAGCGTTGAGTTTTGGACTGTTATGCTGAGGTTGGCAGCGTTGTTGTCAGCCGTCGTGCCATTGATCGCAGACGCGAAACTTCCGAAGAGGTCAGTCCGCTCGTACCAATTTCCAGCACCGATGCCTGTTCCAAATGTGGTTTGGAGTTGGCTGCCGATGTTGGCGAAGTTAAGGAAGTTGGCGTTGTTAATGTTGGCATCTTTGTAGAGAGATGCCGAACCGAGGTTAATCATCAGGACATTTGCAGCCCCCGGGGAACCGGAGGCAGCACGAAATCCCAGAATGAGGTCGTTAGCATTAAAGTTTGAGTCGATTGCCTGCGCGAAGGAAGCTCCGGCAGACAAACCAACACAACCCAATACAGCGAGAGTGGATTTGATATTTGATTTCATTTTTTGTTTGTTTTTGTTTTTCTGGCAGCGGTCTTTTCCATCCGAACGAGCATGGACCCTGATTCCCGCATTTGTGTCGCCATTGGCCGGAACAGCACCCCTGGCAACGATGAGCAAAATGTCAAACCGCCCCGTGCTTGCCCACTGTTGTATTGTCACAATTTCGTCACAATCCGTATGATGCTGATAAATAGCACGTTACGTCGCCTTGTAGAGATCACCACATTGGCCGCCAAGGGTGGAATTTTGAATTTTGAATTTTCAATGATGGAATCGGGAAAATTTACGAAGTCGCCCAGGGGGAGAGTCTGAATTCCGCATCAAGCGTCCCTCACAAGGGGGGCATCCAAATGATGGAAGGAATACCGCCAGTTGACAGATTTCCAGATTACTGGGATTCTGGGTTGATGAAAACCACATTGGAAATTCCTGATGATCTTTACCGCGAGTTGAAGATGCGCTCAGCGAGGGATGGGGTGACGGTGACCAAACTTGTTTCGTCCGCATTGGCTTTGTCGCTTGGCCGAACGGTTTCTCCTTTTGGTGAGGTTAGGCCCAGGGAGGGTGAGGACAAAAAACTGGCGGCATGGCGGCAGAAGGAGTCCTCCTTTTTAAAGTCCATGCGCGGGCCGGTGTTTGGAGAGCAGGCGGTTGACGATTTGTTGGGGGGCCGGCGGTGAAAGTGGTGGTGGATGCCAGTGTTTTTCTGGCGTTTGCAATTCCCGAGGAGGAGAGGCATGAGGAGGCGCTCCGGTTTTTCGCTCTTTGTGAAACGGGTGGCCACCGCCCCTGCTTTCCTGCTCTGGCATTGGCCGAGGTTGCTGGAGGAGTGGCCCGCCGGAAGCGGGACTCATCAAAAGCCGCTCTTGCGGTTTCCAGGCTTCTCAGAATTCACGAGGTGATCATCGTGCCTCAATCCCTGAAATCCGCTCAGGAGGCGGCACGGTTGTCCGGGAAACATTTTCTGCGAGGTGCTGACGCAGTTTATTGTCAATTGGCAAAACACATGAACGCTCCCCTGGTGACCTTTGATCTTGAGATCCAGCAACGAAGCCCCAAGGGGTTGGCAGTGTTATCTCCCGGGGATTGGACAAAAGCACAGGGTCCGGTTTGATGGACGATCTCCTCGTCTCCAACAACGTGATGTGGTTGTTATACCAATTTTGTTTGGAATAAAAGTAAAGCGCATATGCTTTACATGATCATGCTACTGCTGTAGCCTGCATCTATGACAAGCACAATCAGTTCCAAAGGCCAAGTGACTCTGCCAGCAGCTCTCAGAGCGAGACTTGGTTGGAAGGCAGGAACAAAATTGGAATTTGATGAGCACGGGGATTGCATTGTCGCTCGTCCGGCATTCGACATCTCCGAGATGAAGTCCGTGCTCGGTTGTGCAAAAGATTTCGAACCCGGCAAGAGCAGTCGAAAAATTTTGGCTGAAAAACGAGGATATGAGAGGGAGTCCCTGTGAAAACCGCTCTCGACAGCTCGGTCATTCTGTCAATTTACAAATCCGAACCTGCCGGCCTTCTGTGGCTTGAAAGGTTAATTGCTTTGCGAAAAGAGTCCCGCTTGGTTGTCTGCGAAATCGTGGTTGCGGAGACCCGGCCAGCACTGCCAACAGATCAGGCCCACCTTCAACAGCTCGAAAAGCTGGGGGTGCAGTTCAGCCCTATCTGCTTTGAGTCGGCATGCAGGGCCGGCCAAATTCACCAAGCCTATCGGAAGTCCGGCGGCCGGAGGGATAGGCTTGTCGCCGATTTTATGGTGGGGGCTCATGCCTTACTCCAAGCCGATCAATTGGCAACGGACGATTTTGGCTTTATGCGTAAATATTTCTCACCCCTGAAATTGGTAGGCATGTAGCAGAAAATAACCCGGCACTTCCAAGCATTTTCTGCTCGACCCGGGGCAATCATTACCTGCAATCGTAGTGCGCAGACCCAGAAAGGTGCAGGCACACGTCGGTTGATATAAAATGT
>JBGSPC010000203.1:0-59240 GCA_041738805.1 Terrimicrobiaceae bacterium | reverse complement strand
CCCCCCCCCCCCCCCCCCCCCCACTTCTCTCTCATGATTTTCATCGGGGTCTCTCTCAAGCTTTCAGAGGTGGCAAGAGGCTCCTTTAGGGAGAAGATTCCTTCAAACGCAGCGTCATGGACCGGTTGTTATTTGTCGGTTTTGCATCAGTGACACCGATGGGCTGAACTTGGGACTGGATAGAAACGCCATTGGCGGAATGGAAGGCCGAGACAGGGACAGAGATTGTTTGGCTCCGTACACTTCCGGCGGGCATGGCATTAAAGTAGGTCCGTTGAGACTGCCCGTTGTTGATCACATCCAATGAGATACTGGAGAGGGTTGAGGTTCCGCGGTTTTGGACAGTGATTTGAACCGGGACCGTGCTTTGGGATGTGCTGAGGTCTTGCGGGTTGAAGTGGTAATCCGCGATGGCGATATCATGGAGTCCTGGCTGGTTGCGGGACAGCAGGCGATTCACATTCAGAATCCCGGCTCCGTAATAAGGATCATTTCCGGGGGCGCCCGCGTCGTCCGCATAGGCAATCAGAGTTTGAGCGGCTTGCGCGGGCGTGAGGTTTGGATTCTCCGAAAGCAACATCGTGATGGCTCCAGACACAAACGGGGCGGAGGCCGATGTTCCGCTAAAGGAGAAGGCCTGCTGGTTGATCCAGGGAGTTACAACCCCTACACCCGGAGCCGCGATGGTTACCCCCGTCCCGTAATTGGCAAAGCTGCCCCGCTGACCGTTGGCATCCACGGCGGTCACGGCAATGACGCCAGGATAGTTGGCAGGATAATAAACCGAGCCGGTGCCATCGTTGCCAACCGCCGCCACCACCGCCACATTTCGCGAAAGGGCATAGGAGATCGCATCGCGCAGCACTTGACTGTCAGCGGACGTGCCAAGGCTCATGCTGATCACCCGCGCCCCCGCATCCACTGCGGAAAGGACAGCCTGGGCCGTGGTGAAAATATCTCCAGTTCCGGAATCATCTAAAACACGAAAGCCGAGCAGTTCGGCCGCGGGAACCATGCCCCGGGCCTCTGCGGCCGAGCCACCCAAAATCGATGCCACGGCTGTTCCATGAACCAGAGCCTCCGGGTTTTCAGCGCTGGGGCTCACAAGGTCCGATTGGCGAATGCCCTGCAAAGACAGCCCCGGAATTTCGGCGATTCCCGTGTCCAAAATGGCAACCTTGATTCCCCTTCCCCACTGGGAATTGTCAGCAGGCACACCCAACCATGTGAGGGCCTCCGTTCCAAAACCAAGATAGGGCCCCCCCGCGTTCACGGGCGCGGGAGGAGGCTCAGGCGCGGAGACCAAAGCATTAAAATCAGCGCTAGCCGATGGCGGCAAAAGGTCACGAATGGCTTTGCCCTGTTCCACTGTGTCAAAGCCAATACGCGCAGCCCCCAAGCGGGGAATCACACCCAGCACACGCCCCCCCAGCTTCCGAACTTGCACGAGAAAGGTTTCCAACTCCCCTGCTGATGGAAATTTCACCACCCATTCGTTCGGCCTTGCTGCCACTTCGTAGGCAGGCATTTCCAAGCCGGTCAAAGCCTTCGGCGGTTCAGCCTTGGGAGGAACGGCCCGAGCCCTATCGCGAGGGTCCGAGGGTGACAGCTCCACCGCCGGCCGGGACTCGGCAGTGGGCGTTTGCCGATTCACCCCAAAAAAGAGGAGAGAACCCAAAACCCCAAACGCAAGGGGAAGAACCCACAGCCATTTGTGATTTTTGAAAACGCCGCGCATGTAAGCACCTTACCACGCTTTGGAGAGCCAGGCAGTCGAAATGTCAGGTCTGAAAATCCCCTGCAACAGAGGGGCTAGTGGGAGTTGCCATCCACGCCTTGTTGGGCTTGTTCATTCATCTTGTAAGCAGTCCGATCGTAGATGAACCTTCAGATATTGACGAAGCTCCGGGAATGCGTCATCGGAGTGTTCAAAGGCAATGTCATATCTTGTCCGCGACCAAAAAAAGCAAGCATCCTACTCCGCCCCAGTTGGATTCGCACAAGTCTGTCACCGGCATAATCCTCGCCATCGTGATACTCAATCTGAACGCGGTTGCTGAGCTTAATATTCGCAGAAATCATCAGGCAGGGTGATTTCCTGTTCTACTTGTCAAAATCCCCGTCCAAAGCGTCAAAGTTCACCTGAACGATATCCCCGCTACACTTAACCGTTGCGGCTGTGAACTGGATTCTCCTCGTGGACATCTGTTTTGGTTAGCTGGGCTAACGATTAGCTCACTCGGGGCGCGAAACGCCTTTGAGTGCAGCGTCTTGTTGGGCTTGGCTGATGATTTGGTTGGCTGCAAATTCGACAAGCATCTCGTGTCCGCCTTCAAAAATCGTCAGCGTGCATCTGGAAGACTTTGCTTGATACCAGATTTCTCTTCCTCCAATTTCAGCGCCTGTAGGTTCAACTGCTTTTGAGAGCAGCCGAATAATCGTATCGTTGTCTATTTGATCCCGGGGAGGGGAAAGCCTGTTGTACAGATGAATCGAATGGGTGATCGGAACGCTTCCCGTGTAACCGTCGTTGATGCCAGCGAAAAGGTGGAGTTGTGCTGCCCGTTCCGGCATCTCCATCATCAGTGGAGACCTTTTGCCTGCGCAATCAGCTTCAAAGTCTCCTCCGCAAATATTTTCTATATCCTTTGCATATTTCAGGTTCCGCTGTCGCGACTCCAAATACCAGGTATGAATGTCAGTTATTGGCACCCATGCGAAAAATGCGGAAACAGGATGAACCGTATGAAAATAGGCTGCAGATGTAGCATGACCACCACCGCTGACACCAATCACGTAAATCCGATTTGTATCAACATTCCAATTTTCGATACAGTATGCGATAGCGTCATCGATGTCCTGCAATGCAAGCTCACTTGCACAGCTATCAGGAGTATTGTTCGGCCCTCGAAAGTCAGGGTGAATATAGTGAAATCCTGCTGCCCGCATTCTTTCTGCCAAGGGGTCTTCTTGCTCAAAATTCCCAGACCAAGTGTGCAGACTCACAACAAGAGGTGCCGGATCATTCAGATTGCTTCTGCATGCGTAGGCATTTTGCTTTTGCGAATCCTTTGAACTCGAGATTTGAATCAATTCAAATTCGTCAGACCACTTTTCCCGGGATGTGGAATCCCACAGTTGTTGAGTTAGGCTCTGGCTTGTGCTGAGGATTTTCTTTCCCATGGGATAAAGTAGGGCACCTGCGACAAGTGCTACAATGATCGGTAGCTTTTTCAATTTATTTGCCCAGCGTCCCCATGCCCCCGGAGACCAAGCACGGCCACACAAACAAACCATGTGATGACAACACATGCCGCGGGGGTTCCGCTGATTCTAACACGGAGATTACGAAGGACGTTCATATTTTTGTGTCTGCATCAAAGCTGTGGCGCTGCGGGGAAAAGCTGTCCAGAGCGAAGCGAACGCCAAAGCCACCCACGACTCCCTTGAACTGGCGCGTGGATGATGGCTGGTGATTTAATCATGGTGAGCTTTCGTCGACAACCCGGCAGGGAGCCGTTGGGTGGGCTGTCTGGTTAGGAACAATCTTAATATCGATAGCTTGAGAGAATCGCGTGTTGAAAAGCTTCCTGAGTGAAAGCGACCACAAGGAGAAATGAGAGAAGTCCACAGAAGATTCCGATGGCAGGAAATGGTTGCTTAATATGGAAAAGATCAATCGCTGCTCCCAGCCCAATCACTGCGAAGAACAGACCAGCACCGTCCGCAAGAACGCCTCCCGGAGTAACACCCGCCAACAGAATACCACTGAAGGAAATCAAACAGGCGACGCAGCCTCGCCATATACCTGGAATTCTGTGAAGGGTGGCCGCCATGATCAAAAGTGGAACGCTGTAAACGCCAAAGAATATAATTCCGCCGATTATGCACTGCCGCAAATCAGGAACCCCACCGTAACGAAATGATAGTGCGAGGAAGAAGGGCATATTTGAGTTCCTAACAGTATTATTGAGCAACACGCTGTATTTTGCCTACAAATGCAGTGTGTTGTATAACTCCGACAAATACGGCATCGAAGGGGAGACTTCGTCCATGGCGTTTCATGAAGTTTTTGTAATTCCACGGGAACACCTATTCAAGAAAATTGGGCATTAGAGTTACGCCATGGGGTTAAGCCACATTCAGAGGGTTTCCGCATCCGGGATCCGGTGGATCCACCAAGGGAGGCAGATGGTGGTTGTCGTGATGACAGCGGTCGTTGGGGTTGTTGTCCCCCTGGGAATGCTGCCCTCGTGGCACAAGGCCTGTGTGGTGCTGATGCAACCCCTTCAGGGTTGATATGGTGGGCGAACCTATACCCAGGGTAGCCTCGCAACCCTGGGCTCCAAGACGCAGCCACATTGTGGCTCATGCCGTGTTGTTTCAAATTATTCTTTCTGCCCACCAAAACTTGGCACGCTCGATGCTAATATTCCTACAGGCCGTCGAAAGGTGGCTACAAATTAAAAGAGTGACATGGCTCATAGGGGAGGAGCCGCTGGTGAACGGGAGAGCACCAACGGTATCCTCCCCGGAAGCTTTTTGCGGAGGAGTGCCTGCTGGGAGAAACTCGTCGATTTTTGCAAACGGGCTTGGTTCTGTGGGCGATAGCGGATAAAGGTCGGCAATGCGCAGACAGTCCCTTAATGAAGCGAGATACATCCTTGCCGTGCTCGGTGTCATTTGGCTGTTCACGCTGTTGATTTTCCCGGTGCTGTCCGTTTTTGCGGCGATTGCGATTCTGTTTACCCTGTTCTTTTTTCGGGATCCGAAGCGTCTTCCTCCAGAAAATCCCACCTTGGCGGTTTCCCCGGCTGACGGTGTGGTGGTGGCGGTGGAGGAATGTGATGGTGATGGATTGATTCATGGGCCTGTGAAACGGGTGGTGATTTTTCTTTCGGTGTTTGACGTCCATATCAACCGAACGCCCATTGAGGGCGAGATCACCCACTCGGAGCCCGCTGTCGGAACTTATCTGGATGCCAGGAACCCGCTCTCCTCGGCCAAAAATGCGCGCCGCACGTGGGTCATTCGCAATGACCACTGCGAGGTTGTGGTCCGTCAGATCACCGGAGCCATTGCCCGCCGGATTGTGGCATGGCGGCAGGTTGGGGATCTTTTAAAACGCGGTCAGCGGTTTGGGATGATCCGCTTTGGCTCACGAACCGAGGTGGATTTTCCGTCACACGTGACAATTCTGGTTTCCGTCGGACAGAAAGTTAAAGGCGGAGAGACCGCCATTGCCGACACCGGCAAAGCGGGGGCGTCATGAAGGCTGACGACGGCGAGCCGAAGATTTATCTCCTGCCGAATTTGATGACGGCGGGAAATTTGTTCTGCGGATTTGCCGCCGTCCTACGAATCATCGAAGCGGCATTGGCGGCGCAACAGGGGGAGGCCGTGAGTTCCTTTTACCATGAGGCCATTGCTTTTATCCTTGGGGCCTGCGTTTTTGACCTGTTGGACGGGCGACTGGCGCGGTTGGGGGGTCATGAGAGTCCGTTTGGTCGTGAGTTTGATTCACTGGCGGATATTGTTTCCTTCGGTTTGGCCCCTGCCCTGTTGGTTTATCAGATTGTGCTTCGCGATTTTTCGAAAACCGGCTGGTTGATTGCGTTTGTGTTTTTACTGTGTGGTGGACTGCGACTGGCGCGCTTTAATTGTATCGCCCAGCGGCCTGGAGCCGAGTCCGGGTCCAAGGAGTTTGTGGGATTTCCGATTCCGGCGGCCGCTGGATTGATCGCTTCGCTGACCCTTTTTATGCTCTGGCTGGAAGAAGGGGCGCATCAGATCGGCCCCTGGAAATATGCCCTCCCGGCGCTGATGTTGTTTTTGTCATTTATGATGTTCAGCAAAGTTCGCTATCCGAGCTTCAAGGGCCTTGGTTGGCGGACACAGAAATCACTTCCCAAATTTCTGGGGATCATTTTGATCCTTGCCCTGAGTGCCATGCATTACGAGTGGATGCCGGCTCTGATCTTTGTGGGCTTTTTGGCCTATGGATTTGTTCGTCCCTTTATCTCAAAAGCCTTGCGGCATGAGATCGAGGATGAAGAGGAAGACGAAACCCCCGAGCAGTGAGGACTTGATGTTATCCCACCCAGTGGTGATTGGCGATTAACTGCAAGCCTTTCAGTGTGAGGAGCGGGTCGGTGAGGTCAAACAGGGAAAGCGACTCGTTGAGAACCATGGAATCTCCCCCGGTGGCGATGACAATCGGTTTGCTGCGTGGAAATTGTTCCTCCCGGATGCGAATCAAGATTTCCCGCACCAACCCGCGATAACCATGTACAGCGCCAGAGAGCATTGCCTCGCGCGTGCTTTTGCCCACCACCCGCTCGGGCTTTTTGACTTCAATCAGCGGCAGAAGCGCAGTGCGGGTGTGAAGATATTCCGCCATGACACCAAGGCCGGGAGCGATGACGCCACCCACATAAGCCCCGTCATTGGAAATCACATCAAAGGTCACCGCCGTTCCAAAATCGACCACAATGGCAGGTGCTCCGTGCAGTCGAACACAGGCGACGGCATTGGCAAGCCGGTCCGCTCCAATGCGGGAGGGTTGCGGGTAATCAATGCGCAAGTCTGCACAATGCTTGGGCCCCACAAAAACCGTGCCTGTTGGCAGAGCGGATGAAATGCGTTTGGTGGCGGCTGGGACAACGGACGAAAGAACCACTTTGTCATGAGGAGCAAGAAACTTGCGAAACGTGGACGAGTTCAGTTTGGCCGTCGGAACCCGGACTGGTTTCCCCAAGCGATTGGGACTGGCTTTGGTGAACTTCGTGAACGAGTTGCTGATATCAATGAGGAGATAGGAGGGCATACAGAGTGAGGCAAAGAGTGTCGGAGAATTCGATCATCCATGCAGGACGACTTCTCCGGCCGGATGCGAGGTTCCTGCCGACGTGGGAGGATCGACCCATCGTCCGTGTTCACGAATGAGGTCCACCAACCGTTGCACAGCCTCGTTTTCAGGAATATTGAATTTGATGGGGGTTTTTCCAACGTAGAGGTTCACTTTGCCGGGGGCCCCTCCCACATAGCCAAAGTCGGCGTCAGCCATTTCGCCCGGTCCGTTCACAATACATCCCATGATGGCGATTTTTACGCCTTTGAGATGTGTCGTTTGAGCGCGGATGCGAGCAGTCGTTTCCTGCAAATTAAAAAGGGTTCTTCCGCAACTCGGACAGGCCACATAATCGGTTTTGAAGATGCGTGTGCCTGAGGCCTGAAGAACATTGTAAGCGACCCGCAGGGATTGGCCGGGAGCCTTTTCCCCACGAACCAAAATGGCATCGCCAATCCCGTCACAAAGCAAAGAACCCAGGTTTGCCGAAGCAAGAAGCAGGTTGGAAAGAAAGTCATCGCTTGAATTTTTTGAATCCAAAGTGTCTTTGAGCAGAATGGGGTGACGGGGTTCCAACCTCGCAGCGAGCAAGCGGAAGGCGCCGATCACGGGAATGTCGAGACCATCCCGCACCGTCACTAATACAGCAGATTCCATGGCGTTGATTTGGTCCACCTCATGGGATTCCCTCGGATCCACAGAAAAAACCCCACTGTCCTCCACCACGACTTCCGGAGCAAAATCACCCAGCCCCTCCAGCTTGTGAGCGAGTGCGGCGTAACGATCCTTCGTTGTGAAAACACGGACGGTTTCCGTGCTGCCGAGTGGGAAACCACCCACGGAAATCCGGTTGGATTTTCTTCGGATGTAGGCATGAGGAGACGGCAGCGACGCATCAGAAACAGTGGGAAAGCCGGCCGATCCCAATAGCTTGGGCGCTAGATCCACAAGGGCCTGGGCCACGGGGATTTCGTGGACGCTGTCTTCGGTCAGCGACACACGCACGGTATCCCCCAACCCATCCGCCAGAAGACTTCCAATGCCCATCGCACTCTTGATGCGGCCATCCTCGCCATCTCCCGCTTCTGTGACCCCTAAATGCAAAGGATAATTCCAATCCGGACCCAATTCCGTCAGCCGGTCGGCCAATAACCGGTAAGCCGCCACCATGACCTTGGGGTTACTGGCTTTCATCGAAAACACAAATTGGTGGTAGTCGAGATCCCGGGCGATGCGGGCAAACTCCAAGGCACTTTCCACCATGCCAAGAGGGGTGTCGCCATGACGGTTCATGATTCGATCACTCAGGCTGCCATGGTTTGTGCCAATCCGAATCGCCACGCCCCGCTCCTTGCACAAATTCACCAGAGGAGCAAACCGTTCACGGATTCGCTCGATCTCCGCGTCGTATTCCAAGTCCGTGTATTCACGAACCGCAAATTTTTTAGAGTCCGCATAATTCCCGGGGTTGATCCGGACTTTATCCACCCACTTGGCAGCTTCCATGGCAGCTTCCGGTTTAAAATGAATATCTGCGACAAGCGGAACCTGGCAGCCGCGCTTCCTGAGCTCTGCCCGAATGTTTTCGAGATTCCTTGCGTCTTTGACCGTGGGAGCGGTGATGCGCACAATCTCACAACCGACATCAACCAGCCCCAGTGTTTCCTGCACACACGCGGACGTATCCATCGTGTCGCTAGTGAGCATGGATTGCACCCGGATAGGATTGGCTCCCCCAATGCCCACATGTCCCACCATGACCTCGCGGGTCAGCCTGCGCTGATTCGGGAACCAGTCGTGCTGCAGGGTCATGGGGAAGTCTTAGCCGGCGTCGGGCTGGCCGATGCGGCGGGAGGGTCCTTGTCTGCTTTGGACGGGAAAAAATCTCCCACGTCAAAAAACGTCACATACAACATAAATCCAATGAGGAGCATGGCACACGCGGTTTGAACCACCTCAAGAACCCGAATGTTCATGGGTTTTTTCCGGATGGCCTCAATAATGGCCAGTGTGATGTGCCCTCCATCAAGAACCGGGAAAGGCAGGAGGTTCAGCATGGCAAGATTCACATTGATGAGAACGCTCAGAGTCAGAGCAAGCCGCCACCCATAATCGCTTTCAAAAACCCGATAGTAGAGACGCATGATGCCGACCGGTCCGCTGAAGTGAGCGGCTTTCACATCAGATTTTGGGGAGAAGAGGGCATCCACCATCCGGAAGATGCTGGTCGCGGCATCACCCACTTGTGTCCATGGCGTGGGATGCACAAAATGCACACGCCCCCACTCGATGCCAAGATTCACAGGGGTCTCGGGAGTCGCCGTGTTGGGGACCTGGAGTTGAAGGTTCACGACCTCCGAGCCGCGCTCGACTTTCAAGTCCATGGTTTTGCCATGGTTCTCTTTAACAAAATCTCCAAGCTCATTCAGGCGGGAAATCGGAGTGCCGTTGATGGAAGTGATCAGGTCGCCGGATTGAAGTCCCGCTGCTGCAGCGGGGGTATTTTTGACAACAAACCCGACCCCAGGAGGAACAAGCGGCCCAAGTCCCACTTCACGCAGGGCCGGCCGTTTCCAGCCCTCGGTCTGCGGCTTGGTCCAGCCGGCGTCGAGGGTGATCACCTGCCCGTCGCGACGCACCGTAAACGGGATGGTCTCCCCCTCACTGCGGACAATCCTCCACTTGATGCTGTCTGTTCCCGAAAGAAATTTTCTGACGGGGTGGCCATCAACTTTGAGAATCTCATCACCCACCTTGATTCCAGCAGCCTCTGCTGGAGCCCCTTCCGCCACGTAACCAACTTTTGTGGAATCAAACTCACTCTCCGGCGTGCCGACAATCCAAACAATGGTGGCCATGGCAAACGCCAAGCCGAAACTGAATAGCGGACCTGCGGCCGCCACGATAATTTTGTCAATCGGTTTGATCGGCGGGAGAGAAGCCCGGTCATTTTTCGAATCGCCTTCAAGGGCCTCCATCGGTGCCAGTTGCGGGATGGCCACAAAACCACCCGCTGGTATACTTCCCAGCCGGTATTCGACCCCATTGATGGTTTTGCTCCAGATCGGCTTGCCAAACCAGATGGCGAATTTTTCGACAACCAGCCCCCGCCACTTGGCCGCCAGAAAATGACCGAGCTCGTGAACGATAATGAGGAGGTTAAAAAGGAGGATAACCTCCAAACAAATGAAGAGAAATTTGAGAATCTGGGCAACCATGTGTCATGTAGGATGGCCCGACCCGGCAAAAAATCAACTCCCGTTACAAGGACGCAGGGGCTCTACACAAAAGAAATAGGCAACTCCGTGCCATCAGCATGCGAAGGTTATTTACGATGAGCCGCAAGATTTGGATCCTGGGAGATCAACTCACCCTCCAGCATTCAGGTCTGGCTGCAGGGGACATTCGGACCGACCGGGTGCTGATGATCGAATCCAGGGCCCGCGCAACCCATCTTAACTATCACAAGGTTAAGCTGGCGATGGTCTTCTCCGCCATGCGTCATTTCGCCGCCGGGCTCCGCAAAGCGGGGTGGACGGTGGATTACCACGAAATGGCAGATACCCCCGATTTTGTGAGTGCTCTCAAGCTCCACATCGCCTCTGCAACACCCGGCGGATTTGTGATGATGGAGCCCAATAACTTTTTTGAAAAGGAGGGTATCGGGAAGATTGCGCGCAAACTGGGTGTTGAAATTGAGTATACGCCGCCCGTTCAGTTTTTGCGATCCCGCGGGGACTTCCTGGTCTGGGCCACGGGCAAAAAGCGGTTGCTCATGGAAACCCATTATCGCGACATGCGAAGGCGATTGGGGATTCTTATGGATGGCTCCGGGGAGCCTCAGGGCGGGACCTGGAACCTTGACACAGAAAACAGAAAAACCTTCGCTGACTGGAAACGCGCCGGCCAACCCACTCCTCAAAAAACCTCTCCCCTGGTCCACGATCGCGTGACCAAGCAGGTCATCGAAGACGTGGAAAAATGGTTTCCCAAAGCACCCGGCAAGGCAGCCAACCTATGGCTTCCTGTCACCCGGACCCAAGCCCTTGCGAGTCTTGCACATTTTGTTCAGCACCGACTTGGGAAGTTTGGGGATTTTGAGGACATCATGGTCGCAAACCAGTCCCAGCTTTTTCATTCGGTGCTCTCGGCCCCGATCAACCTTGGCCTCCTGTCACCGCTCGAATGTGTCGAAGCTGCCGTCAAGGCATGGAAGGACGGGCAGGCCCCTCTGAATTCCGTGGAAGGATTTGTCCGTCAAATCATCGGCTGGCGGGAGTTTGTGAACGGCGTGTATTGGCTGAAGATGCCGGAATATGCTCATTCCAACGGCCTTGAAGCCACACGGGCGCTGCCGGGCTTCTTTTACTCAGGACAGACGGACATGAACTGCCTGCGGTCCGTGCTGCAGGAGACACGGGACACTGCATACAATCATCATATCCAGCGCCTGATGATTCTCGGAAATTTTTTGCTTTTGGCAGGCATTGACCCCGCGCAGGCCCTGAGGTGGTTCACAGAAATGTATGTCGATGCCGAGGAGTGGGTTATGGCGGCAAATGTTCTCGGCATGAGTCAACATGCGGACGGAGGTTTTATGGCCACCAAACCTTATGCGGCCTCTGCGGCCTATATTGCAAAAATGAGCAACTATTGCGAGGGGTGCCAATACCGGCCGACCGTCAAATCCGGTC
Source organism: Terrimicrobiaceae bacterium (assembly GCA_041738805.1). Lineage (GTDB taxonomy): Bacteria > Verrucomicrobiota > Verrucomicrobiia > Chthoniobacterales > Terrimicrobiaceae > JAJTZA01. The sequence continues at coordinate 47,696 of JBGSPC010000203.1, read as the reverse complement.
CCCGCGCGTGCCCCTATAACCTTTTGTATTGGGATTTTTATAATCGCCACGCCGAACGATTTGCCTCCAATCCCAGAACCTCCATGATGGTAAAATCATGGTTTAAGCGCTCCGAAGAAGATCGAACCACGATCACCACGGAGGCCGCTAATTTTCTGAGGCATCTCTGAGGGAGTTGTACCATTTTTGACTTCTTACTGGGCGGAATCAACGGAAGGCACCGCTATTGGTCTTCATTGGTGAAGGCACGTTACCGAGTTGTCCGAGTTATTTACCTTCCAGCTGTGTGCTTGCAATCAGATAGGGAAATCTGAAGCCCGCCAGAATGGCACAGGACCGGGCATCTCAGGAACCAATGAATAAGTTGCGGTCCCGCCCCCTCAAGGAGGCACAAAATCACCAGAAGCTCTGCGGAACTTCAATCTTGTCTCCTGGCTTCAGAGAGACGTCTTTGGAGGGGTCTTTCCGAACCTCACGAATGCTCAGGGTGGTCACTTTGCCGTCGCGGAGGAGGCGCACCTTGTTTTGATCAGCATATTCGGTGAAGCCACCGGCCGCTGTGATAGCACCGAGAACGGTGAGATCCGGTGTGTAGGCCACACGTTGAGGAGCTCTCACATCGCCGCCAACATCCACAAACCGGGCGGCGGTCGGCACGCTGATCGTGATTGAGGGGTTGGTGTAAATTTGTTGAGTTTTGTAGGAACTTTCAATGGAGGACTGAAGTTGGTCCTGGGTGAGGCCGGAGGCCCTCACTTTACCGATGTGAGAGAGGTTAATGAAGCCTTGACCATCAATCGTGAACGTTCCTGAGACCTGCATCACTTCATCGGCGGGAACACCGCCAATTCGCACTTCAACCTGATCTCCTTCACGGAGGACCACGTCCTGGGCAAAAAGCGAGTGACTCAAAAGACCCAAAAAGGCAGACAGGAGCGTCAGAGTTTTCATGTTAATCAATATTCGCCTGGCTTTTGTTCCGGGTCAACAGGGGCTGCTGCCACAGGAACCGGCTTGCCGGCAGGTTCCTTCGTGGTGCGGGCACGTTCGCCTTTCCGGGGCTTGTTGTAGTAGTTGTAGTAGCTGGTGTAATATTCGTAATACTGATCGTGGCGGGTATCCACATTGTTAAGGACCACACCAAGGAGGTTACCACCCACGTTTGTGATGGCATTTTTCACCCGTTGAAGCATGGCACGCGGGAAGCGGCGATGCTGCACAACGACGATTGTGAGATCAACCGCGCTCGCAAGAACCGATGCGTCACTCACCCCGAGAATTGGCGGTGAATCAAAGAAAATCGCATCGAAGCGGCTTTTGGCATCATCCATGAAATCCACCATACGCTGGGAATTCAAAATACCCACAGCATCCATCGGTAGCGGGCCACTGGGCAGCAAGAAAAGGTTATCCACGGGGGTTTGGTGAACGACCTCCTCCAGTTCAACCTCACCCATGAGGAGGTTGGAAAGGCCAATCTCGTTGCTGATCCCGAACATGCGGTGCTGGGCGGGACGCCGAAGATCCGCGTCGACGATGAGTGTGTTGTAACCGCCTTGCGCAAAGGTGTAAGCCAGGTTGTTGAGGGTTGTGGTTTTGCCCTCACCGGCTCCACCGCTGACAATCGTGAAGGCGTTGGCGTCCGGTGTTTTGCGATTGAACTCAATGTTTGTTCGCAGAATGCGGTAGGCTTCCGCATCCGGACAATCCGGCCGCTCGTCTTTGAGAATGGCAATATTTTTCGGGATCACTGCGAGAACGGGCATTTGAAGGAAATTTTCAACGTCCTCCATGGTTTTCACGCTGGTGTCCAGGTATTCAATAAAGAATGCCAAGCCAACGCCGAAAACCAACCCCACCACAACACCGAGAGCGATATTCAACCAGACCCGGGGACGGGCGGGATATTCCGAAATTTCGGCATATTCCCAAATGCTGACCGGACGTTGGGGCATGGTTTTTTGCATCGTCTCCGTATTCAACCGGACCTCAGCAGCCTCGAGCAACTTCTTTGCCTGGATGTAGTTGTTTTTGGCTTCGTAATACGTTGAGGCCTTGGATTTGTTCTCTTGTTGAGAGGTGCGGGAACCTTCCAACTGCGCAACGAGGTTCTTGAGTGAATCCTGGGCGATCTGGAAATTTGCCTGCAGGGTTTGACGAAGCACCTTGATTTGGTTTTTGAGCTGATCCTCCATCACAGCCATTTTGGCATTGACCGATTTGACCGTGGGGTGGTTGATGCCCAATCCCGAGTTTAAAAGTCGGGCTGTTTCCGAGCTTAGCTCTTGAAATTGGGGAAGCACTTGTAGAATTGTGGGATCTTCAATTTCTAATGTCGCCAAGGACCGCATGATCTGATCATCGGTCATAGCAGATACCTGCTCATGTTTAGCGCGGAGGCCCTCCACCCTCATTCTTTCGGTAGAAACCAACTGTTCGGTTGAGATGAGCACTTGAGACTCGGCGGTCAATGTTGAATCTTCCGTGTTATCCGGGTTAAGATCCTGAACCCCTGTTTCCACACGAATCCGGGCCATCTCGGTTCTTAGTTCATCAACTTTGGAACGCTGCTTTTCGACTTCCTCGCGTAGTTGAACAAGAGATTTGTCGATCCATTCCCGGGAGTCCGCAATGCGCTTCCTTTGATATTCCTCAGCGATTCGGTTTGCGATTTCCATGGCTTCACGGTTGTCCGTGCTGGAAACCAGAATCTGGATGAGTTCTGTGTTTCGAATTTCCCGCATGTTGACGGCATTTCTCAAACGGAAGTAAGCCTGCTCCTTGCTGGGAAGCCCCCATTTTTGTTGGAGATTAAGGGACTCAATGACCGGATAGAGGATTTCTTTACGCTGAATGATTTCGAATTGGGTTGTCAGGAACCTTGGATCCAATCCCCCCATGCCACGCTGACCGAAGACATCAATGAATGTGTCAACCTGCTTGACTTGCATTGTCACGGTTGACACGAAGGTTTTGGGCATAAAATAGGTCACCACAGCTGCGGTGATCACTACGAGAAGGAAGACAAGGATAATCAGGGGCAACCGAACACGGATAACCCTCCAATAATCGAGGAAGTGAAGTTTGATTTCGCCGGTATCGCTATTCATTTGGGAAAGGGAGTGTTGCCGTGGACCGCAGTGAGTCTAATCCATGAAATCACCCTAGGCAACCCGGATTGATCGAAATACGTGGTTTTCAGAACGAGAAATTCGCCCCCACAAACGCCACGCTTCTGTTGTACTCCCTTTCTGGAGCGTCAGGAGCAATGTCGATCGTGTATTGATACCCTGCGCTCAACGAGACAAATCGATTGACCAGGAAATTCAAGCCCAGGGAAAAATCCACAATGTTTTCGGTGAATGAGGGGATCACATCCTGCTGATCGTAGTAGTTAATCAGCCAGTTCGTGGAGAAGTTGGCGGAGAGCCGGCGGGTGAAAGCGTGATTAACAACGAGGCCCGTGCGGAATGTCTGCCTTTGGCTGACGTTGTTGATGCCTGATGCCTCGGTGCCATAACGCATGAGCCAGCCCACTGTGGAGGCAGGTCCAAATTGATAGGTGAGGTTGCTCTCCATGTAGGGACCGAGATAGGTCGAGTCGCCGTCCACGGGATTGTTGTTGAACCGCAATTCGGCACCCACACGGGCATTCCAAGTCAGGCGGGGATTGAAGATCTGATCCACACCAATGAGGAAAAAATTACCCAGCGAATCCAAGTCCGCATCGAAATAGGTCACAGGATTGAGCCGGTATTCCACGATTCCCGTGGTTTTTGGAAGAATGAGCCATCGACCGGACTGTGCAAAAGTCTGCTCGATCCGGCCTTGGTTGTCATTCAAACTATTTTCGACATAATAGAAGACTCCAAAGCGGTAGCTAGTGACCGTCGAGAATTTTTCCGACCACTGGTAAGCCGCCGCCAGGTAGGTGTTCGAATAGAGGTAGTCGCCATCGATTCGATTGGTGCCGCCAATGATGGATAGATCAGGCTGGGAGAGGTAAGCCGTACTGGTGTCGATGGTGAGGGTCAAGCGCGGGGTAGCCTGATAAGTTGCTCCGAGGCTGAAAATTCCATTCCAGTCGATGGGGTCATCTCCGCGGTTGTAGTAGTAGGTCAGGCCGCCACCAAGATTGCTGCGCAATTGGAGGCGGGGACTGCCGAAGTCGTAAGAAACACCCGCCGCAAAATTTGTGTAGAAGCTGCTCTGGGCATTGTTCCTGGTTGTGTAGACATTGCTGTCCCAGCCCTCACGCACAGAAAAAGTGAAACGGAATGGCTTGCGGGAGAAAATGCCGAAATCAACGCCATCTGTGTCTTCTTCAACCACTTCATCGCCCAAATTCGAGCCGAAATCTGACGGAGGCGGGGCACCCCAAAACTGAAAGCCGCGGGGCTGAGCATGTGACTCCTGCGCAGAGATTCCGAGGAGAATGGTGGCGGAGAGCGATGCAAAAAGAACTTGGCGGGTTTTGGATTTGGCAGGCATAGGTTTTTAGTACCTGTCCCAGCATTGGGTTGCAAGAACTGGATTTAACAAATTTACAACAAATCGCACACGGGCCGTCAACCTCACTTTTTCTTCTGCATTTCTTTTTGCAGCGCGCGGAAGAATTCTCTGGAGTTTTCAGAGTTTGGAAGCGTGCTTGAAATGGCAAAAAACCGAAGAGCCTCAGCCTCGCGTCCCTGGGCCTGCAGGGCCAGGCCAAGCACCTGATATCCACCGTGGGAGAGAGAGTGACGGGCAATCGCGCCGGACACGGCCGCCTCCGATGCGGTGAAGTCCCCCAATCGACCCAAGGTCCGGGCCAGACCGATTTGGTGATACACGTCCAGAGGCCGGAGTTCGGCCGCCGCCTCATAGTCAGAACGGGCTGCGGCTGTGTCTTGAATTTTGAGTGGCAGATCGCGCCGGGTTAAGGACCGATCGAGGAGAGCCCTGGCACGAAGCAGCCGAATATCGATGTGGGTTGGTTCCAGAGTCAGAAGCTGGGTGGCAAGTTCAATGGCTTCGTCATACCGCTCGGAATAGTAGGCGTTTTCGATGGCAAGATGTTGGCGCTGGGCGGGTGCGGAGGTGGAAACCACCCACACGAGACACAGTGAAGCGGCCACGCTGATCAAGCAGGAGAGACGCAGAAAAAGGTTTTGCACTTGTCGCTGGGGCTCTCCCGAAGACCCCGGGTTGGCCAACATTCCGGCGCAAGCGGCGGCGAGAAGAGCGTTGGCGGGGATTTGCATATTAAAATCAAAGAACGAATGGACGGCGCATGCCACCAGGGCTGAGAGGGCTGCCATATGAACAGCAACGCCATTGCTGGAGGCCCCGACGCTGACCGCCATGTGCCTTTTGAGAAGGTGTGACAACCCTTGGAGTCCGCTGGAAAAATGAACCATGACCAGCAAAAGCAGCAGAACCAGGGCGGGAAACCCGAATTCCGCAGAAATCTGCAACCAGTCATTGTGCGCAAAAATATCATCTGCTGTGGTCGGCGTTTCACGGTAGGTGCGTGCCGCCTCTTTGAAAGTTCCGGCTCCGGCTCCCAGGATCGGAGACGATTCGAAAAGCCGCCGGGCGGACTGGAAGATTTGCGGGCGGTAGGTGTCTTGGGCGATCAGGGCAAGACGAGCCTGAACGACCGAGCTTTCAGAAAACACAAACCATGCCGATCCGCAGGCGATGAGAGCCCCCGCCAGCAGGGTGAGTGCCGCTGCAAAACGGCGGCCCCCTGCGCCATAAGCCAGCGCGTAGCCGCTCAGCAGCAGAAACACACTCAGGCCTGCGGTTAGTGCGACAAAACCGCCCCGACTGAGTGTGGGCAGGCATCCTGCAAAACAAACCGCCGCCACATAAAGCGCAAGGATCCGGCCCCATGCCGGCCACCGCGCCCAGCAGGCTACGGACAAGGCGGCAAGTCCTGCCACATTCAAGAACCACGCCAAGTGGTTTCCATTGATAAAAAAACCATGGGCGCGTAAGCCAAGCCGGTCACCGTAATAATACCTTAGCAGCTCAGAGGCCCATGGGAATGGCATCGAGGGAACTTTGTTGATGAATTGATATCCGCCCAGAGTGGCTTGGATCATAGCCGCCAGAAACAAGACACAAAAAAAGGTGAGACGGGATTTTGCGGACGTGGCTATCGATGCAAAAACCAGATAAGCCACAACGCAGGCGAGCACGAGTTGGAAGAGGGATCCGGTTTCCAACGTCGGGACCGCAGCAGAGATTCGCCACAACAACCAGCCTGCAAAGCCAAGGGTCAACCCGATCGGCAGAGCCCTGGGGGCGGATCGGTCCCCCTTGAACACAGCCCAGCCCGCAAAAAGGCCGGCAACTCCCACCGTGATCAACCCGGGGATGGCAAACACCTGACGGAAGAGCCCGCCGTAATAAAACTGAGCGGCCAGAATCCCCAAGGCACAGAGAACAGCCGCCGCGTATTTCATAAGGTGGGAAGTGCGGGATCAGCCTCCAAGGCCAAAGGCCTCATGGGCCAGGTTGGCAGCCAACTCGATTTTGTCCTCATCGATGATCACGGCGATTTTGATCTCGGAGGTGGAAATCATCTGAATGTTCACCCCGCCATTGCCCAGGGCTTCGAAAAGCCGGGCGGCCACGCCGGAATGGGATCGCATGCCAATGCCGACCACACTGAGCTTGGCGATGCCTTCCCGCTTGGTGATCGTTCCGGCACCCACCTCGGCAACAACGCGGTCCAGCACCGCCCCGAGCTTTTCCAGTTCATCACGATTCAGCGTGAACGAGATATCGGTGGAGCCGCTGACCGAGACGTTCTGAACAATGACGTCCACCACGACATGGGCTTCGGCGAGCGCCGTAAAAATGCGCGAAGCCGCCCCCGGCTGGTCGGGCACATTGGCAATGGTCACTTTGGCTTGGTTGCGTTCCACCGAGACGCCGCGAACGACGACGGTTTCGAGTCCGAGAGTTTCTTCTTTCACGAGGGTTCCACGATTGTTGTTGAAGCTGCTGCGCACCTCAAACGGGACGCCAAATTTTTTTGCGAATTCCACGGAGCGCGACTGCATGACTTTTGAGCCCGAACTCGCCATCTCCAAAAGTTCGTCATAAGCAATCTGATCGATCTTTCGGGCATTGGCAACAATGCGAGGGTCGCAGGTGTAGATTCCATCCACATCGGTATAAATCTCGCAGTTGTGGGCTCGCAGCGCGGCAGCAATCGCAATGGCCGTGAGATCGGAGCCGCCCCGGCCAAGAGTGGTGATCTGACCGGACACCGTTTGCCCCTGAAACCCCGCCACGATACAGATGTAGCCTTCCCGCAGGTGGGACCGGATTTGACGCGGGGAGATGTTTGCAATTTTGGCCTTGGTATGAATGCCATCCGTTCGTATTCCCGCCTGGGCCCCGGTGAGCGAAATCGCCCGCCCTCCCATCGCATTGATGGCCATCGCAACCAACGCGATGGTGGTCTGCTCTCCGGTGGCCAGCAGAACATCCATTTCCCGGTCGGAAGGGGTTGGCGAAACCTGCTTGGCGAGTTTGATCAATCCATCCGTCACCCCCGACATGGCAGAAACAACGGTGACCACATCATTTCCTTCCTGCTGGGTGGCCAGGATTCGTTTGGCAGCGTTTAGGATTTTTTCGGGAGTGCCAACCGATGTGCCTCCAAATTTTTGGACGATAATCGGCATGGTCAGGCGTGGTCCAAAAGTTTGCGGATGGCGTCGCTATTGGCCTCGGATTCCAAGGGATTCACAGCACCGCTTCGCTCAACAGCCTCGGGATCTTTGAGGCCATGACCGGTCACCGTGAGCACGATTTTTCCACCTTTGGGAATGGAGGGCAATGGGCAGCCGGTGCAGCGGTTCGGACCAAGGCAACGCATCAACCCGGCCACCGAGGCGGCACTGGCGGGCTCAACAAAAATGCCTTCATGGGATGACAGCCACCGTTGGGCGGAAAGAATTTCCTCATCCGTCACAATGTCGATCGACCCCTGACTTTCTGAAATCGCGTCCCGTGCCCCCTGCCAACTGGCGGGGTTTCCAATGCGAATCGCCGTGGCGAGGGTGTCGGGCTGCTCAACAATGCGGCCATGATAAATGGGTGCGGATCCCGCCGCTTGAAATCCCGACATGCGGGGAAGTTTGGTGGATCGTCCGAGGTCGTGAAACTGACGGTATCCTTTCCAATAGGCCGTGATATTTCCTGCGTTGCCAACGGGCAAAATGTGCAGGTCGGGAGCGTCTCCGAGTTCATCAATGATCTCAAACGAGGCGGTTTTCTGGCCTTCAATGCGATAAGGATTGATGGAATTCACAATGGCCATTCCTTCCATGCCACCTAATTCCCGGACAAGCCGGAGGGCATCATCAAAATTTCCCCGGATAGCAATCACTTTGGCTCCGTAGGCAAAGGCCTGAACGAGTTTGCCGGAAGCAATTTTGCCGGCTGGAAGGAGAACGGCACAATCCACCGAAGCACGGGCTGCATAAGCGGCCGCCGCAGCAGAGGTGTTGCCGGTCGAAGCACAAAGCACTGTGTGGGCACCTTCCTCAACGGCTTTGGACAAGGCCATCGTCATCCCCCGGTCCTTGAAAGAGCCCGTTGGATTCAGGCCTTCGTATTTCAAATAAACTTCGGCCTCCGCTTTTTCGCTTAACTTGGGGGAATAAATGAGGGGCGTGGATCCCTCGTTGAGAGAAATCACCGGGGTGTTGTCGCCCACCGGCAGATACTCGCGATACCGGCTGATCACGCCGCGGTCATGAAGAGGGGACAAACTCATGAGAAGGTTTCCACGTGCAGAAGCACCGGATTGGCTTTCACACTTTCCAGCGAGGAGATCGTCTTCAATGCGGATCGCATGGCCGCATCCTGGGCATCATGAATCATCAGAATCAGCGGCACGGGTCCCTCTTCCTGGGCTCCGGGTTGGATCACCGAAAGAATCCCAATACCGGCTTCACCGAGGGCACCGGCAATCGCTGCAAGCACGCCTGGACGATCTTCAACGGCCAGTCGCAAATAGAATTTGGAGACAGTCCGGCTCTGCGGCAGACATTTGCCATAAAGTTCATGGCTTCGAAACCCGAAGCAGCGCGGTGTGTTCCCCAACGCACAAGCGGCCTCAACAAGATCCCCGAGCACCGAACTGGCCGTCGGATCCTGCCCCGCTCCCCGCCCATAAAATAATGTGTCGCCCACCACATCGCCGCGAACCGCGATGGCATTAAAAACCCCGCTCACGGACGCCAGCACATGCGTCTTCGGGATCAGCGTGGGTGCCACCCTGACCTCAATGAGCCCTTCATCAGCGGACTGGATCGTCGCCAGGAGTTTGATGCAATAGCCGAGTTCATCAGCAAACCGCACGTCTTCCCGGGTCAACAAATCAATCCCCGCCACAAGCACCTCCTCCGGGGAAATCCAGAACCCGTAAGCCAAAGACGCCAAAATGATCGCTTTGTGAGCCGCATCCCACCCATTGATATCGAGCGTCGGGTCCGCCTCGGCGTAGCCCAATGCTCGAGCCTCCTCCAAGGCTTCGGGATAACTGAGGCCGGCTTCGGACATGCGCGTGAGAATGTAGTTGCTGGTCCCGTTCAGAATCCCATGAATCTTTTCAAAACGGTTTCCCACAAAGGCTTCTTTGACGGATTTGATGATCGGGATCCCCCCCGCAACAGCCGCTTCATAGAGAATCGGAACCCCTCGCTCAGCCGCAAAAGAAAACAGTTCCTTCCCATGCTCGGCCAGAAGAGCCTTGTTGCCGGTGATCACGATTTTGCCCCTGGAAATGGCCTCACGCACAAAGGCCAAAGGAACTTCGATCCCACCCATCAACTCCACCACAATCTGGATCTCCGGGTCATCCAACAAGTCCTGGAGATTTCCAGTGATCAGTCCCTCTGGAACGGTAAGGCCACGGTCTTTTGTCAGATCCCGAACCGCAATTTTACGAACATCAAAAACCACCCCGGCCCGGCGCTCAATGACATCGGCGTTGCCAAGCAGATGCTTGTACACACCTGCCCCCACCGTGCCAAATCCGGCTAATCCGATACCAACATTGCGACTCATGAAAAGTCGATGATTCTGAAAGAGTCCCGGGCTGTTGACCAGAATTTTCTGGAGCCGGGTGCGGGTCAAACTTGTTGGATGGCGCCCGCCCCGCCGAATTTTCTGCGCAAAGTTGGGGTGTTTCGATCAGCAATCCTCTGCGACTGCGCGTCATCTGTGCATCCGTGGTCAATTGCTTCGGCTGTCTGAGCGCTCGTCCCAACGTGAAGTTGTTGGATATTCGGGATGCGTGGGTTAATAGATCATCTTTGTGAAACTGACCTTGCCACACATGCGTCTGATTGCCACCGGGGCGCTGGTTTTTTGTTCGGTGATGATGGCCGTTTGCCGGTTGCTTGAGCCCATGCAGCCTTGGCTGGTGTGGCCGCGGGCTTTTTTTGAGGCGGCAACGGTGGGGGCCATGGCGGACTGGTTTGCGGTGGTGGCTTTGTTTCGTCATCCGATGGGCATCCCGATCCCGCACACGGCCATCCTGCCAAAAAACAAGGGTCGAGTGGCGGACTCGTTGGCGACATTTATGGAAACAAGCTTTCTGACCGAGCAGCAGTTGGGTCCGAAGTTCCGGGGTCTGGACTATGCGGGATTTGTGTCAAAATGGCTGACGAACCATTCCGGGATGCTGGCAGAGAAGGCCGCCCGTTTTGTCCCCAATATTTTGAGCGGTATTTCTGATGATGAAATGTCCGCCCTCCTCGGGGATCGGGCGAGGGAGCTGATTCGAAACGCGGAGGTGGGTCCCCTGGTGGGCGAGGGGCTGGAGGTGGTTGTTCAAAATGGACGCGACCGCGAGATTTTTGTGTCGGTGCTGAAGGCGTCGCGTCAATTGATCGACGATCACCGGAGCACCATCCAATCCAAGATCAGCAAAGAGATTCCGATTTCCAGTGAGATGTTGGGCTCATTGCCTTTTGGCAAGGATCTGGTTGGGCCGCTGCTCGATCAGTGGCGGGAGAATATTGCCTCCGCTGTGGCCGGCAAGACCATCGAGAAGGTGCAGGCAGCGCTCGATGAGGCAAGCCAGGAACCTGACAATCCGCTTTGGAAATCCTTTAATCAGCGACTGCATCAGCTCATTAACAATTTAAAATCCTCTCCGGAGATGGCAGCCAGAATTCGCAGCATGCAAGGGGCCCTCGCCGAGAGCCAGGTGGTGGATGATTTTGCCAGCAAGGCCTGGCAGGAACTCAAAGAGTTTGTCCTCCGGGACTGCGCGTCCGGCAAGTCGGCGATCCGGCAGAAGCTCGAAGAAGCCATCATTTCCGCATCCCGTCAGTTGTCAGAGAATGAGATAGCCCGCACGGAAATCAATACCTTCCTCGGCGAGCAGGCGCTGGCCGGGATCCTTGCGGCAAGACCTCACAGCCGCGAACTCGTGATCTCCACGATCAATGCCTGGGATGAAAGAGAAATGGCTGACAAACTGGAGGCGACGGTGGGTCGTGATTTGCAGTTTATCCGCCTTAACGGCACCATCGTTGGCGGCATTATCGGAGTCCTGATTCATGCGGCTTTTGCGGCCATCGGTCGTTAGGACATCTACAGTGGTAGAAACGTGAGGGAGAGCGATCTTGCGGAAGCAAAAAAGCCGGCAGGCAAGGCTTGCCCCGCCCATTCGTCACTTTGCAAAATTAACCCGGAATGAAGGTCTTGGCACTTGAAACCAGGGATCGTTGACCGACAACCTAGCGATCACATTCGCCCATCACAAAGTCCAGCGAACCGAGGATGGAGACCACATCGCTGACCATGGTGCCGGGCAGGATTTTTGGCAAAATGCCGAGGTTGACAAAGCTGGGGGCGCGGATTTTGAGGCGGTAAGGAACGCCTCCACCTTTGCTGTGAATATAGAATCCGAGTTCTCCCTTGGGATTTTCCGCACCGAAATACACTTCACCGGCGGGAGCGTCCACGCCTTCGGTCACCAAAATGAAGTGATGGATCAGTTCTTCCATCTTGGTCATCACATCGACTTTGGGAGGGAGCGTTTGTTTGGGATCAACAAAGTTGATCGGGCCCTCCGGCATTTTATCGATAACCTGTTCCAGGATTCGCACACTTTGACGGATCTCTTCCATGCGGACGAGGTAGCGGTCATAACAATCACCCACCGAACCGATGGGAATATCGAATTCGTAGTTTTGGTAATCGAGGTAAGGTTGTTTTCTGCGGAGATCATGTTCGACTCCGGAGGCGCGGAGGTTGGGGCCTGACAGTGCAAACCCAATGGCGTCTTCTTTTGAGATCACGCCGATCTCGCGGGTGCGGTCCACAAAAATCCTGTTTCGGGTGATGAGCTTGTCGACCTCATTGAAGGAGGGTTTGAACTCGCGAAGAAAGGCACGCACACTTTCCAAATAACCGGCCGGAAGGTCATGGGTCTGGCCACCGATGCGTGTGAAGCTTGTCGTGAAGCGGGCTCCCGTGAGTTGCTCGATCAGATTGTAAATTTTTTCGCGATCTTCAAAGGTGTATAAAAAGACAGTGGTCGCGCCGATGTCCATGGCCATGCAGCCCACACCAAGGAGATGGGCGGAGATACGGGCCAACTCGCAGCAGAGAACCCGGATCGCTTTTCCACGCGGGGGAAGTTCCCAGCCCATGAGCTTTTCCACGGCCAGCGCATAGGCCACGTTGTTTGCAAGAGGAGCCAAATAATCGAGGCGGTCGGTGTAGGGAACAAACTGATTAAACTGCATGTTTTCCGCAATTTTTTCATCCCCGCGGTGCAGATACCCCACATCCGGTGTGGCCTTGGTGATGATTTCCCCGTCCAGGTCTAAAATGATACGAAGGACGCCATGTGTCGAAGGATGGGAAGGGCCCATGTTGATCGTGAGCTTTTCTCCGACAAGTTCATCCGCGAGGTTTGCATCCTCAATGGATTGAATGGTGCGGGCCAGAGTATCGGGCTGTTCGAATGTTGTTGCCATGCTTGTTATATACGTGCGGGTCCGCGCACTGGATTTGACTCATTGTCCCGAAAGGACGATGGTCCCACCACGTGAACACAGACCAAGAATCACTTCCCAAAAGCAAAATTGCAAGCCTGCCGGTGGTTGTCATTGTGGGAGGAGGATTCGGAGGATTGAGCGCCGCCAAAGCTCTTGCCGGAGCCCCGGTTCAGATTGTGCTCATTGATCGCAGCAATCATCACCTCTTTCAGCCGCTGCTTTATCAGGTTGCCACGGCCGGACTTTCCCCGGCGGATGTGGCAAAGCCCATTCGCAGTATCCTCCGGGATCAAAAAAACGTGGAGGTCATTCTTGATGAGGTCCTTTCCATCTCAGCTGCCACAAAATCCATTCAAACGCACGGGGGCTCTCTCGCTTACGATTATCTGATTGTTGCCACGGGGGCCAGGCACTCGTACTTTGGCCGTGATGAGTGGGAAGCCCACGCTCCGGGACTAAAAACTCTGGCCGATGCCATCGATATCCGAAGGCGGATCCTCGTGGCATTTGAAGAGGCGGAAAAAGCCCGCGATGACGCCGAACGCCGCGCTGCCATGACATTTGTCGTGGTTGGCGGAGGGCCCACGGGTGTTGAGATGGCAGGAGCAATTGCGGAGCTTGCCAACTTCACCCTGAAAAAGGATTTCCGAAACATTGATTCCAGCCAGGCGCGAGTGATCCTCGTGGAGGCCGGGCCACGATTATTGCCGGCCTTTGATGAGTCACTCTCCAATCATGCTCTGCAGGATCTTCATGCGCTGCATGTGGACGTCCTCCTTGGCAAGCCCCTCACCAACCTTGATCGCACCCATGTGGAAGTTGGAGGAGAGCGCATAGGGTGCCGCACCATCGTATGGGCCGCCGGCAACAAAGCCTCTCCCCTTGCCGCGATGCTGGGAGAGGTGGACCGTCAGGGACGCCTCAAGATCAACCCCGACCTCAGCTTGCCGGGCCATCCCGAAATTCAGGCGGTGGGGGATATGGTGACGACAGAGAATAAAGCGGGAAAACCCGTTCCCGGTGTCAGTCCGGCTGCGATGCAGGCGGGTCGTCACGCGGCGGAAAATATTCTCCGGCACTTGCGCGGCGAAGCAGCGAAGCCGTGGGAATATTTTGACAAAGGCAGCATGGCAACTATCGGGAGGCATGCGGCCATTTGCGAATTGGGACCTTTAAAATTTGCCGGCCTGCCGGCCTGGATGGCGTGGGCGTTTGTGCACCTCTTTTTCCTCGTGAGTTTCCGCAACAGAACGGCCGTTTTTCTTCAGTGGATGTGGGCGTACTTCACCTATGCCAAAGGGGCCAGAATCATTTCCCGGCCGTAAACATTTCCCCGTGCAGCGCAGCTCGATCTCCGTGGAAAGAACTCTGCAATCTCTCATGCGCAAAAAAACATTCGTAAATCCTTCATTTTGTTACTTGCAGGACTACGCAGCTTTTGTTAATAACTTTGGCTCGTTGCATTAACCTCCACTCAAAATTATGGGCAAAATCCTTCTATTCATCTCCCTGGCCGTGACATTCGCCACAGCCGTTCTCGGTTTCGTTAACAAAGGCACGCTTGATACAAAAGTTGCCGAGGTGGACGCCGCAGCTCAAGCCGTTCAAACTGCAAATCAGTCGTTGGAGAAGGCCTCAACGGACTTGAAGAAAGCCAACGAAGAGCTGGCGACCAACACGGCTGAGAAAGAACAAGCTCTCGCTCAGGCGCAAAGCGCAAAGACGGCCGCTGACCAAGCCAAATCAAAACTTTCCGAACTTGAGACGGCGGTCTCCACAAAAGAGGGAGATATCGCCAAACTGACAGCCGATGTTGCCGCAAAAGAAGCTGAGCTCACCCAGCTCCGGAGCAATGCTCCTACCACCTCCGCTGAGCCTTCTGCAGACGTTCAAGCTCAACTCCTCGAAAAAGAAACCCTTATCACCCAGCTTCAGGGTAATTTGGACACCACAAAAACCCAGTTGGCCGAGGCCCGCCAGAAGGACGCTGACCGCCAGGCCTTGAAAATGCGCGATGGACTTCAAGGTCGTGTGTTGGCCGTGAATCAGGCATGGAACTTCGTTGTTTTAAACCTTGGGGATAAAAACGGTGTTGTTGGCAATGCCGAGCTCCTCGTAAAACGCGGAAACAATTTGATCGGCAAGGTTCGTGTCACCTCTGTGGAACCAGCAACATCTATCGCCGACATCGTCGTCAGCAGCATCCCTCAAGGTGTCTCGATCGTTCCTGGTGACAATGTGATCTTTCAGGCTGTCGGCGAACAATAAAACGTTTGTCCAAGATAATGCCCCGTTCCCTGATGGTTGTTGCGGCATTCGCCGTGCTGGTTCTTTCAGGGTGCGCCAAAGACGAAAGTTACCGTACGGAACAGGAAGCAGGGGGAACTCTTCCATGGAATCGCCCGGCCAGCTGGGAGGGACCCGGAGCTCTGGGTTCCCAAATCAACCAATTTAACCGGTAGTGTGCTGTGAGGCGATAGACGTTTCGTCTGTTGTGGATCAGTGACTCATGGGGCGCATTCTGGTCATCCGCGGAGGCGCAATCGGGGATTTTATCCTGACCTTGCCGGCCATCAGGCTTCTGCGCGAAGGATTTCCAGATTGCCATTTGGAGGTTATGGCCTACCGGCGGGTCATCCCACTCGTTGAAGGGCGCTACTATGCGAACACGGGGCGCTGTATCGAGTACGGCCCTCTGGCAAGTTGCTTCAATCCGAAAGCCGAAATGGCAAAGGAGCTGGAAAGCTACTTTCTGGGGTTCAACCAGATCGTGAGCTATCTTTACGATCCGGATGATTTGTTCCGCAGGTCTCTGGAGAAAATCGGGGTGAAGAATTTTTTACCCATATCGCCTCATATCCAGCCCGGGGTGCATGCCGCGCAGCATCTGGCCGGGCCGCTGGCCTGTATGGCTCTATTTTTGGAGGATCCTGAAGCGAGACTTCATCTCACGGAGGAGGACAAAGCTTCCGCTGACGCCCTCTTGCAGGAATTTCCGGGGCGCTGGGTGGCCATTCACCCGGGAAGTGGCAGTTCAAAAAAAAACTGGCCCGTTGAGCGATGGGAGGAAGTTATTCTCAGAATCAAAGAAACGCATGGGGCGGACGCCATAGCCATCATCGGAGGAGAAGCCGACTCAGAACCGATCACCCGGCTGAGGTCGACCTTCGGAAATTCTCTGCACTTTTTCGAAAACCTGCCCTTGAATATTCTAGGAGCGATCTTATCCCGTTGCTCAGTGTTCCTGGGACATGACAGCGGCATTTCCCATCTGGCTGCAGCGGCAGGCCCCTCGACGATCCTTCTCTTCGGACCAACGGACCCGGACACATGGGCACCGCTTGGCAAGCATGTGCGGGTCATCAAAGGGGAGCAGGGATGCCTTCACCGGATCAGCACGTCACAGTTGATGGAAGAGGTCCACAGCGCGCAAATTCAGGTCAGTCGAGCCACAAGCCCGGTCAAGTAAGGCAGAAGTTGCTTTTTCCGGGAAACAATCCCATCCAGCTTCCAGATCTTCTCACTGGCATCGGGAAAATCGATGAGGCGTGCGAACTCTGCTGATCCTTGAACGAGCAACAAGGAATTCTGGGTGTTGATGTCGGTGACAAGCATGGCCGCAAAATCATAACCCTTCGAGGACCGGTAAGTCTCCAAAGCGGCCAGGAGTGCTTCCCGCTTTTCTTCAAAATGAGAAAAACTCAGCTCCTCAAGTTGGGACACGCAAAAACGATGCCCGGCTTCTTCGTATTCTTTACAGTCAGCCGTCACCGCCTGGGTGGGTGTCATAGTCAGCAGGGGCGAGCCCACGGAAAAAATCTCTGATGCCAGCGCCGTGGGTTCGACCCCGGCAATCCGGGAAAGCCGCACCATGAGCCCCCGGTCAAAATCCGTGGTTGTGGGTGACGTGAGATTCAACGTGTCAGAGAGAAGCCCACACATCAGGAGTCCCGCAACGTTGGGGGGAATGGGAATCCCTTCACGTTCGAAGCAATCGGCCACAATGGAGCAGGTTGAACCCACGGGGCGGTTAAGAAAAAGGATCGGTTGCTGGGTGGGTGCGGCCCCAATGCGGTGATGGTCCAGAATTTCAACGATGGGCACGTCCCCCGCCCCGCTCACCGCTTGAGAGAGTTCATTGTGATCCACCAGAATCAATTGCCGGGGGACCGGTTTCAAAAAATCGCTTTTGGAGAGGATTCCCACAAGGAGCCCGTCATCATCGAGAACGGGAAATGCAAATTGTGGAGACATTGCAACCTGGGAGCGGGCCTCTGCCAGCGGAAGGTCCGGGGGGAGGGATAAAAATTCGTCACTGAGCAAATCGCCGGCACTGACAGCACTTCGCGCGAGAAGGACGGTCGTCGCCGTGTCGCGTGAAGATCCCATCACCACGGTTCCCCGGCTTTTCGCGAGTTCCAAAATATCTTCCTCAATGCCGAGATCCCCGCTGATCACCAGACACCGCACACCAGCTTCAATCGCAATGCGCTGGATATTCCTCCGGTCACCGACAATCAGCACCGTCCGGTCAAGATCGAGAGAACCCAGACGTTTTTGAAAGGAGTCGGTCTGCATGGCAGCCACCACCAAAACGTGGTTGCGAACCGCGAGGTCCGTTTCTCCGGTCAGCAAGCTGGCACCGAGAGTCCTCCGGATGGCTTCCAGAGAGGCATGCACCTCCCGGGATTGCTCAACATTTCCAAGCGCAGGGAAAACATGACGGCTGATTTTGAAGGCAGATATCAATCCCAGGCAACCACCGCGGGAATCGATGACGGGCAGTCCGCGAAACCGCTGATCCCCCAACCTTCCAAAAGCTTCAAACACGGGTTCGTCATGACGGGCATACACAACACCCGTTTCCATCACATCGCCCACCTGGGGCCGGACATCGCTGACAAAATCAGGAGGCTCAAACCCAAATCGTTTCAGCGCATAATCGATGCGTTCGTTGGTGTTGCCACAACGACCCGCGCGGGAGGGGGCCAGACCTGACAACGTTTTGAATTCGGCGTAGCAGATGGCCGAGCAGATGGCGTCCATATCGGGATTTTTGTGGCCGATGATCAATGTTTGCATAAAAACTCTCCACCATGGCAAGGTATGGCGAGATGGCAAGGCACTCATGACACTTCTTAAAAACTTCTTCGCTCCGGTCTGTTGTTTTGCCGGTCTCCTATTTTCTGTCGCATCATCTGAGGCGGAGGTGCCGAAAGCCCCCTTGGACTCGCTGCTGAGCCGTCCGGGGCTATGGGAAGGATCATCCCAGGCCTTGGCGCAGGAACTGGCTCCGATGGGGTTTGAATGGACATCGGCAAGCAAAGACTCCCTGAGGGCGGCTCACGCCGGCCTGTCCGTGGCCAACAGGCGGGCGTACGAGGCTATTGTGAGATTCGCAAACGACAAGCCGGACTCGATCACTGTTATCTTTTATAACCGCGGTGATGCGGGTGATTTGAGCCGGAACGGTTTTGACACCTTGTTGCAGGAGGTGACGCAGAGCCTTTCGAGCCTGTATGGGGGAGCGCCTTCCGAGCGTGGCCGGGATGCCTCTGGTGTCGTCAGAGCAGAAGGTGTCTATTGGAAAACCGCTGAGTTTCTAAATACCCTCGAATGGAGCGCAACCAAGGAGTCCCGGTCCAAGGGCATCTCGTTTCGTGCCGAATTTATCCGGTTGGTTGCCACCCCACCCCAGGCGGCCGTGGCCCAAGTGGGCGGGACGCCTCCTCCTTCGGTGAAGGAGATTGTGAAATCGTTTTCCGGGAAGGACCAAATCGAAAAATCTCCCGATGGGGACATCTTTCTGCCCGGGATTCCCATGGTGGATCAAGGAGACAAGGGCTACTGCGTGGTGGCCTCCGTGGAACGGGTGATGCGATATTTCGGAGCACCGGTCGATCAACATGAACTTGCCCAAATCGCCAATACGAATACCGAAGGCGGCACCAGCCCTTCTGCCATGGTCGAGTCACTCCAAAAACTCACGATGCGCCTCGGCGTCAGGGTCAAAGAGGTGTATCCCTTCGACTTCTCGGACTTCATGAAAATGATTGATGATTACAACCGTGCCGCCAAACGCGAGAAGGCGGAGCCGGTGGCAGTCGGCGGTCTTGTGGTGGACATCGGCAAGTGCTACCAACAGATGAAGCCGGAAATTCTTAAAACCGTTCGTCTCAAAAAAACGGCTGACTTTGGAAAATTCCAACGGGAGATCCAAAGAGGGGTTGATGAGGGCCTGCCTTTGCTTTGGTCCATGCGGCTCGGTTTGGTGGCCGAACCCGGCATCCCGCAAGTCGATGGCGGCCACATGCGGCTCATTGTGGGTTATAATTTCAAAACAAAAGAAATCCTCTATTCAGACTCCTGGGGAATGGGCCACGAAAAAAAGCGGATGGCCATGGAGGATGCCTGGGCAATCACAACCGGCTTGTCCATCATCCAACCCGCCAGTTCGTAAAAATCCCGTGTCTGCAAAAAAACGTATATTGATTCTTTCCGCGTCCGTCGGATCCGGCCATGTCAAAGCTGCTGATGCCCTGGCCCGTGCCTTCCGGGCGCGGGAGGACGTTGAGGAGGTCCTCTCCGATGACTCCCTGGATCACACGAATGTCCTTCACAAACAGCTTTACTCCACGCTCTACAAGCGTCTCTCCGGAATGCTTCCCGAGTTTTTGGGGTGGTGGTATGAGACCAGCGATGATCCGTGGGTTTCGGACAAAGGCCGCCTGATTTTTGACATCCCCCAAGCGCTGCCGTTGATGAATCTCCTCAAAGATTTCCGGCCGGATGCCGTGATTTGCACGCACTTCATGCCGGCCGGCGTCGTCTCCTACTTGATAGGGGCTGGAAAGCTCAACACCCAGCTGGGAATCGTGATCACGGATTTTCATTTCCATGCTTTTTGGATCACGCGGGCTTTTCACTGGTATTTTGTGGCCCAGCAAGAAGACAAAATCCACATGGAAGGGCTTGGGCTGCCACCGGAACGGATCCATGTGACCGGGATCCCGGTGGAGACCGAGTTTGCTCTGCCGGTGGACTGCGGGGCCGTGCTGAAAAACCATGGGTTGCAGCCTGGACGGCCCACGCTCCTGGTGGCGGCGGGCACTCTTGGATTGAGTCCTGCCCTGGCAGTCGTCAAACGGTTGCTTCTGCTCAAGCGGGAATTTCAAGCCATTGTGCTGTGCGGGAGGAATGAGGAACTTCGCAAGGATGTGGACGCTTTGGTGGCCGGACGGGAGGATCAGTTTCGTGTGGTGGGATTTTCCAAGGATATGCCACAACTGATGGCCGCTGCCACTTTGCTTTTGAGCAAGCCCGGAGGACTCACCACGGCCGAAGCCCTGGCCCGCGGGTTGCCCATGGTGATCCTTGATCCCATCGGAGGCCAGGAGGAACGAAACGCTGATGTGCTTCTTGAAGCAGGAGCCGCCGTCAAATGCACCGAGGTGACGGTCCTGAACCACAAGCTCGAGCGCCTTCTTGATGATCCCGAACGTCTGGCACTTATGTCAAAGAACGCCAGCAACCTTGGGCGCCCGAATGCTGCCGCTTCCATTGCGGAAATCGTCACAACCTCACCGCCCCGCGAACCGGCTCTCATTTCCCGCCAAAGAGAAAAGGCTTTGCGCAAACAGTTTGAAGAGCAGGGATGAAGCCGGGATTTTTATGGGGTGTTGCCAGCTCCGGCTATCAATGTGAGGGAGGCTACAATGGTGCCGGCCAACCTCAAAATAATTGGGCGGACGCCGAACATCTCGGGGCTGTCATGAAAACCGGGAAGGCCACGGATTTTTGGAACCGCTACAATGAGGATTTTTCTCTCTGCCGCCAGCTCGGATTGAACAGCTTTCGCTTGAGCATCGAGTGGCCGAGAGTTCAGCCCTGTTTCGAATTTTCAGAACAGGAACCACCGCCATTCGACCAGGCGGCGATTGACAAATATGCGGAGATCATTTCCTCCTGCCGCCAGCACGGAATGGAGCCGGTGATAACGCTCCAGCATTTCACCCACCCCGCCTGGCTGGGCACCGATGCCTGGCTCCGTGATGACACGCCAGCCCTGTTCGCCAAATTCACGGAGGTGGCTGTTGATGGTATAAATAGCCGCCTCGTGAACCAATATGGCCAGAAGCCGATCCACTGGTTTGTGACCCTCAACGAGCCAAACATGCTTGTTCTGAACACCTATCTGAACCAGCATTTTCCCGGAGGAGGCGAAGCCGGTTTGGCCGTGGGCGTTCGCGCTTATAATCGACTCCTTGCTGCCCACGTCCGGTCCTACAACGCGATTCACGATCTCTATGAAACCAGGGGATGGAAACAACCCATGGTGACAATGAACACTTTCTGCAGCGATGCTTACTGGTCCGAGCAAATGCTGTTGGACCTCCTACAATCCCGTGAGCGGGGAATCCCGCGCGACCAGATCGCAGCCTATTTGCTCAAAAGTTCCAAGCGGCTGGCCACGGCAATCCGCGCAGCGAAACTTCCTTTCCACCTGGACCCGTTTGTCTGGGTTGGAAGGCTTTTTCACCACCTCACCAACCATTTTGCCCCCCCGCACGCCAACGGTGAAACCTTTGCGCATTTCCTCAAAGAATTGGAGGATTCCCGCCGGCCTGCCGTTCTCGATTATCTCGGGATCGACTATTACGATCCCTTCACCGGCCATATCTTCCGCCCTCCCTCCTTTCACGACCTTGAATTCAAAACCAAAAGCGTCACCGGGCACCTTATGGCCGGGCTGTCCCGCAAATGGTGGGATTGGCATGTGCTTCCCGAGGGCCTGCATTTTTTCTGTCAATACTATCACGCCGAATACCCGGGTCTCGGCATCCTGATAGCGGAAAACGGCATGGCGTTCCGCTGCAAAATGGACAACACGCTTTCTTCACCGCGGCGGGACAAGGTCTCCCGAAGCGAATTCCTGAAAGCCCACATCGCCCAGGTGCAGCGGCTTGCTGATGAAGGCGTTCCCATGCTGGGGTATTTGCATTGGTCGATCACCGACAATTATGAATGGGGCTCTTTCACTCCCCGTTTTGGTTTGTTCTCAATTGACTACCTTCAAGATGCCAGACGTCTCCCCGTCGACCCTTTCGGAGATCAGCCCTCGCAAACCTACGCCTCCCTGATCAAAGCCCATCCGGCTGCTTGAGTTTGATTTCCTGTGACACAGAAATCCCCAGCGTCATCTCCTGATCCCATGATTCCAAGACGAATGCTTTATTCCATTGCGGCTGGTCTTGGAGGATCCGGGCTGAACCGGGTTGCCAGGGAGGAGGTTTCCCTGGCCGAGGAGAAAGGATTTCTTGGCTCTGCGGTGGCGTATTCGATGACCCCCTCCCTGCTGCCCAAGGGCCGCGCCCACACGCTTCAATACCATCCCGTGAAAATCCTCTCAGTCCTCAAGCGTGAGTATTATCAAGGCGCAAAAAAACACGCTCTCGATCTCGTCTCCGCAAGGATGCTCACCAGCAACCGGTTTGATTTTTTCCACTCGTGGTCCGGTGACTGCGTGCGATCACTGCGTGTGGCCAAACGCCTGGGCATCCCCTCCATGATTGAGATTCCCACGTGGCACCGCAACAAGGGCCGGGTCAAAAAGGCAAAGACGTGGAGTGAAATTCAACGGGATGAGGCACCTTTTCCGCAAAGCGCGCTCAACAAACTCCTTGTCACCCGACAGCAGGTCATGGAGGAATATGATCTCGCCGACTTGATCCTGGTGCTTTCGGAAAAAGCCAGGGAAACGTTCCAGATTGCAGGAGTGCCGGATGAAAAACTTTTTCTCCTTGGGCGGGGGGCCGATCCGCTTGAGTTTTACCCGTCAGACTCCCCCCCTGAAACATTCCGCGTGATTTTTGTTGGCTCCCTCATTCGCCGTAAAGGGGTTCACCTGATTCTGGAGGCATGGAAGCAGCTCAACCTGCCGGATGCGGAGTTGATCCTCTGCGGCAGCGTCGGCAAAGACATTGAACCCCTTCTCCGTGAGG
Source organism: Terrimicrobiaceae bacterium (assembly GCA_041738805.1). GTDB lineage: Bacteria > Verrucomicrobiota > Verrucomicrobiia > Chthoniobacterales > Terrimicrobiaceae > JAJTZA01. The sequence continues at coordinate 24,667 of JBGSPC010000203.1, read as the reverse complement.
CTCCCCCAACAGTCCGGGCCGCAGGCCATGTGGGTCATGTGGCCGATGAACTCCGCCGCAGTGCGATCCATATCTTTCCCTCGGAATGCGAGGGTGCTGCCAAGGCCACTTATGAAGCCGCTGCGTGCGGACTTCCTCAGATTGCCACCCGCGAATCCGGAGACATGGTGAAGGATGGTGAGAATGGAATCATTGTGCCACCCAATGATGTGGAGGCTGTAGCCCGCGCACTCACCACCTTGCACGCCAACCCCGCCCTTGTCCGTCAGATGGGAATCGCCGCCCACAAACGTTTTCTTGAGGGATTCACGTGGGAGCACTTCCGTCATCGCCTGCTCGCCGCTTATTCCACAGCCATCGAGCTCCAGGGGCGTTCCCCCGGAAAACGCACAACCGCTGTTTGACGGATGGCGCGGCATCGCGCTTTCACCTTTGCTTGGATCGCTTAGACGGGAGAATTTTCTGTCAGCCACCCGGGAAGACGTGTCTGCACCCGGCTGCGCATCCTGGCCAGGAGACTGTAGAGTCCGAAGTAGGCGCGATTTGTATAAATACCATCCACATCGCCGCTGGCACCTTTCATTTTGCGAAGATCCCGGCTTTGCAGGTTGTCCTCACCGAGTTGGTAAATACCCTGAATGAAGCTTTTGTCGCCGAAATCGAATGAGCCCTCGCGGAAAGGACGGCCGAGTAATTCGATGGAGACAGCACAGATTTTGAGAACCCGCTGCCTTAGATCGTGACTGTCGGATTCATGAAAAACCCCGATGGCTTCCAGGCATTGTTCGAGGAGAGCGGGGTCTTCGAGAACTTGAGAGTCGAGGAAACGGAAGTGTTTTCGGTAATACATTGCATCGATTTGTTTCGTGCAACCGAAGTCAATGACCCAGAGCTCTCTGTTCTTCACCAAAAAATTGCCGGGATGCGGGTCAGCGTGGAAAAGATTCAAGGTGTGGATCTGGTAATCGTAGAAATCCCAGAGCGCCTGACCGATGAGATCCCGGTCTTCCTGACTGGCGTCGGAATCCGCAAACTTATCGAGGGTGACCCCGTCAATCCAATCAAGGGTGAGAATGCGGGCCGAGGAGAACCTTGGGTAATAGATCGGGAAACGCACATTGGTCAGTTGTCCTGATCTCCGGGAAAGATCGATGGAACGTTCGAGTTCGAGAGTGTAGTTCGTCTCCTCAAGAAGCCGGGTTTCGACCTCTGCGATGTAGGGGGCGATTTGGCTTTCCTTGAGACCCATGATTTGTAGAGCGATGGGTTTTATAAAATTCAAATCACTTTTGAGACTTTCGGCGACCCCGGGGTATTGCACCTTCACGGCGAATGTCTGATTCCCCAGCGTCGCGCGATGGACCTGCCCGATGCTGGCTCCATGGACGGCGCTTTGGGTGAACGTGTCGAAAAGTTCTGTGGGGGACTTGCCAAATTCACGCCGGAAGGTGCGGGCCACCAGGGGATAAGAAAGTGGCGGAGCGGAGTATTGGGCCTGGGCGAACTCTTTCGCATAGGCAGGCGGCAGGAGGTTTTTGTCAATGCTCAGCATCTGCGCAAGCTTGAGAGGACCCCCCTTCAATTCACTGAAGGTTTTGTAAACGGCAGTGGCATTTTCTTCGTGAAGCTCCGATAGGTTATCGCCGCCGCCCAAAGCGCGTTTGCCGTAATATTTAAGGTAATTCACGCCGACTCTCGCTCCGGTGCCACTCAGAGCGGCGATGCGGGAAAATCTGGTGCTGGGAATGCTCTTCTGGTCCATTCGTGGATCTTTAACGGCGAAAGCCAGGAGCCAGGAAGCGGGCCAGATCAAAGGCGGAGTCAAAGGCCTGAGAGCGGATCAACTCAAAAGCGAGATGCACGGACTTTTCGATAAACGCATCGGTTCGTTCAAAGCCGCGACTGCTGTCCGTGAGGTTAAAATCAATGAGCTGACGGAAAGCTGTCAGAATCGCGTCGGGGTAAAGCGCGGTGAGCTTGCCGCGATCAGCGATTTCCGCTGTGGCCAGACCATGGTTCACCGTGCATTTGGCGAAGTCACGAAACGTCGCATTAAAACCCCGCAACCAGACCGGATTTTTAAACGCTCCCAAACCACCGAACCGCAAAAGAATCACTGACCGAATTTCCAAGCTGTGCTCGAACCATGCGAAAAAAAATGTGAGCGCCCGTTGTTTTGCGGTAAAGCCGTCCCATTCTTCACCTGACTCAACGGCGGTGATGATGTGGCTGATTTTTTCCTGCCAGAATGCGGCTTCGACACTCTCTAAATTCGGGAAGACTGAAAAAAAATCTTTCTCCCCGATGCCCAGGCTCTTGCACAGCGGATAGATTGCAAGGGGTGGCGTACCATGCTCGCGGAGCTGTTCCATGTAGGCGTCGATGATGCGTTGACGGGTTGTCAATGTGTCAGGAAGAGTTTCAGTTTCCATTGTGTTGGTAATTGTTACGTTGGTTATGGAACAAAAGATGGATTTAATCTGAGGCAGCCGGGAGCTGTCTCCAAGGTGCCGGAGATCGCGGAGGTCCAATTCTTTAAAAAGCTCGCGAAGCTCCCCCGGGCAGGGTTTCACCCCATAGTGAAATTGGCTCAAGCGGTGACATCCTGAAGCCGAATGCCAAGCAGTCGTAGATTAAATAAATTGCTGATTATCGGCGTCACGATTTTGCTGACGGTGTTCTTCACGCTGCTTGCCCTTAACCTCAGTTTGGGAGAAAAGCATATCCATTACGAGCTGGACCATGAATTTGCGGTGCAGGATCCTCAATTTCTCCGGAGCATGGGGCCTTTGCTGGGGCAACAAATCGTGCCGGGCAACCGGATCACTGCGCTTCATAATGGCGACCAGATTTTTCCCGCAATGCTCACTGCCATTCGTGCAGCCCGGGAATCGATCACATTCGAAACCTACATTTACTGGTCGGGCGACATCGGCCTTAAGCTTTCTGATGCCCTGAGTGAACGGGCAAGGGACGGGGTAAAAGTTCATGTCGTTCTGGATGCTGTCGGGTGCGGCAAAATCGAGGAGGGATACCTCAAAAAAATGAAAACCGCTGGCGTTGAGATCGAGTTTTTTCATCCGGTCACATGGCACACCGTGGCCCGCATCAACAATCGCACCCACCGCAAGTTGCTGGTGGTTGATGGCCGCGTTGGTTTCACAGGCGGCGTGGGTATTGCTGATGCGTGGTTGGGAAACGCCGAAACCTCCAACCAATGGCGCGATTCCCACTACCAGTTGGAAGGCCCCGCAGTCGCACAAATGCAGGCGGCTTTCTGTGACAACTGGATCAAGACCCGCGGCAAAGTCCTCGACGGACCCGCTTATTTTCCCGAACTCACTCCAGCCGGGGATTCCCCCGCCCATGTTTTCAAAAGTTCACGGGGTGGGAGCAGCGAAAACGTGAGGCTGATGTATTTGCTTTCGATCACCTCAGCCGCCAAAAACATACGTATTCAAGCAGCCTATTTCGTACCGGACGAGTTGGCCATCCAATCATTTGTCAGCGCCCGCAAACGCGGAGTGAAAATTGAGATTATCGTCCCGGGGCCTCATACGGATTCCGAAGTGGTCGCAGCCGCATCCCGCGCCTTGTGGGGAGAGCTGCTGGACGCCGGAGTTGAGATCTACGAATATCAGCCTGCAATGTATCATTGCAAAGTTCTCATCGTGGATGATGTGTGGGTTTCCGTCGGCTCGACGAATTTCGATGACCGCTCGTTCCGTCTCAATGACGAGGCAAACCTCAATGTGTATGATTCCGCGTTTGCTGCAGAGCAAATCAGTACCTTTAATTTGGATCGTTCCAACTCACGCCAGATGACACGGCAGGAATTCAAGGACCGTTCTTCCGTCGGAAAGCTGTGGGATCAGATCGCAATATCCCTGCGACGGCAATTATGAGGGTGCCGCCACAGAGTCCTTAAACGGGCGGAAGAATCAGTCGGATATTACTCTTTCACCGCATCAATCCGTGCCTTGGCGGCTTCGGCGTCTGCTTCGGCTTTCACCTTGTCAGCCTCGAGTTGGCCTTTCACAATTTTTCTTTCCGCCTCGATGTTGGCCTTGTCGATCACCGCATTTTCCCCGACCTGTTTTCTGGCCGACTCGGCGGCGGCGTCGACAGCTTCCTCCTGCTTCTCGAGCCTGTCCACGGCGGCGTCTTTATTGGCGTCAATATCCACCTTCTGTTGATCACAGCTTGTGAAAAAGAAAACGGGAAAAGCAAGCACGCACAATGGGAGTTTCTTGAAGGCGATGGAGGATAGCTTTGTATTCATGGTGAACATATTCAACCATATCCGGATTTTTGGCTATGGAGTGAAACCCTACCTTTTGCCGGGGTTAAAATCTGATGCGGCAACTCACCAGCAGCTCCTTGTTCCCTCCTTTTCTTTGTCAGACGTCTCCAAGGCGTGGCTCGACAGGAGAGGAATTATTGCTACGTTGAAACTGTGGACATGAGTGACACATTGCCTCCGGATTTAGAGCGTTTTTGGAGAACCGATGACGGGATGACCGCCTGTGAGCGTGCGGAAGCGTATGGGATCGATCTCTCGATGCTTGAGGAAAATCTGCGTCTTACGCCCTCTCAGCGGTTGAGCCATCATGATGCCGCATTAGATCTTGTGAACTCCGTTGCCGAGGGCATGAACGATGCAAGGTCTTAAGGAGCTGCTCCAGCGTTTGAATTCCAGAGGCGTGGACTTCGTTCTTGTCGGTGGTTTTGGGGTGATCGCCCATGGAAGCTCCCTGGTCACCCGCGATGTGGATGTGGCCTGCCGCATGGCCCCCGACAATCTGGTTCGTTTATTCGAGGCTTTGGATGGATTGAAGCCGGTGCATCGAATGACCCCGCAGCGATTGCCGTTCACCCGGGAGCAAACGCAGGACGGTCAGCTCAAGAATTTATATCTTTCCACAGACTGGGGGATGCTGGACTGCTTGGAGGAGATCAAGGGAATTGGAGGATATGAATCGTGTTTGGCGCGCAGCGAGGTCATCAATCTGGATGGAGCAAAAATCCGGCTTCTTAACCTGGATGCCATGATTGAAGCCAAGCGGGCGATGGGACGACCGAGGGATTTGCATGCGGTCCTTGAGTTGGAGGCCATCCGGGAGCGGTCAAAAACCACCAAAACACTGCCTTGACTCCGAATGCCACAGGGTGAGAAAGTTAAAAGTTCACCAACTTTACTGCCTGTGGACCTCAAAGAAATACGTACCCTGATCGACCTCATGAAGAAAAACGGCGTGGCCGTTTTTAAAATGGAGCGTGAGGGCTTCAAAATCACCCTTAAGACAGCAGAAGCTGGCCAGATCGTTGCGTATCAGCAGCCGGCTGCAGGTGCCCCACCCATGCCAACCCCGGCGCTTCCTGCTGCCGAAACTGCCCCGGCCGCCATTTTTTCTGATTTGAAGGAAATCAAGTCCCCCATGGTTGGCACCTTCTATTCGGCTGCCTCCCCGGAATCCGAGCCTTTCTTGTCCGTAGGCCAGGTCATTGGCGCCGATTCGGTGGTTTGTATTATTGAAGCCATGAAAGTGATGAACGAGATCAAAGCAGAATTGAGCGGGACAGTGGTCGAGGTTCTTGCGGAAAACGGGAAACCGGTCCAATTCGGGCAGGTACTCTTCCGGGTGAAATAATTCCACCCGAAGCCCCGATGTTTAAAAAAATTCTGATAGCCAACCGCGGTGAGATTGCCCTGCGGATCATTCGTGCCTGCAAAGAGCTGGGAGTCCAGAGTGTGGCGGTTTACTCCGAACCCGATCTCGACAGCCTGCACGTGCAACTTGCCGATGAAGCAATCTGCATTGGTACGGCCCCCAGCGCTGACAGCTATTTAAAATTTGATCGCATTATCAGTGCGGCCGAAATCTCGGATGTGGATGCGATTCATCCCGGCTATGGATTCCTGGCTGAAAATGCGCACTTCGCGGATGTCTGTGCGAGCTGCAACATCAAGTTTATTGGACCGTCCTCTTCAGCAATCCGGTTAATGGGTGACAAAAACACCGCGCGTGACACGGCCCGCAAAGCCGGGGTTCCGGTTTCGCCCGGAAGTGATGGCACCGTCGACACCGAAGGGGAGGCTTTAAAAGTTGCAGCGAAAATTGGTTATCCTGTGATGATCAAGGCCGTCGCTGGTGGAGGCGGGCGCGGCATGCGCATCGCAGTGGATGAGACCAGCCTCGTCCAGGGATTTCACTCGGCACGCATGGAAGCCGAGAAAGCGTTTGGAAATGCGAGTGTTTACATTGAGAAATTTATCGTCAACCCGCATCATATCGAGTTCCAGGTGTTTGGCGACGAGCATGGCCGGATCGTGCATCTGGGAGAACGGGATTGTTCCATCCAGCGGCGAAATCAGAAGATTGTTGAGGAATGCCCGTCACCCCTCATGACTCCCGAACTGCGGAAAAAGATGGGTGATGCCTCGATCAAGCTCGCCGAGACGGTGGGTTACTCAAATGCCGGAACGATGGAATATCTGGTGGATGATGACGGGAATTTCTACTTCATGGAAATGAACACCCGCATCCAGGTTGAGCACCCGATCACCGAGGAGGTGTATGGCTGCGATCTTGTGAAGCAGCAAATCCAGGTCGCGGCTGGCGAGCACCTCAGCGATTATGTTGTGAACGCGCGTCCACGGCATCACGCCATGGAATGCCGGATTAATGCCGAGGATCCCGCCAATAATTTTCAGCCGTGCCCGGGGCAGATCGAACTTTATTATGCCCCTGGTGGCCGCGGAATCCGCATCGATTCCCACGCTTACGCCGGGTACCCGATTCCGCCGAACTACGATTCGATGATCGCAAAAACCATTGCTGTGGCGTCAAGCCGCGCCGCGTGCATCAACCGCATGCACCGTGCCCTTGGCGAATACCTCATCACAGGCATCAAAACGACAATTCCGTTCCAGATGGCGATCATGCAAAATGGGGACTTCCGCAAAGGCACCTATAACACGGGATTCGTGGACAAGATGCTCAAAGCCGGGGTTTCGCCGGAGTAGCTGAGGTTTCGGCAAAATAGGTCTTGGCGGCTGCCCTTGCTGCAGACCTGGGGCTCTCGGCAACCAGAGACCAATAAGTTTTCAGAGACTCGGCAGACGCATCCCCCGCTTTGGAAGCCAAACCAACAGCCTCCGGGCTCGAAGCCAGCCTGGGGTCAATAGAAAGCCAATGGAGAGCCACATCCTGAAGGCCGGCATCAAAGGCCCTTTGGGCAACAACCCACCGGAAAGCGAGCAAATCCTTTTCGCCCAGGGCGAATTCGTTGGAAGCCGGAGAGAGTCCGAACAATCCCGGATTTGATTGCCCTTCGCCTTCGGAGGCGGAATCTCGCAGACTTACTTTCGACTCTTCCTTCAGAGGATTATTCCCCAAGTGCTCGTAATAATTGGCAACAAGATCCGGAGGGGTTGCCCCCGGTACCTGTGCGGCAATGGCCATTTGTATCTTCGCATCATCGACACGGCCTCTTGCCAGCAACAACGCCGCAGCAGCTGCTCGAAGCGGCGCGGATTTTTGAACCATTGCAAAGTTTTGATCCGGCTGATCCATCTGAAAGATGGCGGCATCCGGGCGGTCCACCGAAAGAAAAAATGCGGCCAGGGAGAGCCGTAGCGCAGGATCGACTTTGGACGTTAACTCGAAGGCCCGGGCGATATCGAGTGCATCTGCCCGCCTGCCGGTTTTCCAAAGGGCTTCTGCAAAAGTTAACGCCTGGGAATGGTCAGGAATACCAAATTCATCAAGACGCTCAAAGACCTGAACGGCCCCGGCGTACTTTTGGTTTTCCATAAGAAGCTTTGATAAGGACGACAATGCCGAAGGTTTTATCAGAGGAGCTTCCGTGAAACCCTTGATCAAACTCCGGAGCCGGGATGGGTCGTTTTTTTCGATGGCCAGACGAATAAGCAGCTCCCCCGCAGCGGAGGACCCTTCCGCCCACTCACGGTTCCACTGCTCTTCAAGCGCCTGCTTGGCAGCCAGGATTTTTTCGGTGGATCCGGTCACTCCCTCGGGTTCCTCATCCATCGCTGGCGTGGAGGGGGGATTCACCGGCTCCTTTTTCCCGAGTTCGACAAGCAGTTGGTCTTTGGCTTGCAAGATCGGCGGGGTGGCCTTCGACATCGGGACCACTTCAAGAACCTCAAGAGCCTTAGGAATATCGCCCTCATCACTTAGAGCATAAGCAAGCTGAAGCACGGTTTGACCGGGGATTTGATTTCGCATGTCTTCCGAAGCCGAAAGGTACCAGGTCACCGGCTGGTTGGATTTCCCGTCTGGCAAAGCGCGTAAAGCAAGCAACTGGAGCCAAGAGGTGGGATTCATGGGCTGCATCGCAAAGACCCGTTCATGAAGGATCCTGGCCGTCGCGATGCGTCCGGTCCCCGCCGCTCTGGCACCGGCCGCTGCAAGTTCTTCCCGTTTGGCACCACGAGCCGCCCATTCGTTCACAAGGTATCTTGATGTGGCGGGCTGAGATTCCATGAGCAAACTGACAATGATCGCATTTTCGAGCGTTCGCTCGATGCCGATATCACCACTCAGATGGGAGAGGGCGGGGTTCAAATCCAGTGCGGTGCGGCAGATGTCGCGAGCCCTTGCCAGAAGATTCCAGTTTTCCAAAGTGTTGGCAGCCCTCAGGGCCAGCAGACTCGGAGAAGTGGTTCCATCAGAAGATTCCCCGAACCATAAGGCAATGGCATCACAAAATTTTTCTTTATCCCCTCGCAGGGCAAAAAACAGGGCTTTTGCCGCATGAGTCGCCCGCGGACTGCCTTGGTTTTGGATTCGTGTCAGAGCGGATTGCTCGAAGGCATCCCGGTTGTCAGGGTCTTCCAATAACCACAAGGCACGTATGGCAGAAAAATTCAGATTCTCAAAAGAACCTGACGGCCCATTCAGTTCCAGGCAGATGGCAAGTTGGCGGGCGGCTCCCTCTGGATCTCGCAGCGTGAACTTCCACCCGGCTAACCGGAACCGCGCCTCGGCCTCCAGCGAGGGTGGCATGCCGGCGGGTATACCGACCTCAACAGCTGCTCGGAGAAAGCCCGAAGCAGCCAGGGTTTCCGCCGTTCTGAGCCGGACAAAAGCTGGAGACCGTTCGAGGAAGGCTTTGAGGTCTCCCCCGGGAGGCTGCCATCCCGAGGAAATCATGGAGGTCATGATCTCAGAGATCAACATCCACCGCTCTTCCAGGGTCTCTGCCGCATTTGCCCATTTTTGCAATCGTTCAAATGACATGACTTCCAAGCCAAGTGCCACATAGGCTTTGTCCAAGGATTTTTGGTCATCGGGGTCGGGGATAGCCAAAAGAAGATCCAACGCCCGGTCCTCTTCGCCAGCCCCCCAATAGGCCCATGCTTTTTCCATGGGAGCGGCTTCCGTCAGGTTATCGAGGCGCTCGAGTTTGGTTGGGCTGTTTTCCAGGAGCTGCCCCATTTCCCTGAGCGCGAGCAGCCGACACGCTTGCGGATCGGCTTCTGAAGGACTCAGAAATCCGGGCAGTTTCGAAAGCCTTTTTGGAAAGGGTGGCGGATTTCTTGCAGGAGTGGGGTCAGAAGGAATGCGTTCGAGAAGGGCCTCATAATCCTCAAAGGCGGTGGCCTTATCATTCCTTGGTGATCCGGCCATTCGCAACATCACCTGCGCTGGGAGGGGACCAAGCCGGGAGGCGGCCCTCAGACCTTCCACTTCCCGTGCCTCGTTGCCATGACGCCGGAAAAACTCCGCAGCCGCGAGTTGCACCTCGGGGGATCGCGGAAATTTGCGGAGAACCGTGTTCCATGACTCCTCCGTTTTTTGGGCTGTTTGGGTCATCTCCAAAAAGTGCAAATATCGGACCTGCGCTTGCGGTCCGGCTTTGGGCAGAGCCGCCAACTCCCCGGCCAAGAACACAGCCCGGCCAAAATCGCCTTTGGCCTCGGCATCTTGAAGCAGAAGCTCCAATGCATCGACAGATTCAACCACCGGGGGGGATTCCGGGTCCGGCATTTCTGGCTGAAGTTCGGAAAGAGCCATTTTCCATGCGACGGAAGAGGGGCTTGTCTGCGACTCGAGCAGCAACTGCCAGCGGTCCAAAACATCATTCTCGCGCGCAAAAGCCGTGCCATCACGGAGAAACTCCAGGCGGATCCGGTCATCAGGAAGCCGGGGGGCGGTCACGGCAAGGAATTCCAATCCCCGGTCCACCAAACTCAGACGCGAAAAGCTTTTGAGAACCGATTTGCTGAGGTTTTGCTTTTCAGAGGGCGGCGAAAGTTCGAAGGCCCGCAACCAGCTTTCCAGCGCCTCAAAATTCTGGCCGGCTGCCTCACGGGCGATGGCCACTTCACGGGCAAGGTTTGCATCATTCGGGCTTTCATTCGCAGCCAGCGCAAGGAGCGTGACAGCCGCCTCGGCTTCGCCGCGGGCGACGTCCATGCGGGCCATGCGGATCTTGGTGGCGGGGGCAGGCAGCAAAGCGTCGAGCCTTTGAAGGACCAATGCCGCCTCCTGAAACTCTCCCGACTTTTCCAATTCATTGGCCAATCGATCCAACAATTCCGGTGAGTCGGTGCGAAGGGCCAGAGCCGATCTGAGGGAGGTGATTGCTGATGCGGAGTCTCCGGTCCAAGCAGCCCACCGGGAAGCACGGATCAGCCGGTCTGCCGATTCCCCTGTGTTGCCTTTCTCCAAAAGCGTTTGCAGAAATGCCTTGGTTCCAATGTTTCTTAACGCAGGATCCGCTTCCGAGTCTCTTCGTTGCAAAAGGGAAAACAGTCGTTGGTCGAGCTCCAAGTCCACCTTGTCTACCGAAGCAGGAGCCGCCCGCTCCACCAATTCCAAGGCAGGAAGGATGTCTCCCCGCACCTCCAAAATCTCCGAAAGCAGCAAAATCGTCTCATGATTCCAGGGCTCGGCTTCCAGGGCTTTGCGCGCCCATTTTTCGGACTCGCCGGGCACTTGCATGTCATAAAAAAGCCGGGAGATGTTGAGGCGTGTCTCACGTCGGGCATCAGCCCGGGTGGATTGATCCAGCGTTTCCGCAACCTGGAACGCTTCGGCGGAGGATCCGGTTTGCAAAAGATGTTCAGCGAGTTCCCGTGCGGCGGGCCAGGAATCTTTTGCAAGTGCGAATCCTTCCTGCAATGCCTTCCCCAGGCCCTCACGAAGGTTGAGTTTTTTCAGGAGGGCGATCTTGCGTGAATCTCTGCTCTCATCACGCGGAGACCGTTCAAAAAATGAGTCAATCAAAGTGAGTGCTTCAGCTTCTTCCCCCTGATTGGCAAGGAATGATGCCAGATCACCCACCATCTCCTCATCATTCGGATTCAAAAAATGGCGCTTGCGCAGGGCCCCTTCGGCAGCCTCCAGATTTCCATCAGCAAGTTCTGCAAAGGCCAGATCACGGAGCAGCGCGACATTTTTGGGGTCGGCCTCCAGGGCCTTCCTAAGCCATTGGGCATGCGCTTTGGAATCACCCCGCTTTTTCGCGAGGACTGCCATGCGGGTGGCCAACCCGGGTTGATTTGCCCACTCTGCCTCAAGGGACTCAAGTTCACCGGCTTTTTCATGAAGCCTGATGGTTCGCTCGGTGAGGTCTTGAATTTTCCAATGACCGGGGGCAAGGCTATTGAGAGCCATTTTGGAATTCAGGGCGGCTTGGCTCAGGTCTCCCGAAGCCTCATAGGCCAGGCTGAGGTTTTCCAAAGCCAAAAGCCGCTCGGATGCGGTGCTTTTGTTTGCCAATATCTCCCAATGCCCGATGGCGGCTGCAGGGTTCCCGGCATCCATGTAGGCTTGGGCGATCTCCGCCCTCAAGGCCGGGTTTTCAGGCTCGGCTGCGACTGCCTTTTCCCAGGCCATCACCGCTTGATCCGGTTTTCCCAACATCCCCCAAAGCCTGCCAATACGGATAAGAGCCTTTGCATCCAGAGTGTCCGTGGAAATGTTCTGCAAAGCAGCCTTGGCCTCCTCCCCTTGGCCGGATCGCTGCAGAAAGCCAGCAAGAGATAGCCCGGCCATTGGCTGCTGCTCCGCAAAATCGCGCAACTGCTTCAGAAATTTTTCACTTTCTCCGCTGGCTGAATAAATTTCCCACAAGCGCTCGGCAGCGGTTTCACTGGCGGGATTGCGTTCCAGAATCGCATGGTAACGTGCAGCTAATTGCCCGGACGCCGGATCCAACGCCGCACAGACCGTTAATCCCATCAGCCAACACGCTGACAGTTGGAAGACAAAAACTCCTCGCATAGCCGGGAATCTACACCAATTTTTGAAAAAATGAACTCAGGCCGTGCCTGGCTGCTGATTTTGCACAGCGACAACGGCGAGAGGAAACCGGAGACGGATTTGGTCATCGATCCGGATTTCGATGTGATAGAGGCCGTGTTTTGGAAATTGAATGCCGCCGAAGACATGAACATTGGTTGCGTGGGCATCGAGTGCGGGAAGCCGGAATCTGACCGAGGCCTTCGCGATGGGAGTGTCGTCATCGCAGCTCAACACAAAGGATTCCTGTTCAAATTCTCCGGTGCCCCCACACCATCTTGACCAAAGGCAGAGTTTGAAAAGTCCGATGGGAACCACCGGGGCAGGGATCACATTGATGACACCCACGAGGGTTTGGCTGCCATTGATTTCCTGACGCACATCCTCACAAAGGATCGCGGCTTGGAGATCGGGGAGGATATTTGTTGTGACCACAATTGCTAGGCTTGGAAGAACCCAGCCAGAATGAGCGCCCCCACCACAATGGCAAGAATGATCCGATAATATCCAAAGATTTGCATGCCATGCGACTTCAGGTAGGAGACCATCCAGCGAATGGCGAGAACGGCTGAGATCCATGATGCGAAGAATCCGAGGAGCAAAGTTCCCCAACCGTAGGCTTCCAGCATCTCAGCCCCGTGCTTTAGTGCATCATAGGCTGTGGCGGCCCCGAGGGTCACAACGCCCAGAAGGAAACTAAATTCCACGGCAGCCGGCAGGCTCAGGCCCACAAGGACTCCCCCGACGATCGTCAGGAGGCTTCGGCTCACGCCGGGCCACATCGCGATGCACTGGGCAAAACCAATCACCATGGCCAGTTTCCACGTGAGCGACTCCAGTGGGAATCCCGCATTGGCAGGGCCACGGTTTTTTCTCCACGCCGCAACCGCGAGGATGGCAACCCCGCCCACAAACCAGGCTGCCACAACCGGCCAGAGCCCGTATTCTCCTCCGAAAAGAAATTTTTTGATCGGCTTTTCAAGGAGCAGGCCAATCACAGCGGCTGGGATAAACGCGGCGACAATGTTTGTCGCCATTCTGGCTCCTTCGGGATTTCTGCCAATGACGCCCAGGGTCATTTGTCGAACCCTCTGAAAATACAGCCCGAGCACGGCAACAATGGCCCCTCCTTGGACGCAGATGGCAAAAGCGTCGGCCGCATCGGATTTGCCGATTCCGAGAATCCGCTGGGTTAAAAGAATGTGGCCCGTTGAACTGACCGGCAAATATTCCGTGAGCCCCTCAACGATCCCAATGATCAGTGACTGCCACCACTCCATGTTAACAGGCGTGCTTCAAAAAGAAGTCCGGGAAGCTAAAAAACCTCAAATTGCGCTTTCGCCCGTCTCATCGGTCCGGATACGAACCGCATTTTCGATAGGCAACACGAAGATTTTTCCATCACCAATCTTGCCGGTTTTTGCGGCAGAGGAGATGGCGGCAATAGCCTTTTCGAGCAGGGCATCGGTGACAACCACTTCAAATTTCACCTTGGGAAGAAAGTCCACGGTGTATTCGCTGCCACGATAGATCTCGGTGTGGCCCTTCTGACGACCAAAGCCCTTGACTTCGGTGACCGTCAGTCCTTCGATTCCGATTTCGCCAAGCGCTTCTTTCACGTCTTCCATTTTGAAAGGTTTGATAATTGCCTCGATCTTCTTCATGTTCGATGATGTTTAGGGCTAACCAAACTCCTTGGCAAGCAGGGAAACTCGCTTCCTTTTTGGAACTTTGGAGTATGATCCCTGGAAATGAATGAACCCAAACATTGGAGGCGCAGCAAAGCCGGCCCCTTTCTCCGGCGATTCCCCCGCATCAAACACATGCGGGGCACGTGGCTGCACCGGACGTTTGGAGAGAGGCTTTTTGGTCCCGAAATGTGGAAAATGGACCGTCACCGCCTGGCCGCCGGGGCAGCGGTCGGGGCATTTTTTGCGATGATCCCCCTGCCTTTTCAAATGTTGGGGGCCGGATTGATTGCCGTGCTCACCCGCGTGAATCTCCCGGCAGCTGTTGTGGCGACATGGGTTAGCAATCCTCTGACCCTGCCGCTTTTTCTTTGGCTGCAATACCGGACGGGATCCTTTCTGCTTGGCAAGGCGGGAATGGAGATGCCGGATGGGGGCTTTCTCGATGTGTTATCCAAAGCGCCATTTCCAATCCTGGTGGGGGCTTCGGTTTTTGCATTCCTTGGAGCCATTATCGCTTATCCAATCACGCTATGGGGATGGGATCTGATCACTCCAAGGCTTGCCGCACGAAAGAAACGACTGCCGGTTGTCCGGGAGAAAAATGAGGTCTGATGCCGTGGGGTCAGGGGATTCCAGGAAAAAGTCCCGATTGATTTTTATTTTGTCAGCCGCCCTGCTTCTGGGCGGCGGGGTGTTGTTTTTTGAAAGGGCCTGTGTGAATGCCCGCGAGGTGAACACCCGGATCAACCGCACTGACCAGGGAGCTTACATCAATTATGCCACGCAACTGAAGGAGTCCGGGTTCACTCACGTGGGCGCTCGTAACCGCATGCCGCTTTACCCGGCCTTTGTTGCCGCCACCAGCGTCGACGGAGAACCCCCTGAGGAAATCTTTGCCAAAGCAAAAATCTGGAATGTGGGGCTCACGTTGGTGTGTCTTTTGGGCATCTCATCCATTTTTCTGGCCCGGCTGCCCCGACATGCGGCGTTAAATGCCATTTTCCTTGTCAGTTTCACGGTCTTGATTTTTAAGGCCCCCCATGTCCAGGCTGAGGTTCTCTTTTACACCCTCAGCTTTGTGTTCTTTTTTATGGCTTGGGAAATGTTCAGGAAACCGGGGATTGGCAAAGGAATGGCCGCAGGTTTGACCGCCGGTCTGGCACACCTCACGAAGGCTTCGATTCTTCCCGGGATGTTCTGCTTTGTGGTGTTTTATGCGCTGGATGGGATCTGGATGAGCCGCTTAAAAACGGGGACCCCCAATCGCCTCATGGTCAAGGCCCTCTCAGCGATCCTCCTTGTGGGAGCCTTTGTGGCCATAATCGGACCCTACGTCAATAAGAGCAAAGAGCTTTATGGCAGTTACCTCCACAATGTGAATTCAACCTATTACATTTGGTGCGATTCCTGGAAGGAGGCTGCCACCATCACCAAAAAGGCGGAGGGCCTTGGGGGGTGGCAAAACCTGCCGCCAGAGGAAATTCCAAGCCTCGCCAACTATTGGAGAGCCCACACCCCTGCGGAAATCGCGGCCCGGTTAGGCAAGGGAATCTCCCGGGTTTTTGAGAGCATGAGCAAGAGCTATGGGTATTTCCCATTTTTGGTGGTGCTTTCTTCGGCGTCTCTCTTGCTGGCTGCCTACAAACGCCGACTTCTCTGGCGGCTGTTTACTCGGAGACCATTTCCGGTTATAGCGCTTGTTTGCTATTTCAGTGGGTATTTCGTGCTCATCGCATGGTACAGCCAACTCATCATGGGCAACCGCTTCATCCTGGCTCTTTTCCTTCCCTATGTCTTCACCCTCATGATGTTTTTGTCCACCTTCTCGCGAAGACTCACGTCACGAATCAGCGACAAACGGATTTCAGTGCCGCGCGCTTTTCAGACCGCTCTTTCGCTTTGGCTGGCTGTGGAGATTGTGGTGATTTGTGTCTTTCGGATTCCTGTGGTTTACGGAGGCAGTTAGTTCCTTTGACTTGGGAGATGTTTGGATTATAGTTATCCGAATGAACTGGTTGTCAAAATCTGTGGCGGGTTTTCTCGTTGCGGGCTTTTTGAGTTTGCCGCTGGCCCATGCTGCGACAATCAGTTGTTCCGGTGTTGTGGCGATCAACGCGGCCTGTTCGTGCTGTGACGGCGCCCCGACGTGCTGCGTGGCCCCCAAGGTGTTTCCTGAAGACCAAACAACTCCGGCTCTTGTTTCAGGGCTGACACTTATTCACCCTCCCGACACGAGTTCCGCCCTCGTTGTGCAAACATTTTTGAGAAAGAGTCATGTGTCACTGCCACAAGTGGACCTTATCCGGGGACCACCGGTTTTTCTCAAGTTTGTCCGGCTCCTGATCTGATTTCTGGTTTTGTTTAAGCGCCCACCCGGTTGTCCCGTGTGGGATTCCCTGCACGCTGAATGGCGTGTTCACAGGCAACCCTCAACCCAACAAAACCATGACACATTTTTTCCGATTCCTCTTATTAGCCGCCCTGCTTGCAGGATGCGGAAAACCCGATTCCACCGATGCCAAAACAGTGCGGTTTTATCAAAGCCCGATGCATCCTTGGATTAAGTCCGATGCCCCCGGAAATTGCACCATCTGTGGGATGGCCTTGGTGCCGGTCTATGAAGGCGAGGAGGGCGCAGAGACGGACAGCAAGACCGTGCTGCTCCCGGAATCCACCATCCAAGTGGTTCAAGTTGGCACATCCGGAGTTAGGAGGGGAACGCTTCAACGAACACTGCGATTAGCGGGTGTCATCGATGATGATGCTGGCCGCCACCGGATGGTTGCGGCATTTTTTGATGGTCGGATTGAGAAACCCTTTATTGAGCAGGTGGGAGAGGAAGTCCGCAAAGGCCAGCCTCTGGCTGAGATCTACAGCCCGGAGTTGCTCTATGTGGTTCGCGAATACCAGCGGGCGCGGGCCGGCAAGGACCGCGGGGTCTACGATGTGGCCGCCCGCAGGCTGATCCAATTTGGATTAACCCCTGACCAGTTGGAGGGGATTGCGATTCAGTCCCCGGACCGTTACGGGATCGACCTGCTCTCACCGATCACGGGAACTGTCATCAAGCGTTACGTGAATCAGGGCCAATACGTCAAAACCGGGGATTTGCTTTTCGAGCTCGGGGATTTCTCGAAGATGTGGTTTCACGCCACCGCTTACGAGAGTGACCTGCCGTTTTTGCATCTGGGTCAGAAGGCGGAAATTTCCACACCGGCAGCTCCCGGGGAGATCTTTGAAGGCGTTGTGACGCTGATCGATCCTAACTTCGATCCTCTGACGCGGAGCACAACCGTCCGCATCGAAGTGGCCAATCCGCTTGTTCGTTCCGCCCGTGGTGAGCGCCGGGCCTTGCCGCATCAGGCCTTTGGTGAGGCAAGCCTTGTGGCGCAAACCGGAGAGGGGCTGCTTGTGCCGCGGGCCGCTGTTCTTGATACGGGAAGGCGGGTCGTGGCATATGTGGACAAAGGCGAAGGGCGATTCGAGAGACGGGACCTCCGTGTGGCCGCCCGCGGGGATGATCAGGTGTTGGTCGCCTCTGGACTGGCGGAAGGAGAACGCGTTGTTACTCAAGGCAGTCTCCTGCTGGATGCAGAATCACAAATGAAAGATTCCGGCGGTGACTCGGCCCTTCCGGATCCAAGTCTGGTGTCCAACGCCTCCACTTCGGCTGCCAAGACTCCATCCCATTCGCTGGACGCCATTCTGGCGGTGGTTGCAGGAGTGGGCGAGACCCTGGCTGCCGATGATCTGACGGCCTATCAAACCGCCGTGGAAGGTCTTCACATCCCCATGCCTCAGGAACCCTTATCCACAGACATTCAGGGAGCGGTCTCTGAATTGGAAAAAACAAGACACCTCACTGGTAAGGTTTCGTCCCTTGAGGAAGCCCGCGCCGCATATCTGCCGCTCTCCGAGGCCGCTTCAACCTTGGTTTTGGCCCTCCAAAAAGAGCGGGCCGGCGCAGGGGAGTTTTCTGTTTTCGCCTGCCCGATGACGGAATCCGCTTTTCCCGGAGCCCCGGCCAAGGCGCGTTGGATTCAGAACCAAGAGCCCCTCCGTAACCCGTGGTTCGGGGCAGCGATGGCTGAGTGCGGGGCCCCTGTGATCCTGGAGGCAAGGCCATGATTGCGTGGATTATCGCATGGTCCCTGCGGAATCGCTTTTTGGTTCTTTGCGGGTTTGTTTTCCTCTTGGCATTCGGTGTTCGCGCCCTTCGGGAGAGCCCTGTGGATGCGATTCCGGATTTGAGCGAAAATCAGGTGATCGTCTTTGCTGACTGGCCGGGACGCTCCCCCCAGGAGGTCGAGGATCAGGTCACCTACCCTCTGAGCTCGAATCTGCAAGGACTCGCCGGAGTGAAAGCGGTGCGGGCCATTTCGATGTTTGGGTTTTCCATACTGACCGTGATTTTTGATGATGCGATGGACAATTACTTTGCGAGGACACGTGTTCTCGAGAGGTTGAATTCCTTGGGAGACATCCTACCCGACGGGGTCACCCCCAAGATTGGCCCCGATGCCACGGGTCTGGGGTGGATCTATCAATACTCGCTCAAAGTGGACCCGGCTGTTGCTCCTGATGGCGGGTATGATCTCGGCTACCTGCGAACCGTGCAGGACACCTTCATTCGCCTGCAGCTCAATGCCGTAACCGGCGTCTCCGAAGTGGCTTCGGTGGGTGGATTTGTGCGTCAGTATCAAGTGGCCGTCTCCTCTGCAAAAATGCGCGCTGTGGGGGTCGCTCTTGCCGATGTCATGTCGGCCCTTGGAGCCAGCAATCTGAATGTGGGCGGCAAAGTGATTGAAGAAAATGGCATGGAGTTTGTTGTTCGCGGGGTTGGGCTGGTGGAATCGCTGTCTGAGTTGGAAAATATTGCGGTTGGAGGCACATCGACACCGGTTCTGCTTCGGGACATTGCCACGATTCAAATGGGGGGGGATTTCCGGCGTGGAGCCTTGGATGTTGATGGCCAGGAGGTGGTGGGCGGCATTGTGGTGATGCGGACCGGCGAGAATGCCAAGGCGGTGATCGAGGCCGTGAAACAGCGCATCAAAGCGATCACACCCAGCCTGCCGACAGGAGTGACCATTGAGCCATTTTACGACCGCAGCGACCTCATTGACCGCACAATCAACATGCTCCGTCATGCCCTCATCGAGGAAGTCATCCTCGTGACTCTGGCCCACATCCTATTCCTGTGGCATTTCCGAAGCATCCTGATTGTCACGATCCCCCTCCCTGCGGCGATTTTGATCTCTTTCATTCTCATGAAGGAATTTGGAATCACATCGAACATCATGTCCCTGGCCGGCATCGCCATTGCGATCGGGGTGTTGGTTGATGCGGCGATTGTGATCACCGAAAATGTGATCCGGCATTGTGAGAAGCAGACATTGGAAAAGGGCTCCCCTCTCACGGCCAAGGAAATCCGGGAAACCACCCTTTCTTCATCGGCTTCTGTCGGCCGTCCGATCTTTTTTGCCATGGCAATTATCATTCTCGCATTTTTGCCGGTGTTTGCTCTGACCGGTCAGGAAGGGAAACTGTTTCATCCCCTCGCCTTCACCAAAACTTTCGCAATGGTGGGCGCGACGTTGTTGGCAGTTACCGTCGTTCCTGTGCTTTGTTCGCTGCTTGTGCGTGGCCCGTTTCACCCGGAAAGTCAGAATTGGGTGATGCGTCCTCTCTTGGCGATCTATGGACCCGCATTGGACTGGTCGCTAAAAAACCGAAAAAGCGTTTTGGGGTTGGCGGGTTTGTTGCTGGCAGCGGCACTCGTTCTGGCCTTTGGCATTCCCGGAATCGTGCGGAATTCGGTCGCGCAAATCTCACCCGCACTGGCAGCCCGGTTGCCATCCGGATTCGGTTCAGAATTCATGCCACCCCTCGAGGAAGGCAGCCTGCTGTTTATGCCGGTGCTGCTCCCCAGCACCTCGCTAACTGAGGTCAAACGTATCATGTCCTGGCAAAACCAGGTGATGAAAACCGTGCCGGAAGTTGTTTCGGCGGCTGGCAAATTGGGGCGCGCCGAAACCGCCACGGATCCCGCTCCGGTGGAGATGATTGAAACCACCATCCAACTCAAACCCCGCAGCCAATGGCGACCCGGCGTTACGAAGGAGTCCCTGATTGCTGAGCTCACCCAAAAGCTATCGGGAGTCCCTGGTTATGTGCCCGGTTTTTTGCAACCCATCGAGAACCGGATTCTTATGTTAAGCACGGGCATCCGGGCTCAAGTGGGAGTGAAGGTGCTGGGCGACAATCTCACGGTGCTCCAGCAGGTGGTCTATGATGTCGAGCGGGTTGTCCGGGTGGTGCAAGGCGCAACGGGGGTGGCCCCCTCCCGGGTCCAGGCGAAACCCTATTTGGAAATTATTCCCGACCGCTTCCTCCTCGCCCAATATGGATTATCCATGCGCGACGTGCTCGATTACGTGGAAGTCGGGCTGGGTGGCGTTAACATGGGAACCACCATCCAAGGCCGGGAACGCCTGCCCATCCAACTCCGGCTCCAAAGCGCTGAACGGGAAGATATTGATACCATCGGTGATGTTCCCATCCGGACCAAATCCGGAGCCACGGTGCCACTTCGTCAGTTGGCAAAAATCCAACGCACGATTGGCCCCGGCGAGATCGCCAGCGAAAACGGGAGGCTCCGCCTTTTTGTTCAAGCGAATGTGACCGGACGGGACCTTGGCGGCTTCATCAAAGAACTGCGTGATAAACTCCAAAAGGAAATCACGCTGCCACCCGGGGTCACATTGGAATTCAGCGGGCAATATGAACATCAGCTCCGCGCCGCTCGCACCCTGAGCGTGGTGGTTCCTGCCGCACTGGGCATCATTTTCCTGCTGCTATTTATAACCTTCCGCTCTTTCTCCGAAGCGGCCCACGTCCTGCTCGCAGTCCCGTTTGCCCTCACAGGCGGCGTATTTCTGCAATGGGTGCTGGGTTATAACTTCAGCGTGGCCGTATGGGTGGGATACATCGCTCTTTTTGGGACGGCCGTGCAGACCGGCATTGTGATGGTCACTTACCTCGAGGAAGCCCTCGCAAAAAAGCAGGCCCTTCGCGGCTCTGCGTTTAACCAGGCCGACCTCATCGAGGCCGTGAAGGAAGGAGCTTTTCTTCGCCTGCGGCCAAAAGTTATGACCGTTTCCACCGTGATCGCCAGCCTGCTGCCCATCATGTGGAGCACCCAAACCGGGGCGGAAGTTATGAAGCCCCTCGCGGCTCCCGTCATTGGTGGCATGGTCTCCAGCTTGCTGCATATCCTGATTGTCACGCCGGTGATTTTTGCCTGGCTCAGGGAACGGAACCTGAAATCGCCCTAAAATACCCGTGCTTTTGGTTTGATTTTCTCCGGCATCCCGCGATAGTCCACCCACTATGAGTCAGCATCCCAGCCTGAAAGGAAAAGGCACAATCCAAGCAAAACGAAGCGTTCTCAAGCGTTTCGAACGCGTCGAACTCCTGAAAAAACGCGGTCAATTCAAAGATAATCAACGCGTGATCGGTCTTCCCAAGACCAAGCCCGAGGATTAATCCGCCGCGCTTCCCTCGTGGGATTTCCGGAGGCGGGCGTCCAGCCACAAGCCTCTATTTATGACCATTCTCCGCAGGTTCTTCCCATGCGCTTAAACCGCTATCTCGCATCATGCGGTCTGGGATCAAGGCGATCGGTGGAAGCCATCATTCTCGCCGGCAAGGTCTCCATCAATGGCTCCTATGTCCACACCCTGGCAACAGCCGTGGAGGATGGAGACGATGTCCGGGTCTCAGGCCGGAGGATCGCCCCACCCAAAACCCTCACCGTCGTCGCCATCAACAAACCGGTCGGCTACCTGAGCACCCGCGCCGATGAACGGGGACGCGAGACCATTTATCATCTCCTTCCGGAACATTTTCGACGCCTCTTTCCTATTGGACGGCTCGATAAAGACAGCGAGGGGCTCATGTTGCTCACCGATGATGGGGACCTCGCTCAAAAACTCTCCCACCCCACCCGAAAGGTGGAAAAAGAATATGATGTCAGCCTGGAATCCGACTTTGATCAGGCCCTCATTCCCAAGCTCCAACGAGGATTTGTGATCGAGGGTGGCCGGGCCCGCATGGAATCCGTCCGCATGCTGGGGAAGTCCCGCGTCAAAGTGGTACTAACCCAAGGACTCAAGCGCCAGATCCGGCTCATGTTTTACCGCCTCGGATTTGAAGTGAAGCGCCTTGTCAGAATCCGTATCGGAACCGTGAAGCTCGCGAACCTCCGCACCGGCGAATGGAAAACGCTTGGCCCCAAAGACATCGAACGCCTCCAAGCCGTCACAAAAAACCGTCCGGAATCCAAATTTCCTGCGATCCGCGCGAAGTAGAGGAACAGGGAGCCTGTTTCTGGATTTCACAGCATAAAGAAATTCTTTAGACAGGATTAACAGGATTCTCAGGATTTCCTGGCAATGGTAGCTTTCTTCTTAATCACGCTCCCTGAATTGCGCTCGTCGGATTTGAGGCTTCCTGCTGCCAAGACCATCAATTATGACGCAAAGGAGTTGCGGCTTGCTATACGTGTACAGCAGCGACAGATTGCAGGCATGTTAGCCATCCGACTCGACACCGATACCGAGAAGCGTCTTGACCGACTGGCCAAGCTGACCGGAAGGACTAAGACTTTTTATGCCCGCGAGGCGATCCTCGAACATCTCGAAGATTTGGAGGACACCTATCTGGCCACGCAGCGCCTGCAGCGACCAGTTAAGACCTTTTCCGCTGGGCATGTTGATTCGGACCACGAACCGCGTCTGGCATTCCAAGGCTTACAATTGGTGGAAGTTGCCGTTGAAAAGCCTTGCCCTGGTCGGCATCACGGTGAGCGCCGTGTTGATCGGCATTTTGCTGCCCGGGATGGCACGGATGTTCCGGGAATGGCTCACCACGGGACTCGGATTTCCCGGTTGGATGTTCGCCATGATTTTCCAGATCATTCCGTGGCCTGTTTTGTTCTACGGGCTGATCATGATTTTCAAGCTGGCTCCCAGCCGGGCCACCCGGTTTTCCGAAGTCTGGACCGGCGCGCTGACAGCGACGCTCCTGATCTGGCTTTGCGAATGGCTGCTTCTGCTTTACATGGTTCACTTCAGTAGCTTCAACGCTGTTTACGGCGCCTTGGGCGGCATCGTGGCTTTCCTCATGTGGATTTATCTCTCAAGCTGCGTCTGCGTGTTTGGTGCTTGCGTTTGCGCAGCGCAAGCTGAGGTTCGGGGGACATCCAAGTAAGACCCCGGCACATAAACAACCTGCTCATGGGGTAAAAACCCCACAGCATCCGCGTACCTCGCTGCTTATCGTGCAGCATGAAAGGTCACTCCCATTCCTGAGAATGGCGAACAACACCCCATAGCCAAGTGACAGAATGTCGACATGGAAACCAAAAGAGTCATCCTGACTGTTTGCCGCCGCATTCCTGACAGAAAGGAACATTATGAAAATCAATTCAGCAGACTTCCAGGTGGTGCCTGGAGAAGAGTTCCATCTTAGTAAGTGCCAGACGAAAGTGAAACCCTTCTTCAAGTCGAAAAAACACTATCACAAACAACTCGATGAGGGCGTTGAGGAATTGAGCAAACTGCAACGCCTGCACTACGCGTCCAATCGTTATGCGATCCTGCTCGTTTTTCAGGCTATGGACGCCGCTGGCAAGGATGGGGCCATCCGGCATGTCATGTCGGGTGTTAATCCGCAGGGCTGTCAGGTGTTCAGTTTTCAACAACCGAGCACCGAAGAGTTGAAACACGATTTCCTCTGGCGCACCACCTGCCGCCTGCCGGAACGCGGGCGGATCGGAATTTTCAATCG
This sequence comes from Terrimicrobiaceae bacterium, assembly GCA_041738805.1. Taxonomy (GTDB): domain Bacteria; phylum Verrucomicrobiota; class Verrucomicrobiia; order Chthoniobacterales; family Terrimicrobiaceae; genus JAJTZA01. The sequence goes on along the minus strand of JBGSPC010000203.1, from coordinate 849 downwards.
GTCCTATTACGAGGAAGTGCTGATCGTTCGTGTTCATCCGAAAATCCTGCTAAGCCAGGGGTTGCCCGCAGGTTCGATCGAAGACCAGGCCATTTGGGAGGAGCGCTATCGTTCCATCGTGGACCATGAGGCGCATCTCCACCGCAATGGAACCCGGATCATCAAATTCTTTCTCCACCTGTCGAAGGATGAACAACGAAAACGGTTTCAGGACCGAATCGATGAGCCGGACAAGAACTGGAAGTTCAACCTCGCAGACGTTTGCGAGAGGAAGCGCTGGGATGACTACATGAAAGCGTATGAGGCGTGTCTGAACGCGACCAGCACCGCTGAGGCACCCTGGTATGTCGTTCCCGCCGACTGCAAGAAAAATGCCCGGTTAATCATCTCACAGATCATCCTCGATACCATGAAGGAACTCGGGATGAGTTATCCGACAGTCAGCAAGGAGCGGCTGAAAGAATTGCAAGCCATCAGCAAAGAACTTTGAGGCCGAATTCCGCTGATGGAAGGTTGAACCATGCACAAGCTCAAACATCTCTGGAACACTCTGTGGGGGAGCTTTTGGTTTTTGCCTACGCTGATTGTGACGGGGAGCATTGTGATCGCGTCGGCCTTCATTCAAGTGGACACCGCCGGTAGTCAGGAGTGGATGTCCCGCTGGCCGCGACTGTTTGGCTCCAGCGCAGCGGGCGCACGCGGGGTGTTGTCCACGATCGCCGGCTCGATGATGACCGTGGTGGGCGTCACATTTTCGATGGTGTTGATGACGTTGGCGCTGGCTTCCAGCCAATACACCTCCCGCATCCTTCGGAATTTCATGCGAGACCACGTCACGCAGGTTGTGCT
>JBGSPC010000193.1:0-2932 GCA_041738805.1 Terrimicrobiaceae bacterium | reverse complement strand
ACTTATCCGCTCGATGAAATCCTTCTCAGCCGCAGCATTCGCGCCGCCTGGGACCGGGGAGATCTTGAAGCCGTTCGATCGGAAATCGGCGCCATCCTCGGGCGTGCTGCTGTGCGCACCAATGAGCGTATGGTCGGGTATATCGAACCGGAACGGATGGCTTTCCGCCGGATGATCACAGCATGGGTTGTGGGAGCGATGGCTCTGGCGTTTTCCGGGGCAATCTTCTTTTTTGTCCGGAGCTTTATGGCTTCCTCCCCCGCAGTCTCCCGGCCAGTCGCGGGAATTTCCTGGACGCCGTGGCTTTGCCTCTTGCCTGCAGCAGCTTTGACGGTTGTCTGGGAGTATCTGCCGCTCGTACGCGGGGCCGTAATCGCTTTTCTCGATTATCAGATCATCCTGCCTTCGGCATTTATTGGATTGGACAACTTTGCCAATGTCCTTTTCAACGCAGGCTTCTGGCGATCATTGATGGTAACCGCGTATTTCTCGGCCTTGATGCTGACCTTCGGGTTTGCGGCACCTATTATCCTGGCTTTTCTGCTCCATCTGATTCCAAAGCACAAGGTGCTCTTTCGAACTTTGTATTACCTTCCGGCTGTGCTTAGCGGCACGGCCGTCTTTTTCCTTTGGGGAGCGCTTTTTGATGGCGAAGGGGTGTTGAACCAATTCTTGCGCCTCCTGGGCTTCGAGGCACGGAATGCATGGACCCAGGATCCCTTGCTCGCAATGTTCACCTGCGTGATCCCTGGAATCTGGGCTGCAACGGGCCCGGGATGCCTCATCTACCTTGCTGCTCTCAAGACGATCCCCGAGGAACAATTCGAGGCTGCGGAAATTGACGGGGCCGGTTTTTTTACAAAAATAGGCAGCGTCGTCCTGCCGGGATTGAAGGCGCTGATTTTTATCAACTTTATCGGGGCCGTCGCAGCGGCGCTGCAATCCTCGGCAAATATCCTGATTATGACCGGTGGCGGACCCAACGGAGGGACCGAGGTGGCCGCATTGCTCGTGTTCTTTGAGGCCTTTGCCCGTCTGAACTTCGGAGGAGCGACGGCGATGTCGTGGATCATCGGGAGCATGATGCTTGGGTTCACCGTCGTTCAACTCAGACGCCTCAGCCGCATGGAATTCAAAACAGCCAAATGAACAACCGGGCTGCTGCAACCATCCGGGAGAATCGCTGATTATGTTTTTTTCACCCGTCGCTGAGCGCTCTGCAAAAGTCCAGGCCCTTTACCTGAGCTTCTATGGCATTCTGGCAATCGGTGCCGTCACGATGATTTTGCCCTTTGTGATCATGCTCTCCGGCTCTGTCGAACCCGGCCTGCGCTTCACCGATGCACGCTTCTTTCCAAATTATTTGATCAGCGGAGATTCACTCTGGAAGCGATACCTCGAGGCAAAATACCGGAATGAAAGCGATCTTTTCCGGATGTCGCATGGAAGCGCCGAAGCCGATCTGGGCACCCCGTCTGATCCTGTTTCCGATCCACCCTCCGTGGCCCTTTGGAAGCAATTTCTGGAGGAAACCGAAGTGCCGGCAATTCTATTTGCCACCGGTTTCTCCGGCGCGGGAGGCCGAATACCATTTTATTACAACCGCAAATTCCGCCAATGGCTTTCCCGCGGGCATGAATCCATTCAAAGTTTGAACGCCTCCCTCGGGTCGACGTTCCCAAGCCTCCAGGTGATCATGCCGCCGAATATCACTCTTACCGGGGGGCGGCTGAACCGCACTCCCGTTGTTGAAAAATTTTTGGAATTCAGCAAAGCGGAAGTCCTGCTTGTTGCTGAGAATTGGATAGGAGATGTGGCACGGATGATATCGAACGTTCAACCTCCGGCCCTCGGGTGGCTGGTCCGTTCAGAAAATTGCCTCGAACCCGGCCTGGACTACCGTCCAGAGCAACTTGGGCATGTGGCGGTGGAAATGGTGGTCGCCCAAATCCATCGGAACGATCGGGGAAGCCCGATCATCCCGCACACCGTACTATTGGACGCTGTGTGGATCGACGCCCGGGAAAATCCCCTTCACAAGCGCTTGCCAATGCGAGCCGGGAGGTGGTACGGGTTTGCGAGACCGTTGAGTATATGCTCGGGGAAGTCATGAAACTCTTCCGTCAGGCCACCCCCGGGCAGATCGAGCATCTGGCGTCGCTTGACGACCGTTTGGATCGCTGGCATTCGTCCATTAAACTCTATCTTGCAAAAGTCACTGCCCGGAAGCTGACTGCGTCGGAGGCCCTTCGATGCCAGGAACTCATCACTGCCTGCATCAAACTTGAACAGGTTGGGGATATAATTGCGCGCAACATGCTCCAGCAGGTGCAAAAGAAAATGGAGCGGAAGCTGGAGTTTACAGCTGATGGCTGGGAGGAACTCGAAGATAGGCAGGGTTGACAAGGACGGCAGGCTATTTTACAAATACTCCATGCTCCACCCCCGTGGATTTTGGATTTTGGCGTTTTGCCTGCTTGTGTTCGCTCAAGGGCTGGATGCCTACGGGCACATTCGGATCGCGGCGAACGATCCGTGTTGTCTGGATCACGCGGATCATTCCGGACTACCTTCCGAGGGCGACGATTCCCAAGCCCCCTGTTCCCACATGGCTGACCATTCCCACGCACCGGCGATTGTTGAATGTCATCGCATGGTTTGTTGCCTCACGCAGTCATTCAGACTTGCCGAATCGGTACCGCTTCTCCCGGATTCACCGGTGAGGGCAATCGATTACCCGCCTCAGCTGTCCTGATTTCCAGGGCGTATTGCGCCCGGAAATAATTTTTGAGCGGGCCTTCCCGCAATCCCTCCGGCCCATCGGACCGGAAAAAGCAAATCCTGCCACACGTATGTGGCCCGTAACTCTGAAAGGACACCATGATAAACGGTTTCTATCACCAAAAAACCACTGCGTTCGATCTTGCCTCGG
>JBGSPC010000068.1:0-69773 GCA_041738805.1 Terrimicrobiaceae bacterium | reverse complement strand
AAAAACATTTTCAGCAAAAGCCACCGACGTCAAACGCGACTGGTGGGTGATCGATGCCGCAGGGCAACACCTTGGCCACGTGGCCGTCAAAGCCGCAAACCTTCTGCGCGGCAAAAATAAAGCCATCTTCACTCCCCATGTGGACACCGGTGATTTTGTGATTGTCATCAATGCCGAGCAGGTTCAAGTCGGCGGCAAAAAAAACATCCAGAAGGTGTATACCAGTTTCTCAGGATATGTGGGCGGCCACAAATCCGAGACATTCCAAGCCCGCAAGGCGCGCCGTCCGGAACTCCTCATCGAACGGGCTGTTAAGGGAATGATCCCGCACAACCGCCTTGGAAGCACCGTGTATCGCAAACTCAAAGTTTATCGCGGCACCGAGCATCCCCACACCGCCCAAAATCCGAAAACCATCTGATTTCTTTTTCTATGACCGCCACTGAAAATATCATCGCCTCCGGCCGCCGCAAAACTGCTGTCGCCAGCATCCGCATGCAACCCGGAACCGGAACCATCAAAGTCAACGGCAAGGACTTCATCGAGTATTTCCCAAGCCTTTCCATGCAAAACACGATCCTCCGCCCGCTGGAGATCGCCAATGCCATCCATGGATTTGATATCGAGGTCAAGGCCTCAGGTGGTGGGATCAATGGTCAAGCCGGTGCCTTGCGCCTGGCCCTGAGCCGTGCTCTCATTCAGTCGGATGAAAATCTTCGGGTGCCCCTGCGCGCCGAGGGCCTTGTCACTCGTGACCCAAGAATGAAAGAGCGCAAAAAATCCGGTCAACCCGGAGCCCGCAAGCGCTTCCAATTCTCCAAACGCTAAGCCTTTCCTTCATCATGGAGGAACATGGAACATGTTTCTTCTTTCGAAATGCCCTGTGCCTCTCCACAGAGGAATCGAGAGGGGATGCCGATTTCCTTCCCGGCTAATCGCATAAGTCCTCGTTTGCCAAGACTTCGGTTGACTTGATTGGTGGACGGCTGATTTTTTCTCCTCACGCGCCACCTCAAAATCACGCCTCCGGTGGATCGTGATCTCCGAGCGCTATGGCAGTGAGAATCGAGATCTCTCCCTGAGCGGAACGTTTCCGCTCAGGGAAGCCTCAATTTCTCAAAGGATGATCACTCGGCCAGTATCGTGTTCAAGCGCAGGAATTTTTTGCTTCCGCTGCCGATGGGCACGCTGTATTTCCGACGCTCCGTGCCGGCTGGGACGCCATCCTGGTTCACTCCCGCCGTGGTGCTCGTGACGTCCGTTGATGTGAACGCCACTGCTAAATCTGCGGTCGCGACACCCACAATGGTGAGATCAGGGTCATCTGTTCTCACAATGGCCGTGAGAGTGAGGTTACCACCTTCAACAGCCACCACCGGGGCTTCCCCTGCTTCAAGCGGCCCGGAGGCACCCCCAATCGCATAGGCTTCAACCAATTCAGGCGTTGCAGGCAAACCGCCACTCCAAAAAGCGAAGGTGGCAGTGTCCTGTTCAATATTGATCGCCAGATCGGCCGTCCCAGTTCCGCTTCCGTTTGTCGCAGAAATTTGAACAATCACACCCGTGGATACTCCGGAAGGAATACCGGAGATAACTCCTGTTTCTTCATTAAGAAACAACCCGTCAGGAAGAGCCCCACTTCCATAAGAAGTTGGAGATCCACTGGCAATGATTTGGTAAGGAGTGATCGGCGAACCAACAATTCCCGTGATAACGAGATCACCAGAGATGACTGGTTCATTAGCAGGATTTGATGTTGAAACAACGACGTCAGCTAAACCAATCTGGCGTGACGAACCGGCATCAATGCCACGATCTGAAACCCATGTGATTGAGAATTCTTCCCCCGCAGCAATTGCGAGACCTGTGACTGCCGATGAGATCGACATATCGCCAGGGACTCCTTCAGGACCAGCCATGTTATCAGTTGAGTAGGCCAATTCCGGGATAGCAGTGCCATTCACTGAAACAGTCCAAGTAGGAATGCGCGTTTCTAAGATTCTTGAAACGCGACCAAGATAGCTGATGAAAAGCTCGTTGAGTTCCGCCCCGGTGTTATTCACCAGACGAAGAGTGACAGTTAGCGCCCCAGTGCTGGCTGTGTGCTGATAGCCCAGCACACCAGGAGCACTTTGACCACCTAGGAATCCACCAGCAGTCCCTGAACCCCAGGTGCCCACATAACCCTGAATTCCAGCACTAGAAATTGCCCTCCATGAAGGAGGAACAGTCCCCTCAAAAGCATCAAAAATTTGTGAGTAATTTCCGTTGAAAAGCAGAGCTGGCTCCAACGTACTGAATGTTTGAACCCCACTGTAAGATGTTCCCTCAGAGTTTGTTGCGAATGATTTGACGGAATAAACCGTGTTAGAAACCAGTCCGCTAATTGTTGACGTCATCGGGCCGACTTGCGCTTCCGAGTCTGTGACTACGGTGACGTTTGCTCCACCAATTTCAGGATTCGGGTTCAGTGAGGCGATTGAATAAACAAAACCTCGAGAAATTATCGCTGCAGAACCATCTGAGGTAACTTCTGAATTTAGTTGCGCCTCGTTCTCTCCAATTGACCCTGCGGGAATGGATACACCACTCAATGTTGGAGGAAATTGGGAGGCACCTACGGCAACATTGACATTGCTGATTCCAATTTGTTTGGAAGACCCAGAGCCTGCCCCTCGCTGGGAGGCCCAAACGATTGTGAATACTTGGTTGGGGGCAATGGCAAGCCCCGAGATTGATTCCTCGCGAAGGGTGCCATCTCCTCCGCCGCTCGGAGCCGTTGTGTATGCCAACCCCCCTACAACCTGCCCATTTACGGTAACAGCGTAAGCAGGGGAGCGCCCTTGATCTGCACGCGCCAATCTTCCAACATAGCTGATAGTCAGATTGTTAATCTCTGCCCCCGTTTCATTTCTCAGGGTAAGAATTTGTTGGAGATCACCAGTGGTCCCGGTGTGTTGATAGCCGAAAACGGAGGCATTTCCACGGAAGCCACCGGTCGTTCCAGTACCAAAATCACCATCATAAGTCAGGTCTGGGCCGACAGCTGACCACCCCAAAGGGAGGGGAGTTTCCGCACTTGTGTATCCTAGGAAGTCCTGGGAGTAACCGCTTTCAGTGAGTGCAGCACTTGGCAGATCGATATTGCGAGAAAGAATAGCAAGTTGCCCAAACTCATACCCAACAGCCTCTGCCACAACTTGAACTTCTTGGTCTTCGTCAACCACACCATCAAGAGGCACCTCGATGCTGAAGTCCGCTGATGTGGAACCAGAGAAGATGACGACTGACGTGGAAGCAGCAGCCCCAGTTCCCTCCCCATCAACGAGAATTTCTGATGGGTCGGCACTTGTAATCGTAATAAAAACATCTTCGGCAACAGCTTCAGGAAGTGTAACAGTCCCAGTCGCGGATTGTCCCTCGTTGATTGAACCTGAAGGACATGTGACAGTGAGCAATGGTTGAACGCTAGAGAGAAGTTGGAAATTATCTATCCTCCATCTTGATGTTGGATTTAATGACGCCGGGTTGTGATGGAAAGCAATGTAGACGCCATTCAAGCCTGATATGGAAGCGGGCAAGGAGACTGAACCACTGGAGAAAAACTGGCCGGAGCCTGAGGACACTGTCGCAGGCTTGGTAAATGGGACTGTCGTCCATGTGGCGAGAGATGGATCTCCGGTTCCAGAGTAATTCGAAGAAACCTTAAGATTCATTTCATTCTCATCCCCATCAAAAGCCCTTTGGACTGAGAATTGAGAAACAAGATTGGATACGCCAGAGAAATCAAAAGGCCCTAAAATCAACCAGTCATTGGAAGGAACGTCGCCATTGAAGCTGTTGATCTCCATGAATGAATTTGCTGGCAATGTTGTGGAGGAGCGCGTCCAATTCCTGTTCCCGGCGACGCTGAATGCCGTCCACTGACCTTGCCCTAGTTCAAAAATCTCCGGACCATATGGCACACTAACCTGGGAGTGAGCGGTAGGAGATGCCGCTTGAAGGAAAAGAAAAACGAAGCACAAATACGCAAGCGCCATGAAAGGACGATATTTTGTGAGACTGGTAATGCTCGGTGGGAATCCAATACTTTTGGCAGAATTGATGATTTTTTTCATAAATTGTAAGGTGGGATCATTGTTGTTTAAGATACGGACTGTTGGTCGCTGCCAATTCGATATTTAGTGTGTTGACACTAGGTTGCAATTCCAATGGCAATTGGGTTACAAATCTTTTACATTTTTTCACTTGATTTTTTGAAATGCCTATTTATCAGACAACATTTTTAGCGGGCGCAGAGGCAATTTGGAGCGAAATAAATATTAATTCACAGTGGCGAGATCGGGGGTTTTGCCGTAGTCGAGAAGCAACCATGGGGTAAACCTGACGTTTTGAATAGCTCCATCAAACCTTGAGAAAGATGCCTTTTCTTCAAGAGGAATTGTCTCCGAGCCAGCCATGATGGTTTCACCTACAGGTTGGTCGCCACGATAGGCAAAAACACTGAGCATCTGGGGCTTTCCGAAACGGGCCAGTGTGTTGGGGGTCAGATACATGATCGCGGTATTGGTTCCTTTGGGGATGTTGATGTAGGAGACACCACCCGTCAGTAGTCGTTTGGATGACGTTTCAGGTTCTGACACCACCGCCTCGTAATTTAATGAAATCGAATCCGTCCATGCTTTTTCAGTTGAAAATGAGCAAATAAGTTTAAGCCACTTTTGCTGGGAATTCGGAAGAGTGACCTCCTCCACAACTACGCTAAGCAATTTGAGCCCTCCTGCTTGCGCAATCATCAATTCCTGTGGAGTTTGCGCCTGAGAGGGAGCAATAAGGCTGATTAAGGCCACAAAAGAAGCCAAAAGGTTTGGTTGTAGTTTCATTTTTGCGAGTAGTTAGTTTATTTTTTTGGTGGATAGAATAAAAGGTTGGAGTCTAATGTTCCCATTAATGGCAACAGGCCGCATTTCAACGAGGGCTTGCAGCAAATAGGTTGATTTTGGAGTCCCTGATTGCATGGCTTGGCCAAGACAATACACGGTGAATCGGGAGCTGTGAACACCCATCGCTGGAGCGATCTGCCCATATAGACGCTCCATGCCAAAATCCAAGGTGAGAGAATTTGTGACAACAGGGCCAAAAGCATTCGTAAGACCGACAATATCAGTGGGTCGGAGCATTGTATTTGTAGCGAGAGCTGTGATGTTCGAAGCCATTTGAGGGGCATTTGCCAGCGAGGGGATGTTCCCTAAAAGTGCGGCTAGGGTAGCAGGCTTTTGAGAGTTAATATTTATCTGACCCTCAACGATAGTGCTGTTCATGGAATTCGTGCTTGATGGAATAGCGCCGATATCCACGTATTCAGCAATTCTCCAATCGGCGAAGTCCGTGTTTGTGGCCGAACTTGAACCATACAACCTCAGCGTCTGCCACGGTCTTCCCGTTGAGATAAAACCAAATTCATTGTAGCTCAGCATTGCTGGCTGGCTCGCCGGGAGACTTGGCCTGTAGCCTTGTACAAATCTGGGAAAGTGGTTTGTAACGCTGGCTCCTGAATACCAAGTACCGGTGTCCGCCATACTTTGCTGGCCATCCTTCATCGGATTTGCTGGCAGTGTGTAGATGTTATGACCGGAACTGGCCGAAACAGGTCCATTCGCCACGCCAGTGGTTTGGGTCAGACTCCAGTTGTTCGTCATGTAGTTAATTCTTGGGTCCCCAACAAAGTGCCAGTCTTGTTGGCCATAGGGATGTTTAATGTTCGCCGCGACACCAAATGTTGCTGTAGTAGGAGAGTAAGTGCGTGGCAATGATTCCAGGGCTCCGAGATCTTGCACAATGTATCTTTGACCATTCACGCGGTAAATCAGGCGACAAACCTCGATTTGCTGCGTAAAATTTGCAATAGTGATTGCCGGAGAGTTGATAGTGTACCAGCCATTGGCCAAGTCGAATCCACTTGCATGCCACTCCCTTGGAAACATAACTTTTGCACGCCCATTTAATGTGCGCCCCTGGTGAGATTCCCCAACAGCGCCTGAATAGCCTGATATTTGCGCTAGGCCATGACTGAGGAAATACCCAGACGCCCCTGTTGCTTGTGGAGTAGCACCACGTGATCCCCCCGACACAGTTCCCGAGAGGCCCACTTGAAAGTCTACAAAATATCCATCTGCTGATCCAATTTTCCAATCGAGTTGGCCCTCATATGGGTTCACAATTTGCATCCACCCCATGATTCGCGTTGAGTTGATAGGATTGCCGCCAGAGTTAATGATGAATCCCGAGCCAACATAGGTGATAAAGGGGTGGCCAATGATAGAAATGATAGCTCCGTTCGATCTGGCTCTAGCCTCCTGGCCAAGAAATGATGGTGGGATTGTTGTTGCGAAGATTGATGTCGCATTGTTGGCAATTTTTGAGCCAGCGGTAATATCCAAATTCGTTGGTTGATTTCCAGCTGATCCGTCCGTTGTTGGAATCAAATCCTCGTCAATATAGTCAATGATATTGGCAACAAGCTGGCGGGACTCCTGGACGGAATACGCGTTGGTAAGGAAAGAAAAACTTCCGTATCCCCATGGGTTGATCTGGGATGGAGCATTTGTTCCTCCCTCATTCAATAATTGTTTGACCAATTGCACCCTTTGGGAAGTGGGTCCTTGATTGAGCGGCAAACCAGGAGGGCCATCAACATATTCTTTCAGCCTCTGCAATGACAACCGCGGGTGGCCTTCAGGTGTCAATAAAGCGTGCTGAGTAGCAAAAGTGTAATCAAATTCATTAATTTTGTTCGTAAGGTTTGCAACGGATGAAACCTGATTGGCGGTGGTTACTGTCAGTCCTGCATTGTGTATCTCCGCAATTTCCGTACTGTAAGCATTGGTTGGCCAAGCCTGCATGTTTCGCTCATATAATGGAATTTGTGAAACATTGGTTAGACCGGAGTTTGTGCGCGAAGTTCCTGAGTGCAGGGCAATATTTTGTTTGAAGGACTCATCTTCAGCCCAAAACGCATACCGGGAGATTATCTCGCCGCTTGAATTTGTGAGATCAACAAATTTGACTTGGAGAGCGGTGTCTGGGCCCAGACGAATTTGTGCATCTGCTCCTGATGCTCCTCCAGTATATAGACGATTTGTCGAAAGCACATTAGTTGTGCCCTGCTGCTTCAACAATAGCACCGATCCCCTGTTTGTTCCCGAGATCAGCTCCGTTCCAACAGCGTAATGAAAGTTTGTAGCAACACCCAGTGTACGAACAAATTGTTCAAGACCTGCATTGGCGGCAATTTCAGCCACGTAAGTATTTTTTAAACTCCTCGCCACAGACCGCTCGATGCTCATGCTTTGCATAAAGGCAACGACGATCGTTGACAGGACGACCAGGACAAGAAGCGAAGTGATGAGGGAGGAGGCCTTTCGAGTTTTGAATTTTGAATTTTGAATTTTGAATGGCATAGCGGGGGCGTTGTCCTCCGCACTCACTGGGTTTTTGTGCAGGCTGCAATCGATATTTTCACTGCCGGAAATCCTGTTTCTCCTGCCAATCCGGTCATCCTGTCGAAAAATATTTTTCATGGCTGGTTGAGGCGGATGCGGGTGGTGAACGTTTGCTGGGCGTTGGTGAGGGATTCGGGAGGATTGAGACTGGTCCAATCGGTTTTGGACGTGAAACGTTTGGCGGCATCCTGATTGACGGCCGTCACCGTGAGTTCGACAAGATCGGGCATGGATTTGTTGGTGCCGGGAATGAACGGCACGTAGGCGTTGTTGCTGAAGGCGTACGGAGTGACCTTGAACTCACGGACATTGCGGGCGAGGAGTTCCTCACCCGCGACTCCCACGGCAGAATCAGAGAACAGGTTGGTGGTGATGAGATTTGAGAAGGTGGTGTCACTTGATCGAAAATGACGATACAGATTCAGTGTCATTGCCGAGTTGGTCGCCCCGCGGACCCGCTCAAACGCGAGGAAATACCCCACCTCGCAAATGTCGCTGCGGTTTTTTCCTGATTCCTGGGCGTTCACTGGAAGGGCCGAGAGGAAAAAGGCCGCTCCAGCCCGGTTGGCATTGGTTTCTGCCCCCGCAGGGGTCTTGCCGAAGGCGCCGTCCGCGTTGAGTAGAAAAAGATTGGTGTTGGTTGTGGCGACGACATTCCGCAGGTCGCGGGACATGATACCGAGAGCCGCTCTGGCCTCGCGGTAAGCATCCACACGATTTTCACTATCCCGCCAAAGTTTCGTAGCAGAATCCACCAGACCGAGCATCATGACCACCAGGAGAGAGAGGACAGCCATGGCCACAAGAAGCTCGATCAGACTGAAGGCGGAATTTTTGACAGGATTTGCAGGATTATCAGGATGGACAGGATTTTGAGGGGGCAGGCACTTCTGATACTTTCTCTTGATGAGGAGACTCGGCATTCCGAAATTGAGCAGAAGGCCGACCGGAGTGTTTGTGGCTTTGAGGTAATTGACGAGTTGAGCTTCGTGGGAGTCATGGTGCTCCTTCGTGCCTTTCAGTTCGAGGATCAGATTCCCATCAACAATAATGTCCGCAATGAAATCCCCAACGATCTGATTTTTGTAATAAACCGGAATTGGCATTTCTGCCTGCGCATTAATGTTGCGCTCCCCAAGCTCAATCATCAGAGAATTCCGATAAACGGATTCAAGAAAACCGGGTCCAAATTCGTTATGAACCGCCATGGCAGCACCTATGATTTCTTCCGTTCTATTGTCCTGAATCATAATCCTGTTAATCCTGAAAATCCTGTCATCCTGTCAAAAAATTCCTTCATTGCTGCATGAGGGTGACGAAGGTGTATTTCGAACGGTTGGCAGAGGCGGCTTGGGCGGGTGTTTCCACATCGACCTGAACCCGGGCCAGGCCGGATGCGGGGGTGTTGGGGGTGGAAGAGACCGAGACCAGGTAAATGGCCTTGGGGTCGGTTCCAGCCGCGATGGGCGCACCGCTGAGATCGAAGCTGACGGTGTTTGACCAGGAGTTGGTGAAGGAGGGTCTTGGCGACACAAAGCTACCTGAATCCAGCAGGTTCGTGCCGGTCGCTATGAGCAAGTTGGTGCGGGGGCTGGCTTTGAGGTCGTTAAAAATTTGTTGGGCAATGAAGGTGGCCCGGGTTTCCCGCTGGCTTTCCTGTGCCGATTTGAGCGCCACCGGAAAAAGTCCCATGATCCCCGTGATAGCAAAAGCAACGACAGCAAGCGCAAGCACCACTTCGATGAGGCTGAAGGCTGAAATTTTGACAGGATTCTCAGGATTAAAAGGATTTTTTTGCAAAAGGATCGAGGGGGAGCCCCCCTTCGGGTGCTCCGATGTTGCGAGAATCCTGTTCATCCTGAAAATCATGGAAATCCTGTCTGAAAAAACCGTCAGGTTCCTGTCACATCGAGTTGCACGCGTCCCGTGTAGCGCGAGATCGTTATTTTTTCGAAAAGGCCGGCCGATGAGCTTTGTTCGGCGGCGTTCCGGGTGAAATTGTCCTGACCGTTTGCAAAATAGCCCTCGTAGAGGAAAACTTGAAGCGGATTTGATCCACCCTCCACAACGCCGGAGCTATTAAAAGCAACCACTGGAAATGTTGTCGCGCCGGCGTGCGCGGTGCCGACCAGGCCGGCAAGTTCAGGAAATTGTTGTCCCGCAGAGGCACCGGTCGGCACAAGACTGGAGTCCACCCTTTTGAAAGCAACATTCTTGGGCAGCCGCGTCCAACGTTTCAATATCACGTAGGGTTTGCCTTGGTTGACTTCCTCCTCAGTGCCCTCGCGAAAGACCATCAGGCCGGAGTATCTCATGTCGGGGTCCGGGAAATTGGCCGGCGCAAATCCCACATAAACCGTCTGCCCGCTCTCCAAAGCCGCCACCCGCGCCTGTTCCAACGTGTTCATAACCATGGTCACCGCGCCGCGACGGCCGGCAGAACTCCCCCATCCCGAAAGGGCGGGCAAAAGGAGACTCATCATCAGGGCGATTATGGCGACAACAACCAGTAGCTCGATTAAGGAAAATCCGGCCGCTCTAGACCTCTTCAAGCCAGGATTGTCAATACAGTGTATATTCGCAGTCATGTCATTTTGTGGTCTAAATTTAGCTTGGACCGTGCCATCTGGAAAATTTTCTTTTGTTACGAATTTGTCACACGAGCAGTCAATCTATCCTTGACACGGGATGAACAGTCAACCTACTTTGAGATTATGAAGAAAATCATTTTCTCAGCGGCGATCACCCTGCTTGCTTTGAGCTTGGAAGCAGGCCTTGCGATGAACTTTGTTCCGTTGAATTTTAACAAATCTCTATCGAGGGACACCTCTGATGATGTGGGAATGCTTCCAGGAATTGCTGCGGCTTACCAAAACCAAGTCGGCATTCTGGTGAACCCCAACTTGGATCAGCGCGATGATTCCATCCGCCCCGACAAGCTCACCGTCAATGGCGCGATTGCCGCCATGTTTGAGGGCAAAAGCGGGAACGAGTTGGCGACCATCGCAGCTTCTGCAGCAAAGACCAACCCGAGTCAGGCAGCCGCGATTGGAACAGCCGCCGTCAAAAGGAACATCGCCGCAGGCGGATCCCCCAATCTCGATTACGAAATTGTCAGTGCAATTATCAATGCAGGCGGAGCAAGCTTGTCCCCCACCACCGTGGCATCCTTGATTGGTGTGGGCACAAATCGTCTCGAAGAAAAAACTCTTGATGAGAAAGTGCGCCGCCTACGCAGCAACTACCTTGCCTTTTACTCAGGTGCCGGCGCTCCCGCTTATGTGTATGATGGGAAAAACTCAGTTCCCGTGGATGGTGGAAGCGCTCCATCTCAAGAAGCGGCCAACGCCGCCAAAGCCCTCGACACCCAACTGGTTAACGACAACGTGGCCTACGCCATGAACCTCGGTGATAATCTCTACTCCTCACTTCTTAACAACTGGTCCGTAAATTCCTCGCCACTAGCAGCAGGTATTGACACAAATCCTTTCTTCAGTGGCGACCAAGGCATCAACAACGTCGGAGCCCAATTCGGTGGCGGCGGTGGTGGTGGAGGCAGCGGAGATGGAGATGGAGATGGCGGCGGCGGTGGTGATCCTGATGAACCCCCTCCTCCAAGCTCCTAGAATCACTTTTCATTGTTGGTTTAAAATCAGCCCGGTTCAGAAATGACCGGGCTGATTTTTTTGCCCTTCCGCGTCTTGTCTCAATTCGCCTTTAATATAGCGGAACATGGAGCATGATTCGGGTTCGATAAGAAGCGTGTGCATTCAACGGTCGGCTCGGCGATCCGTCCTTACCGCTTATTTGGTAGGGGCACATCGCCGGGGTGCCCGACTTTTAGACCTATCTCAACTTGTGTGTTTGGAATAAAACCGCCTTAGTTCCGTGAAGTAGGAGCAGGGAGACCTGAGATTTTAGTGCCAGGCAAAATTCCTTTGTCTGAGAACCAGCCTCTTCGGACTTCCAAGGCGAAAGCAATATTTGGAAAGCGGCTGCTCACGGGCTTCTCAACATGGGGTTCAAGGTCATGGATCTCCAAAATCACTCCTGCCGGGCTGATATACGCAATGGAGAGGGGGATCAGTGTGTTTTTCATCCAGAATGAAGCGGGACCAACACGTGGCATCACAAAAAGCATCCCGGCGTCGTCGTCCAAAGATTCGCGAAACATAAGACCCATCACCTGCTCGTGCGCCTCATCCGCCACTTCGGCCTTCAGGGCATGCGAATCGAGTTTCAGGGTGATGGTGGGCAAAGGAGGTTGAGCCACATCTCTTGCCAAAGCCAGGACGGGAAACAGCAGCAGAAAGAGAAATGATCGCATGCGGACACGATAGTCGGCCTTGCAGGTTTTTCCAAAGCAGAAAAATTCCCTCTGCCTTGTGAAGGTGTGATTAAAAAAGGGTGAGGAACTGGAGTCAGCTTCTTGGGTGAGGGAACTCACAACCCGCCGACTTCTCCCGCTACATGCGACGGCGGGCAAGGGATGTGTCCTCCATAGCCATGGCGAAGGTGGGCTGCACCCATACCAACCCAATGGACGCTTCCCGCATGCGCCAGCTTGTTTACGATGGGTAGGGCGCGTCAGTCCCTTGACCGCCGACTTCTCCCGCTACATGCGACGGCGGGCAAGGGACTGCCCGGCCCTACCAACAAGGGGCGCTTCGCGCTTGCGCCAGCCCATCGTTCTCGTGGGAAGGGCGCGTCAGCCCTCCTTCGCCAGGGCTTCGGAGGAGAACACTGCGCCGGCCGCCCTGGGCTTTCCATTCAAAATTATTCCTCTCACTCCTCGCGGGCGGTCTGCACGGGCACAAACTGAAACCACTGGTCGGGAGCTCGCAGGATTTCGGTGAAGAGGGCGGCGGCGAGGGCACGGGTGCAGCGTTCAATTTCCTGATTCCGCTGAGAATGCGTCACCTTTTCCGTGCGCAGTGGTGGCAGTGCGGCCACGCGGTATTTGCCATCAGGGCGGAGCGATACGGCAACGGGGATGATCGGCACACCGGTGAGCAGGGAGAGCACAGCCGGGGAACTGGAGAAAAGGATTTGTCCTCCCGGAAGGTCCACGGGAATTCCATGACTCCCCATCGGCCGATCCGCGAGCATGGCGACCAGTCGGCCCCCGGCAAGGGCTCGCTGAGCAACCAAGGACGAGAACGGATCCCCTCCCACCTGGATTGTGTCCCCTCCCCATCTGGCCCGCCATGCCGCCCGCCACGCCGAAAGGGCCGGTGTGGGCTCAGCCATGGTGGCAGCGGTGACAGGAAGTCCCATGTTCGCAAGAACAACGCCTCCATACTCAAAAAACCCGAAGTGCCCGGTGGCCAGAATGGCCCCCCCGGCTTGAGCTGCGGCAATCAGATGATCTTTTCCCACAAATTCTCCACAAAGCGACAGCGCCTTTTCCTTATCCATGGAATGCACCGCAATGTAATCCGAAATACATATTGCAAAGTTTCGGAACAGCCGTTTGGCCGATGATGGGGGAATGTTGGGGTCCAGGAGCTTCAGGTTGTGATAGACTGTGGTGACAACGCCCCTTTGAGTGGCTGCATAATAAGACGCCACCCCGCGTGTCACCAACCGTGCGGTTGGCAGCCCAAATTTTGGCAGCAACCAGCTGGTGAAAGAAAAAAAACGATCTGTGTAGAGATGGCGGTACACCCATTTTTCCGTGTGCAGGGACATCGTCAGATTAAAGCGTCGCCGGACGGAATCACGCAATGATAGCCCTCCCGTTGAAGTGATTGCAGCAGGAGGGTGAGGGTCATAATCCGCTGTCTGGCGCGTTCACCCTCATGCAGAAGCACAATGGCACCAGGCGAGATCCGCGGGAGAATCGAATTGACCACGGCCGATGGTGCGCGGGGACATCCATCAGAACCGGAGGCTGACCACCCAACAACTTTCAGCCCCGCTTCTTCAGCAGCCGGATGGACGCCCGAAGAGCACATCCCGACAGGAGGCCGGAAAAACTGACTCTGACGGCCGGTGGCGGCGCGAAGCGAACCGGATGCTGATAAAATTTCCCGGCGCACGAGACACGGAGGAAGCGCCCACCAGCAAGCCGAGGGATGAGTGGCGGAATGGTTTTCAATGCCATGTCCCCGCCGAAGTATTTCCCGACACAGATCGCGGTTGGCATCGACATGACGACCAATGACAAAGAAGGTGGCTTTGGCACCAAACCGGTCCAGCACATCGAGAAAAGCTGGTGTGCTCTCAGGGTGGGGGCCGTCGTCAATGGTCAGCCAGACCTCTTTTTCCCGGGTGGAGAAACGCGTGATCACGGGACCATTCCATTGGCAGTTGCGGCGTAAGGTCGGGGCAATCCATAAGGCGGTCAGCAACATCCCCGAAAAATGCCGGGCGGCCCCTTTGGAACGAAGAAGCAACCCCAGAGCAGCCAACCGGGCAAGGTTCAGAGTGAGACGTCCAGGGTTTTCCATTTTTTTCGGAGCTTCCAGACCCCCGGGAGCTGCAGCAATAACAGCGCGCACAAGCGGGCATGGGTTTTGGCGAGAAGAAAATTATCGCGCAGGTAGGCGAAGTGGCTTACCCCGCCTTCCTGACGGGGCGGGTAAAAGACGGGCACCGGCCGGTTGATTGGTTGAACCCCAGCCCAAAAGAGCCTCACAGCCAGCTCAGTGTCAAAATCGAAACGCCGGCCATGGGAGGTCTTGGACATGACCTCCAAAGATTTTTGAATGGGGTAGAGACGAAAGCCAAAAAGGGAATCCCGGACTCCACCCCCGAGCGTCTCCAGCCCGGCAAAAAAATTGCCAACCCGGCGGCCATGCACACGTTCGGGAGGAGCGTCCGCACCAAAAACCGGAACGCCTAAAACCATCGCATCCGGATATCTGGTGGAAAGTCTCATAAATTCCGGGACCTGGGCAGCGGGGTGCTGGCCATCGGCATCCATCACCAGGGCATGACGGAATCCTTCCTGCTGGGCAAGCGTCATGGCATGGAGTACGACCGCTCCTTTTCCGCGATTGGGTTGGAGGTGGACCACACGCAAACGGCTGTTTCGTGAAGCAAGCTGATGAATTTCCTCCACGCTTCCATCCGAGCTGCCATCCAGAATCACCCACACATCAGGCCACTGATCCAAGACCTCAGCCGCCGTCAGCGCAAGCAGAGGCCCACTGTTATAGCTTGGCAACAGGACCAGTTGAGTGGATTTCTCCTCCCTCAAGGTTGCTGGTCCCGACCGTTGGAGGCCACATCACCGGGTTTGGCCACCTCATCGCGGAAGTAGGCCTCCAGGCGACGGGCAAAATCATTGGCAGATTCCCCTTCCTCCGGAGTGAAAACCTCTCCCAATCGCATGGAAAGCCGAACCGGCAGCTGGGAGGGCCTGAACAAATGGTAATTCTTGGTCA
The DNA here is from genome assembly GCA_041738805.1 of Terrimicrobiaceae bacterium. Taxonomy (GTDB): domain Bacteria; phylum Verrucomicrobiota; class Verrucomicrobiia; order Chthoniobacterales; family Terrimicrobiaceae; genus JAJTZA01. Next base: position 54,880 of record JBGSPC010000068.1, on the reverse strand, counting down.
GGTACTCGCCTTGATGTTGAACAATAATGGTCTGGACCGGTGTTCTTGTGCGCGTGGCCATGAGTGCAAACCCACGTTTGAAGGGATTGAGAACTCCCTGACGGGACCGTGTCCCCTCGGGAAAAATCACAAGGTTTTCTCCCCGCGAGAGGCGATCAATCCCGGCGTGGACAAGCGCTTTTCCCCTGTCATTGGAAATGTAACCGGCCAATCGGGAGAAATTTGAAAATGCGGGGCTCGCGAGCAGGTCCGAGCGCATGATGCAGACCGCGCGGGGAAGAACGGAGAGCAGGACAAACGCATCCACCAGACTGGGGTGGTTGGCAGCCACAATCGTCCCGCGCAAGGGACGCAATTTGTCTTCATCCGGAAAGTCAAAGGCCACAACCCCCAGAGAGCTTGCCAGTCTTCGCCAAACCAGAAAGTGACGAAGGATCCGGTCCTGCCAGTAAGCAGGGTCTCGTGGGGCCAGCCTCAAAAAGGTGAGAAAACCTGCTAAAAAGTTGTGGGTGACCGAGATCCCGTAAAAAAGTCCAAGCGCCAACAATTGACGGAGATACGGGCCCAGGTTGGCGACAGCAAACCCCGCGTAGCGGCCGTGCTCGCCGCGCCCCTTGCCGAGCGGATCCGTGGATTCAAAATGGACGCCGTGCAACATCAAAAACAAGAGAATTTATTGTGACGATCGAGCCAGCGGAAAGCTCAGCGACCGGGGATCGCCGGCATTTTGATTTCCTGATACCCGCCCGGGATCTCGAAGTCCGAGGCTGGCAGGGGGTCACGGTTGATTGAGACCAATGTGATGGTGGCCTTTCCGGCCCCAGGGACTTCAGCGATGGTGCGAATCGGAATGCCTTTGAGGTTGGGGTCGGTGAACCATTGGCTCTCCGGGCCGCTGCTGGCCCTGAGAGCTGAAAGTTGCTCATAGATCTCATCAAGATCGGGCACATTTTTGGCGAGCCAAACCTCGATTTTTTGGCCATTGAATGTGCTCACGTACTCCTCGCATTCAAAACCACTGATGGTCTCCTTGCGGCCTGTCGGCTTTGGCGCTTCGGGAGTCTCACCGGCCTCTTTGCTGAGGCTGGCTTGGGCGGCTTTGATGTCCGCCCCCGAGAGCTTCACCACGGCTTTCTGGGCATGCAAGAGGCTGGTGGTGTCTCCGGTGCGGGAATCAATAATGGCCGTGATGTCACGACCGACATCCGTCCGGATTTTGCCGTCTTTGATTTTTGTATGCACCAGGGCCGGTTGACCGCCCTGTGGGGTTTCCATTTGTTGGGTGAGGGTGAGGTCAGCGCGGGCGATCCCGAGCGCAAGGAATGCAAACAGCACGTGGGTTTTCATGGATTGTGAGCAGTTGGGGGTTTGAGGTTTATCGGGAAAGGTCGGATTGAGTGAGGATCACAAATCCTTCGCCAAGCAGCACATTGGAAGAGCAGTCAATATCATCAACATGCATCACCAGCACGGATCGGCCTCTTGGGCGGATGAGCAAGGGATAACTGAAAATAATGTTCACTTCAGCCATCAACAGCGCGGCGAGGACTTTGCTCAAATCGGCAGGCCCGTCTGCCAACTCAACAACCAAAACATCGCAGGCACCATAGGGAATGTCCTCTTGTTGAAACAAGTCGCTGACAAGATCCGGGTCACTCACAATCATTCTGGCGATGGCGGATTCCGAAGAGTCCTGAATACTGAGGGCCAGGACCACCACATTGTGGCTGTCGAGGAGTTTGACGACTTCCAGGAGTGCTCCAACTTTGTTCTGCAGGAAAACAGAAAACTGGCGGACCTGGGGGCCTGAGATTTTTTCGGTGGTGGCGATTGCTGGCATTATTTGTAGGCGTAAAGGAAGCAAAAGGGAGACTTCTCGCCCTCGAGGAGGTCGAGCTTTAAAAAGTATTTGCCGCTGATCTCGGGTTCAAAGCCGGCGGCGGCAGAAGCTCCATCGCCGTAACTTTGGATTTCCACCGGCTTGCCTGCGGCATCAAAAAGACTCACGGCGATTTTGCGGGCGGGGGGCGTTGCGGCAGCACAGAACCAGTATTCGTTTCCTGCGAAAAGGTTCACCTCAAGATAACGGGGACGACCTGGCTCGATCTCCCCGGGCCAAAAGCCATCGCGAAGCCGATATCCATCATTCGTGAAGGCCCCTGCCAATTCCAGGGCCAAACTCCGCGCACTGATATCGGAGGGCACCTCCTCGGCAACAGGCGTGTCCTGGGCAAGCGCCGCACACAGGGGCAGAAGAAGAAAGAGGAGAAAAGTTTTCACGGTGTGGGAGCAGAGCCGGTGATGAGATCGAGGAGGGCTTTCATGGAGGTGTGAAGCTTGGCCACCTGCTCTGGAGAGGGGACTTCCGGTTCCACCAGCGGAAGCGCGGCTGCCAGGCCGGCCCGAATCTCCGGAAGGGGTGTTTGGTTGCGTGCCGACTCCGGCAATGCATCAATTTGTGTCAGCAGGTATTCGATGATGGCCGGCTGGCGCAGCAGCTTGGCCCCTGCGGGAGAATACTCGGTCACAACCATTCCGCTCACCAGGTCCACCCCGCGAATCCAGGCCCCCAGGCTCACCAGCGTGACCAACCGGTCGTCCTTCTGATCAACCATATCGAGCTTCACTTCATTCTGCGTGGCCTCCAGCTCTTCCCGCAGCGCATTCCAATCATTGTTGTCAGCAAAGTCAGCAATGCTGTTTGACCGGCCAAGAACGCTTTGGCTGACATTTAGCTTCTTGGCCAGGGCAAGAATTTCTTTGCCAATATTCTTGATGGCCTGACCGTCCCGGGCCTCCACGGCCACGTAACCATCAGCCACAAGAGTCCCAAGCCCCAGAGCGATGATCAACCGGCTGTCAGAAACCCCCGGTGAGCCGCTTCGCAAAAATTGCCCCCATGCCGGCTGTCCCACTTTACCCATCGCATTAAAAAACTCGCCGGGCATGGGAATCGTCACGGCATCAAGCTTCTCCACCGAGGCAAGCTCTTCCTTCGTCATCGATCCATGCAACGGAATATCTGCAAACGCCGCAGCGGCCAAAATCAAGAAGAACGCATGAGCGGTTCTGGTCATACCTGATATTAATATCCAAGTGCAGGCATTTGACCAGCAGGTTTCGCTGGAACTCTTCGATGGGGAGGGGCAGATTCCGGACCTGCAACTATGAGTGATTCCCTGCCCATCTATGACCTGGACCTTGAGATCGTGGAGGCCATGGAGGCGGGGGGCCGGCTGGTGCTGAGCGCGCCGACAGGCTCCGGCAAATCGACCCAGGTCCCTCAGATCCTTTTGGATGGCGGTGTGCTTGGGAAAGGTCAGTGTGTCATTCTTCAGCCGAGGCGCCTGGCTGCACGAATGCTTGCCAAGCGGGTGGCCGAGGAGCGGGGTGGCCGGTTGGGTGAGGAGGTGGGATATCAAATCCGTCTGGACAATGTTTCCTCCAACCGAACGCGTATTCTGTTTGTCACCGAGGGGATTCTGCTCAGGCGAATGCTGGCTGAACCCTCATTACCGGGTATCTCAGCGATTCTGTTTGATGAATTCCACGAGCGCCACCTGTATGGGGATATCACGCTGGCACGGGCCTTGGAGTTGCAAGAGACACTCCGACCCGACCTGCGCCTGGGGGTGATGTCTGCAACCCTTGATGGGGACACTCTCGAAAAGTATCTGGCGCCATGTATCCGCCTGGCCTCAGAGGGGAGAACTTTCCCGGTGGATATTGAGTATTTGCCCTACGAACCGAAAGATGACCCCTGCTGGGAACTGGCGGCTGATGCCGTGTCCTCGCATTTTGACCGCACCGAGGGGGATATTCTGGTCTTTATGCCCGGAGCTTATGAAATCTCCCGAAGCATTCGCGAAATCCAGGCCCGCGTTGGACGGATGTGCCCGGTCTATCCGCTCCATGGGGAAATGCCTGCGGCCGATCAGGACCGCGCCGTGGCCAAATCCTCTGACCGCAAAATCATTGTTTCAACCAATGTGGCTGAGACGTCTCTGACAATCGACGGCGTGCGCACAGTGATCGATGCCGGTCTCGCGAGGGTCGCCAGATACGATCCCCACCGGGGCATCAACACCCTCCTCATTGAAAAAATCAGCAAGGCTTCTGCCGCTCAGCGGGCCGGACGGGCCGGACGGACCGCGCCTGGCCTGTGCCTCAGACTTTGGAGTGCCCGCTCCCACGAACTTCGCCAGGACCAGGAACTGCCCGAGGTGAAACGCCTGGACCTTGCAGAGACGGTGCTAACGCTCAAAGCGGCAGGCGTCAATGACCCTTCATCTTTTCGCTGGATCGAAGCCCCCGATGAGAAGGCTCTTTCCCGCGCCGAATTGCTGCTTGCCGATCTGGGGGCCCTCGAGCTGGATGGAACACTCAGCGCCGTAGGAAGACGGATGCTCTCATTTCCCATCCACCCCCGCTACGCGCGAATGTTCCTTGAAGCAGGCCGAATGGGATGCGTGCAGGCGGCAGCTCTCATCGCGGCTCTCACCCAATCCCGCAGTATTCTTCTTCGAACGGATCGCAAAACCGAAGAAGAACGCCTCGAAATCTTTGGCGCGGGAACCTCGGATTTTTTTGTCCACATGCGCGCCTACCAGTGGGCCGAAAAAAAAGACTTCCGCATGGAGGGCTGCCGGCCGCTCGCAATCCATGCCGAAAGCGCGAGGCAAGTTAAGAAGCTGTTCCATCAGTTTCTGGATATCGCGAGAGCCGAGGGTTTGGACACGGACGAAGGCCAGGTGAACGATGAGTCAATCGCCAAATGTGTGCTGGCTGGCTTTGCCGATCAGGTCGCCAGGCGGCGGAGCGGGGGAACCCTGCAATGTGACATTGTCCATGGTCGACGGGGCCTCCTGGCCCGTCACAGCATCGCCCAACAAAGCAATCTTTTGGTCGCTTCCGAGATCAATGAAATCGAGGGGCGGGATGGTGACGCCCAGGTCATTCTCTCCATGGCGACTGAAATTCAAGAACCTTGGCTCCGGGAAATGTTCCCCAATGATTTTTCGGAAACTCACACCGCCATCTTCGACGCCACTCAAAACCGGGTGGTTCTGCGGAAAGAAAAAAAATTCCGTGATCTGGTGCTGGAAACCCGCGACCGGGATGCCGAACCTTCCCCGCTGGCCTCTGCCTGCCTGGCCCGCTCCATTCAAGCGGGAGAGCTTCGGCTCAATGGGTGGGATGATGCCGCCGCCCAATGGATCGAGCGGGTGAATTTTTTATCAGCCGCCATGCCGGAATTGGAAATCCGTCCCATCGGACCCGAAGAGAAAGAACTCCTTGTTGCGGAGTTGTGCGAGGGTGCTGTGTGTTACCGAGATGTGAAGGACAAACCTGTTCTCCCTGCCCTCCGGGCCTGGCTCTCCGGATCACAACTCTCCCAGCTCGAAAAGTTTGCCCCGGAACGGTTCGAACTCCCCGGCGGCCGAAAAGCAAAAATCACCTACACCACCGGGCTTCCACCCACGCTCGCCGCCAGGATCCAGGATCTCTACGGCCTCAATGGCGGCCTCAGTATTGCTGCTGGACGCTCTCCCCTCACCATCCAAATCCTTGCGCCCAATCACCGCCCGGTCCAAATCACTGGCGACCTCCGGAATTTTTGGAATGAATCCTATCCAAAGCTCAAACTGGAACTTCAACGCAAATACCCGAAACATGAATGGCGGGAAAATCCGTGTCTGTGATGACCCACGGAAAAAGGGATCTCATTATGGCCTTTACTTTTTAGCCATTTGGCATCATTTTGTTTCTATGAAACGAAAATTCCCCGCACCCGGTCCTGCCAGTGCACGGGTCCAGGATGCCATCGTGGCTGCACCTGGTTCGCCCACAACCCGACCGGGCTTTGAGTCCATCGAGGAAATTCGGGAGGGATTGCCGGTCAGCAGGTTTTTTGAATTGGAGGAGACCCTGGGGGTAGGCACCGCTCAACTTGCCGAAGTGGTGGGTATCCCCGTCAGAACACTCCAGCGTCGCAAAGACGAAGGCCGCCTCACCAAAGAAGAATCGGATCGAGTGGACCGGGTGTTTCAATTGGTGGCTCAAGCAACGAAGGTTTTTGAATCCGTGGCATCAGCCCGCGAGTGGCTCACACGTCCCCAGCTGGGACTCGCAGGTTTTGTGCCTCTGGATCTGGCCGACACGGGAGCAGGCATTCGCGAAGTCGAACATCTGCTTGGTCGGATCGATTACGGGGTTTACGCGTGATCATCCAAGCCTGGCGGCTGGTCCGGGAAGCCCGTGCTGCTGATGCCTTCACCGGTGAAGGAGCCAGGTTTTACGGTGGACGCTGGAATCCTGTCGGCACTCAGACCACCTATCTGAGCGCCACACGTTCTCTCGCGGCTTTAGAAGTCCTGGTGCATCAGGCCGAACGTGTGCCCACAGGGCGGTTTCTGTTTTATGATGTGCAGTTTCCGCAGGATCTCATCACCACCATTTCGTTGCACGATCTCCCGGCTGACTGGCAGCGCTTTCCCCCCCAAAAATGCACCGTCAAGATTGGGAAAACCTGGATCACCGGAAAAAACTCTCCCGTCCTCCAAGTTCCCAGCGTTCTCATCCCCGAAGAATCCAACTACCTTTTGAATTTTGATCACTCCCATGCCAGCAAAATTCAAATTGGGGCAGCCCAACCCTTCTGCTTTGACCCCCGCCTCCAAAAACCTCTTCGCAAGAAATAACACATCGTCCCCCTGCCCTCCCCATGTTCGGCCCTTCCCGTTTTCCGATTGCAATCCTAAAGCCGCTGAGCAAGGGTAGTCGTGTCAGAGGCTATGGACTGCGGACGGAGGAACCCCGCCAGGGCAGGAATGCAGCAACGGTACTTCGCTCCTCTTTGCCGTAGTCCTCTGGCACTTTTTTTATTCGGAGGGGTGGTAGAGTGGAAGATTGCGCCGGTCTTGCAACGTGCATGCCCGTTAAACTGGCAAAACGTGGTCGCGTCTGGTCGGCCTCAAGCCGACCTGCACGCGAAAAACCGATTCTTAATGAGATATTTCGTTTACGTGCTTCAGAGCGATACGACTGGTGCTTATTACACCGGGAGCTCCGCCGCACCTGACCAGCGACTGGCCTCCCACAACGCTGGCCGCGTGCGCTCCACAAAGTCTGCACGCCCATGGACCCGTATCCATTTGGAGGAATTCCAAGATCGACAAACCGCCCAAAAGCGGGAACGTTGTCTCAAGTCTGGCTATGGCAGGCGATGGCTCCTGCGTCATTTAAATTCGGAGGGGTGGTAGAGTGGTCGATTGCGCCGGTCTTGCCACGTGCATGCCCGTTAAACGGGCAAAACGTGGTCGCGTTTGGTCGGCCTCAAGCCGACCTGCACGCGAAAAACCGGTTCCTCATGCACTATTTTGTCTACGTTCTTCGAAGTAATACCACAGGCTCTTTTTACATCGGCAGCTCGGCTACACCCGACCAGCGACTTGCGTCCCACAATGCTGGCCGCGTCCGTTCCACCAAGTCGGCTCGTCCTTGGGCCCGCATCCATTTGGAGGAATTCCAAGATCGACAAACCGCAGAAAAGCGGGAACGTTATCTCAAATCTGGCTACGGCAGGCGTTGGCTCCTGCGCCATTTGAACTTGGAGGGGTGGTAGAGTGGTCGATTGCGCCGGTCTTGAAAACCGGAGAGCCGCAAGGCTCCGTGGGTTCGAATCCCACCCCCTCCGCCAATTCGCAAGGCGAATCTAAAAAACCTCTGTGGGATGAGAATATCTGTTCGAGCCGAGCACAGCGAGACAGACTGCCGCAGGCAGCCCGCAGGGTGAAGCGAAGCCGAATCAATCCCACCCCCTCCGCCAAATGTTTTTGAGTGGGATTTGAACCCACGCTTCCAACTAATGCCCACCGGGCGCGCCGAAAAGGTGCCGCTTCAGGTCAAGGTAGTAGAGGTAGTTCTCGGGGTCCACATCAGGCGGGCACCGGTGGTCGCAGAAGGGGATGAACCCACCACGCTCAACGAACGGAACCAACGATTCGAGCCATTCGCGCGTTTCTTTGCGTCCGCGGCGAAGGCGCATTTTATCAACCCCACCCATAATGCGGATCTCAGGCCCCCAAAGGTCGAGGGCGTCTCCGGGATGGCCGGAGCCGTTAACCTCCCAAGGAAAGAAGGTGTTCACTCCTCCTTTGAGGAAGTGGGGGATCAGCGGGCGCACGTCTCCGTCACAATCTATCCACCAGACGTCGATGCCAAAGGCCAACAGCTTATCCTTGATCCTGCGGTAACGGGGAACGACCACATCCCTGAAGAATGCAATGGAAACGAGGGGGCCCGCATTGTAGCAAATGTCCTCCCACCCACTGGCAAAATCAAAATGGATGGATGGAAGAACGTGATCCAAAAAATCTTCAATCAAAACGCAGGACGTTTCGACCATGTCCTCAACCATCCCGGGCTCGTCAAAGGTCGCATAAGCCAGCCCCTCCACCGTGAGAAGATCGCGGACTCTGCCGATCATCGACCCGCAGTTCACGCCAAGGGGGTAGTCGCGGTCGTTGGGGTGTGTTTGAAGGAGCGCTTGCACGTCGGGACGGCGGTCGGGATGAGATCGGTCGAAGCGCTCAGGCTTCATGGCAAACCAATCCGCAGGGGTTCGAATAGGGGATTCGAGGAAGTGGGGAATCGTGCTGTGACCGTCCAAGGGAACCTCGGCAAGAAGGCCGTCCCGGTTGCGCAGAATCCTTGTTGAAGCATTGACGGAAATCTCCTCCTCCGGAAATGCGGGGAACATCCAATGCGTGCCGATCGAAGAAATCGGATCAAACCCAAAAAAACGGTCGGCCTCCTCGTTGTTCCGGATTCCGTTTTCCCGGAATATCGCCCAGAGATTGAAGTTGTCCTCCCAGTACCCAAACTCCATGTCAAAGCAACGGTCGAACGGGAGGTGGTGCATTTGACACCGGAACCTCTCGCGGGGCGACATTGTGCCGGGAGCCGGGCTTCGGAGCGGCACGGGTTGGCTATTCATTGGCTGCAAAGAGCTCATAGGTTTGATGAAATGCGGAGACCGGGTTTGTTGAGAATGATGCCGCGGATTTCACAGAAGCGAGTCTCACTTTTGACGGCCGTTTCGACAATGGATTATCGCCCCAATGATATGGATTATCCTGCTAATCTTGCGGTCTCCGATGTCGCAGCCAAAACGTAAGGCATTTCATGTGGCGGGCCCGTGGATTTGACGGAGCTTTTCTCGAAGCAACTCAAGCTGAATGGGCTTGGACAGGTAATCATTCATGCCTGCACGAAGGCATTCCTGACGGTCTTCCTTGAAGGCATTGGCTGTCAGAGCAATGATATGAGGGCTTTTTCCATTGGGCTCGAGGCGAATCAATCGGGCGGCCTCCAGTCCATCCAGGACCGGCATCTGAATATCAAGCAGGATAAGGTCAAAGGGCTGCTTGCGGAATTCGTCCAGGGCGAGGGCACCATTTTGAACAAGGGTGGCCGAATGGCCGAGTTTTTGGAGCATGCCCATGATGACCTTCTGATTGGTGGCATTGTCCTCAGCCACAAGGATTCTCAAGGTGGAGCCTTCCATCACGGGGGTCCTGGCTTCGGTGGAGAGTGCGGCACTTCCCACCCCGAAACATCCGGCCATCAGACCGCCAAGCACGGAGGGTCGGATCGGCTTGTCCGCGATGTTATGAAAAAGCAGGCGGTCATCCTGATTGAGAAGCTGATGGGCGGAACTCAACATAATGAGCATGGTCTTGGAATCCGGATAAGAGCTGTGGAAACGTCGCGCAAACTCCGCTCCGTCCATCCCCGGCATCTGATAATCCACCAAAACCAAATCAAACGGCTTTTCAGCTTTTTCAATGAGGAGGAGGGCTTCCATTGCCGATGACACATTGGTGGGAACAGCCTTCCAAAGCAGGCATTGGTCATGGAGGAATCTTCGATTGGTGGCGTTGTCATCAAGGATCAACACCGTTTTTCCGCTGAGGATCTGTGTTCCCTGAATGATATCAGGCTTTATGGAAGCAGTTCCGGGGATGCAGGGTATTTCAAAAGCGAAGCAGCTGCCTTCTCCGGGTGTGCTCTCGACATGAATTTCACCATTCATGAGGTCAGCGAGCCTCCGGGAAATCGCAAGGCCCAGCCCGGTTCCACCAAATTTGCGGGTGACGGAAGAGTCTGCCTGCTGAAAGGGTTGGAAGAGATTTGCTATGACTTCCGGGGTCATCCCAACGCCCGAATCACTGACCGAGAACCGGAGTCCCCGGGGAAACCGGGCTGACGAACAGGCTTCCACCCTCACACTCACTTCGCCGGCGGCAGTGAACTTCACGGCATTGGAGATCAGATTAATCAGGACTTGTTTGATGCGGGTGCGGTCACCGCGAATCACGGTGGGAAGAGCAGGGTCAAGGTAGCAGGACATTTCCAGTCCCTTCTGTGCGGCCGGACCGCCGAGCAGGTTGACGCTTTCCACCAAAATGTCTTCAAGCAGGAAATCGGCAACTTCCAAATCGATGCGGCCGGCCTCGATTTTCGAGTAGTCCAGAATCCCGTTGATCAGTTCCAAAAGCGTTTCCCCGGCATTGATGATGGTTTCCGCATAATCCTGTTGAGTGGAGGTGAGCGATGATTCGGTGAGGAGCGAGGACATGCCGATGATGGCATTGAGCGGCGTACGGATTTCGTGGCTCATGGTCGCGAGGAAAGCACTCTTTGCGCGGTTGGCGGCATCAGCGGCCTCCTTGGCCGTCCGCAGGTTATTTTCCCAGCGTTTACGTTCGGCGATATTTTGAACGATGGACCAGGCAAACTCTTTACCGTCCTCCCCCCGGACCAACATGCCACTCAGCAAAACCGGCAACCGCCCCCCACCACGCATGAAATACTCTTTTTCGTAAGGTCCATATGAACCGGTTTCACGGATCGCGCGAATCGTTTCCTTTTCTTTGTCCCAATAATCCTCGGGCGTCAGTTCCCACAGATTGAGGCATCGAAACTCCTCGAGCGAATAACCAATCATTTGCAGCAGAGCCTTGTTGGCCTCAAGAAAACGCCCCGATTCCAGATCGTTAAGGGCCATTCCCACAGGCGACAATTCGAACATCGCGCGGAATTTCGATTCACTACGAACGAGAGCCTTGACGGATTGTTGAAGATCAAGGCGCGCGGAGATCAGACCGGCAGCGGACTGCAGAAGCGCAATCTCCTCGGCCTGCCAGCGGCGTCCTCGCAGGCAGTCGTCAAATCCAAGAAATCCCCAAAATTTGCCCTCCACCGAGATGGGTACCACGGCAATCGAAATGATGCCCTGGCTTTCTAAAAGCTGACACTCGGTGGACGGGAAGTCTTTGACCAGGCCACTGATGGCACGGCCTTCGGATAGATCCTGATACCAACGCTTAAGCCCGGCCTCCGAGTATTGCAGGTTTTGAAGTTCAGGATTGGCGATCTGGGCAGAGATTCCTTGCCGGGTCCACTCAGCAATCTGGGAGCAGGCCGGCTGACCGGGAATCGTGGCCGCGTGATTACGAAAGACATAGGTGCGGTCCACGCCGATCGGCGCTCCAACAGCTTCCAAGGCGCGGCTCCATGCCTCTGGAGAGTCCAGAGGTTTCTCCATAATCGAGGACGCCAGATTCGCGACGGCACTCAGGAGGAGTTCATTGTTTCTTTGACGTGTGACATCACGATAGTGCCACAAAAAGCCGTGATGAGTGGCACCCTGCACAATGGGCGCAAAGTTTCTCACCAACGCGCACCCGTTTTTGAGGGTCAGCAACTCCCCGTGGATTGGCTTGCGGTCTTGGGTCGCCTGATCTGTCGTCCGCAAGAAAGCCTCGGGATCCTCGAACGCTTGAGACGCACCACCGGCCAACAGGCCGCAATCCATGCCGAGAATATCTGACGCACGAATTCCAAACATTTTTTCAAAGGCAGGGTTTGCAAAAACGACCCGCCTGTCCGCATCTTCCACGAGCACGGCATCATTCAGATCCTGAAGCAAAGTCGACAGGCGTGTGCTTGCCGTGGCTTCTCTCTTTGCAAGCTGGTCAAGTTTTTGGCGTCCCATGTGAAGCAACTCTTCACGTCCGATCGCTTGAGCGATCAGGAAAAGACATTCTTTTAAGTGGTCTTCCACATCAAACGGTTTTGTAAAAATCACCGAGAGCGCACCAAGGGTTTTTCCCCCCACACGCACTCCCTGGCCAATGTAGGTTTCCAAGCTGAAGCGCCCCACATTCGGGTCGGATTTCCCATATTCGGACTGCTGGAGATTTGGAACGCAGAGAAATGCGTCTACGCTATTGATCACATCAAAGCATAGGTGTCCCTCGGCCGTGTCCTGGAAAGGCAGGTCCGGCGGGGCTTTAAAGCGTCCAAGTGTTTTGAGAGTTCCGCCATCGAGCCGGTTGTAGAGGGCACAGTCCGCATCAAAGATTTCTCCGGCGAGCCGGGTCAGTGCCTCCAGGTTTTGCTCATACGAGTCACCAAGATTCAAAAGGGTGGAATTGATACGTTTGAGATTGGCACGCTGTCGCTCCAGCTTTTCTTCGCCAAGAACCCGTTCCGTGATATCCTCCTCCACAGCCATGAACCCGATGTGGGTCCCATCGGTTTCTTTGAGGGGGACGCATTCAATTGAAATCCAGTAGGGTGTTCGGTCCTTGGTATAATTCAAGAGGGTCTCCTTGAATCCCAAACCGGAGGACACCGCCTCATGCATGCGGGCGCGCACCGCCGCATCCGTATCGGGCCCTTGTAAGATCCTACCCGGAGATTGACCCAGGACTTCCGAAAGGGCGTAGCCGGTGATACGTTCAAACCCGGGGTTTACCCATTGGATCCGGCCTGCCGTGTCGGAGATCACCACCGCGTTGGTGGTGTTTTCTGCAACAAGAGCAAGCCGGCGTAACTCCTTGCGGCTGCGCTCAAGTTCCTTCTCATCACGCTTGCGGGCGGTGATATCCTGCTTGACGGCAATATAATGGGTGATTCTCTGGTATTCATCGATGACCGGGGTGATGGTTGCCTCTTCGGTGAAAAGATGCCCGTCTTTGTGCCGGTTGGTGATTTCCCCACTCCACACCTCACCCTTCTCCAACACATTCCAAAGCTCTCGATAAAACTCCGCAGATTGAACTCCCGATTTGAGGACCCTTGGATTGGCACCCACCACTTCAGCTCTGGTGTATCCCGTCACTCGGGTGAATGCCGGGTTCACCCACTGAATGACGCCTTGGGAGTCTGTGATCAGAACCACATTGGCTGCAGCATCCAGTGCGGCACTCAGAACCCGCAAGGTCTCTCTTTCCCCGTGGAAAGTGGTGACATCCTGCGCCGTGCCGGAAATCAGAATCGGCGACGAATCCGCATCCTTGCCCAACACCCTGCCCCTCAGGGAGAGAAACTGCAATTCCCCTGAGCCACCCAGGCACCGAAGCTCCATTTCAATTTCAGACAGGCTGCCTGTCTCCAGCTTCTTCAAGGTTTTCAGAAAAGCGGGACGGTCTTCGGGATGAACCCACTGGAGAAACTCCTCCCGCGGCACCTCTGTCCCCATCGTCTCACGTCTTAATACCCCCCGCCACTCCTCCTCCAGGTGAAAGGAATGCGAGGAGACACGATATTCCCACGCGGCAAGATTAGCGCCACGCAGAGACATGCGCAGACGCTCCTCGGAATGAGCGATCCGCCACCTGGATTCCAGGTTGTTGCGGTGAAGAACAAATGAAATAAATACAATCAATGTGAGAATGAAGAGCACTCCCATTCCCGCCTGGCGGATCCGGAGGAGGGACGATTGCCATGTGCGGGCAGATCGATCCATGCAAAGAAACACCTGGGAGCCCCCGATTTTCCAGCCGGGCAACGCCGAGACGCCTGTCACCCATGTGCCCCAGTCATCCGTGTAGGGACCGACGGTGATCGCATCACTTGCCGGGATTTTCTGATTGAGCAAGGCCTCCTTGAGACCGGCGGGAGCCGAGTTCCATAAATCGCCAATGATCGATTCATCTTCTGACCCGGGTTTTGCGGAATCCGCCAGAAAAGTCAACTTGCCACCTTTTTGGAAAATGAGGTAGGCGAAAGAATAATCCCCTGTTTTTGCAAGCATTCGAAGCTCCTTTTTGAGGGCGAGATAATGGGGATGCCCGACTTCCGTGGCTTCGCCTTGCAGGGCCGGCAGAGCGCGATCCTCCAAGGCAAACGTGGCCAGACGGGTTTGCTGAATCAGATCGCTGCGCCGCTGCTCATCAATCCTCCCGCTCAGAGCATCAAGCACCGGCCAGCCGCCAACAAGCAATCCCAGGAAAAGGAAAAGCAACAAACCGTTGGTCGGGATTTGACGTTCTCCCGAATGCTTTGGTCGGAAAGAAAGGGACCGCCAGACGGCCGCCCGGTACCATAGGATTGCACCGATCGACCAGCACGCCGCCCCGACAAAAATTTGAATCTGCTGCATGGCCACCGGATTGCTTGGCGAAACCGGCGCCCAAAAAACATGGAAGGCAACCAACGGAGGAACCAAGAGCGATGTCAAAGCCGCTCCAAGCGTCATGAATTGAAGTGCGTGACGAAAGTCTCCCTGTTTTTTCCGGCTTTCAAGGAAGAGGAGAACAGCCGCAAGAATTCCACCCACCGGCCAAAAAACTCCGGTGATCCATGACGGTCCTCCCACAACCCAGATGCAGACACCGAGAAGGACCATGGAAGGGCACGCCCACTTCCATCGCAGCGTTTTGCGCAAGCTCCATATCGAACATTGCAAGAGGACCACTGTGAAAAGTGCAATAAGTGTGTGGATGTTCTGTACAGCGGGCTCCTCCAGATTCTCCAACCAGATCAGGGGCCAGACTTGAAGCCCGGCAGACGTCAGCATGGAAAGCCCCAAAGTGAATGGTATGGCTCCCGCTTTTTGCGAGGACGCCCGCAAAAAGACCAACCCGGCCAGGGACAGGAGGAGGGCTGTTATGTAAACAAGATAATCCATTCGAAGAAGGGGAAACCGGAGGAGGTCATTCCGCCGGCATCCCCGGAAATCTCCTCTGTTAAGTCATTCCCACCATGAGTTTGACCGTTTGTTGAAGCGAATTCGGACTGAAGGGCTTGGTGATAAAATCAAAAACCTGCAATCCCTCGGCCTCTTTGCGGATCAGGGTCTGGTCGCGGGCTGTGAGCATGATGACCGGGATCTGTGAACCCGAAGGCAATCCCCGGATTTGCCGCAGCGCCTCCACCCCGTCCTGACCCGGCATGGAAACATCCAGCACCATGCCATCAGGCGGTGGATTGTTTTCCAGATAACGAACCGCTTCCTGTCCGCTTTTTGCGCTGGGAAGTTGAACACCAAGCGGGCGAAGGGCGGCTTGAACAACCCGGATAATGAGTTCCTGATCGTCAACGAGAAGAATGGTTTTGGGCATAGGATTAATGGGCAAGGGAAATCAGAAGCGCTGTGCGGTCATCCGAGGGAGCGGCTCCTTTGGTAAATTCCTCCACTTCCGAGAGCAGCGCGCTGAGGGAGGCTTGAGAGCTTTTTGAAAAAGAACAACTCAGGCTTTCCGCCACGCGGGACACATCGAAAAAAGAATTTGCGGGGTCACTGGCCTCGACAATTCCATCGGTGTAGAGCAACACCCGGTCTCCTGGTTTGAGCTCGCAGACCTCGTGGGGATAGTTGCCATCGGCAAAAATTCCGATGGGCATTCCCCCTCCTGGAACCTCACTGATGTCAGTGGGGGCATCCGCCTTTTGGTGCAGGGGGAGAAGGTGACCCGCGCAGGCATGGCACAGGCGGTCCCGCTCCGGCGAAATCCAAACGCAGGTCATTGTGATGAACATCTCAAGCTGAATAAGATCACGGCACATCAGATTGTTGATCGTGTGCAGGATTTCGCCGGGATCGCTTCTGCCGGTGGCGACCACAGCGCGAAGGTTTGTTCTCAACATGGTTGCCAGGAGTGCTGCAGGAAGGCCTTTCCCCATCACATCGGCAATAACACAAAGGACCGACCCGTCGGGTAAAGTCAGGACATCGAAGTAGTCACCTCCGGCTTGCATGGCGGGACGGCAGATCCCCGAAATATCCACACCGGGGATGGCGCAAAAGTCTCCGGGCATCAAGGACATCTGAATCTGAGAGGCAATCTCCAGATCCCGGAGCGCACGGTCTTCAACGGATCGCCGCTTCTGAAGCTCACTCATCATGAGGACGATTCCCAGATACTCGGCCACCATCCTGACTATCTTCAGCTTCCCGGCATCAAAAAAAGAATCCGCACTGGTCTTGCCGATCAAAAGAATCCCGCGCCGCTCATCTTTGAAAAGCACGGGGGCAACAAATCCGGAGGAGAACACCCCGGTCAGGGCATCTCCGTCGGGAAGGGAGAATCCTGCAGGAAGAGTGATTTCGTTGCCTGTCAGAAAAACCTCCACTTCAAGTCCCCCCGCAGCAAGAGAGATGGCCCTGGGTGGCTCCGCGAGACAGAGGCCCCATTGTTGAATATTGACAAGAGCCCCGTTTTCTTCGAATCGGACATAAGCAAGATCCGCTCCGGTCACGGAACAAAGACGTGCAAGGGCCCCCTCTGCAAAGGCATTGAGATCGGGAGCCGTGGCCAGCCATTCCCCCAAACCGAGCAGGGTGCTGATCATTTCGTAACTCGCCACCAGCTCGTCTGTCATCTCAGAGAGGACCTTGTCTGACTGACCTGGAACGTATTCCCAGGGACTCACAGTGAATCGCTTACGAAGCACCAGAACATGCCGGCCCTCCTCGTAGTCGTGAAGGATCTCATCCACCATTTGCGCCATCAGGAAATGCCCTCGCCCTCCCTCGGCAAACGGATCTTCGGGAAGCACCGGCGGACAATCCCAGCCTTTGAAATTTGACGGATCCATGACACGGAGCTCCACAAAATCAGGCTGCATACAAAGTCTGGCGCGGAAAAATTTCTCCGCGCTGGAGGAACATCCGTGCTCCACCGCGTTGTTCAGGGCCTCAACTGCGGCTTGCTCAAAGGCACCAAGAAACGCAGGATCGGAGATGCCATGGTCTTTCAGAAATCCGACCAATCGAAGAACGCAGTCCGTCACATCGGAAAAGTCCGGTGCTTCGACATCAAGGCAGCAGCTGATTTCACATTTCATCACGCAGCGGGGGTTGTGAATGCAATCTTGAGAAGGGCCTTTCGGGCAAGCTTGTTCCCGACACCATTGGCTGCTCCCGTTTGATAAAGCGCATGAGTCCATTCATCCGCCTCAGCCGGGGAATGGCAGTGATAAAGATCCGAGAGGGCAAACACGCCGGCAGGGGCCCGCTCCAGGGCCGAACGCGCCTCGGCGGGAAGCCTGTCCCAATCGCAGAGGGTGCGCGGAAGAATTCCCACCCAGCGCATCGTGCCATCGGCCACATGACGAATCCACCCCGCCCGCC
This sequence comes from Terrimicrobiaceae bacterium, assembly GCA_041738805.1. Classification (GTDB taxonomy): domain Bacteria; phylum Verrucomicrobiota; class Verrucomicrobiia; order Chthoniobacterales; family Terrimicrobiaceae; genus JAJTZA01. The sequence goes on along the minus strand of JBGSPC010000068.1, from coordinate 37,452 downwards.
GCAGACAGAGGGGGCCTGCCGGATAATTCACAAGGACGATCTCCCGGTCCCTGCCAATCCGCACACGGGACTCATGGGCCGGCTTGCCACTGGCTGCAATCCGGGCAAATGCGCAAAGAACCGGCCCCATGACAAACGCCAATACCCGGGAAACCAGCGACGGGGCTCCTCCCGTTATCGGTCCCATGACAAAGGAGTCAACCACTTCGACGGCCACCCCCTTGTTTAAATCCAAAAGCAACCCGCCCTGCGCTGCCATCTGTTTGAGGCTGGTGTGGGACCCCACATAAGTGTCCGCACAAACGATGGAGCTCTCGACTTCGACGTCCTCATCCAAAAAGGAGCCCGCTCCGACAAAGGCTCCGGGTCCAAGGCGGCAGTTCGCACCAATGCGCGCATAGCTGCCTATCCAGCAGGGTGGCGAGAATGTCACATTTCCGGAGATCCGGACGCCGGGCGCCACCCAAACCCCGGGCTCCATTTCCTGATCCAGGTGAACCATTCCGGTCGTCCGGCAGCGAATGGCCTCATACTGGAGTTCTAGCCAGCGATCCAGCAACCCCATCGGTGACGCGATCATTCCGGCTTCAGCCTGGCTCGGCAAACGATCCATTGTGATGGATTCATAATCCCCGCCGGTCTCCGGGGTGGTTTTCACCTCCACCGTTCGCGACCAAAGATCGCCTTGATCCAGCCACCCTCGAATGAGATGTGGCCGGTCCATGGCCTCAATCCGAACCGAGGGGATTCCCCGTCTCACCGCCTCGTCCAACCAATACGAAAGCAGCGGCTTTTCACAGACCGGCCAAAGAACAAAGGGCAGAGGCGATCGCCAGATGGTGTCCATGGAAGCCAGATCCGGAGCGATCAGATTCCAGGGTGAGGTTCTCATCAGTAGGCTCCTTTGCCTAGCAGAACTGCGGGAACCGTCAAAAAGAGGAGCTTCAAATCCGTGAGGACACTGCTTGAACGGATGTAGGCGAGATCAAGTTGCACCTGACCCGCAAAATCAATCTCACTGCGGCCGCTGACCTGCCACAAACACGTGATGCCTGGCTTGGCAAGGAGCCGCTGACGGTCTTCAGCCGAGTACTCCGCCACTTCTTTCGGCAGTGGCGGACGTGGACCAACAAGTGACATCTCCCCCACAAACACATTCCGGAATTGCGGCAATTCATCGATTGAATATTTGCGGATAACCCGGCCAACTTTTGTCACACGCGGATCATCTTTCATTTTAAAGATAACGCCTCCCTGCATTTCGTTCTGCGCGGCGAGTTTCGCCTTGACCTCTTCGGCATTGGTAACCATCGAACGAAACTTCCACATGGGAAAGAGTTTGCCATGACGCCCCACCCGTATCTGCCTGAAAAAAACCGGTCCGCCATCCTCGCGTTTGATAAGGAATGCCGTGACGCCAAAAATCGGGGAGGCAAGGACCAAGGCCGTTCCGGAGCCAATCAGATCAAGGGCCCTCTTCAATCCATGGGCCAAAAAGAGCACGCTTTTCCACGCACGGAGTTTGAGCCACATCCGGAGGCGCAGGCGCAGGCGCCCGCCGATTGTGGAACTCCGGATCCAGTAATCGATGGTATAATCCGGTGGGTGTTGCTTTCGCATAATTAGACGCCGCCAGAGGCGGACCGGCGGGCAGCTCCGGCAAGTTCCAACAGCATGCTTTGGAGGTTATCAACAGAAGTGGAAAATGAAAAGAGACTTGAGGATTTTTCGAATCCCCGGAGGCCCATGGCACGGCAGGCCTCCGGGTTGCTGAGAAGCTCCCTGAGCGTGGAGCGCAGAGCCTCCACATTGCCAGCAGGCACCAACCGGCCATTGTCATTGTCCTCCAGCCATTCAGGAATGCCTCCCACATCAAATGCGACCACGGGACGGGCATGTCGCATGGCCTCAATCCCGACCATTCCATAGGGCTCCTGCCATGCGGAGGGAACCACCACAATTTGTGCCTGCCGGTATTGGGCGGAGAGTTCGACAGGATTCAAGTGACCATGCACTGTGACGCGGGATTGCAGTCCGAACTTCGAAACCAGAGCCAGACATTTCTTCAGGGCGGAACCTTTGCCGGCAAGGGCCAGATGCCAGTCCCCGTGGAGGCCGTGGAGTGCACGAATCAGAAGGTCCACGCCCTTGCCCCGGATGACCTGGCCAATAAACAGCACCCTGCCGGGAATTTGTCCGGCAACCGCCGCGTCCGCACAGACTTCCTGATCAGGCGCCTCGCCGGGAATCGGTGCCAGAATCCGGATTTTTTCTTTGGTGAAACCATTTTTAAGCAACTCAGCCCGCATAAAGCGTGAAGCGACAACAACCCGGTCCAACTGGCGGTTATCGCGGATCTCTTCAAGCTTCTGCGAGAGGCTGGCAAAGCGAACCGGCCAACGTCCCCCTCCCCGCTGCAAAAAGGCCATGCAGGGAAAGAGACAGGCCACCGAGGCGGGGCGGGTGCAATTTCTGCGTGTCAGAGGGTGATATTTGTAATGTCGCATGCAATAGAGCGCGTGGTCATGCACCATCCGCCCCATAGGAACTCCCATCACGCGCAATCGCGAAAAAAACCCGCTGTCCGGCCAATTGTGGATCCAGATCACATCAGGGGAGGATTCCTGGATCGCGTGTTTCTCTTCGGCCCCGGTGCTGACCCTCTTTCTTGAGGCAAAAGCGTCCTCCCATGCCTCCATCGCGACCCCGGTTTCCTCAAGATAGAAGACCTCGTTGTGCCACCCTCGGGCTTTGAGCGCGAGGGCCGTGGCCAACACATTCGCCTCGGCTCCACCAAAGGCACCCAGCTTCGCGTTGAGCCAGAGGATTTTCATGTCTGAGAAGAAGCCGCTGACATGACCAGTTTTCGGATTGCAAGCGTTTTCGTGAGCCCTAGTATGACCCTTATGGCAGACGAGTTCCAGACCAAAGTCCAAGACGGTGCCCTTCAAATCTTTTTGAATCTTCCCCGGCTGGATGCCTCCGCCTCCGCGTCCCTGAAAAAGCAACTTGCCTTCGATCTCGACCCCTCGGTTAATCGTGTGGAAGTGGACATGAGTGCCGTGCAGTTCATTGACAGTTCCGGCATTGGCGTCCTGTTGAGCATTTACCGCAAATTGCCGCAAGAAGGTGCCGACGTGAAGCTTCACAATGTTCATTCAGGCGTTCAGGCCGTGCTGGAACTGCTCCGACTTCACCGTATTTTTAAAGTGGAATAGTTCCATGACCTGATCCCATCACATTTCCGACCCACCCATGATAGCCTGTGCGTTCTTTCCCATCGAGGAACCGCAGCTACATTGCAAATTGGAGGCCTACCTCCAATGGTTGGAAATTCAGGCCGGGAAAATCTCCGGAGTAAAAGCCTTCCTTCTTGCCGGGGGATACGGGCGCGGCGAGGGAGGCATTTTTTTTCCACCGGATGGTTCTCCTCCCACGCTCTATAACGATCTGGAGTTTTATGTGTTTGCGCCCGCCCTAAGCCAGGAGCTTGTGGCCTCCTGGATCCACGAAGGCGAATCCCGGTTGGGTATTGAAATCGAGATCAAGGTGATGTCAGCCGGGCAATTTGAAGCGGCCTCACCAAGCATGTTTTATTATGACCTCTTGAGCCGCCATGTGTTGGTGGCCGGTGAGCGGTCGTGGCTCGATTCCCTCCCGAAAAATCTCTCTGACGCCTCCGCGATTCCCGCCGTGGAGGGAAGCCGCTTGCTGGTCAATCGCGGCATGAGCCTCCTGCGCTGTCAGCGATGGGCCGCGGGGGAAAGGAAGCTCCCCTCAGGCTTCTGCGAACGTATTGCTTCGAAACTCAAGCTGGCACTCGCAGATTCCGTTTTGTGCGCCTCGGGCCGATATCACTGGTCTTGCACGGAACGGGACCGCCGGCTTCCCGCGTTGAAGGAGGTCCCTCCCGATTGGGATGCTCTCATGTTATGGCATGCAGAGGGTGTGGCCTTCAAGTTTCGTCCCACGGACTCCGGAATGGCCCCTGCGGAATGGGCAGAACCCCTCCTTCTTCTTCGCAAGGCATGGCTCACCACTTTTCTTTGGATCGAATCAAAAAGGCTGGGACAACAAATGACCAACCCCGCTGGATATGCAAAAGGCTCAAAACCGGTTTTTCCGGAGGAACCGCCACTCAAAAACCTGATCCGTCAACTTCGTGATTTGCGACGGGCTGCCCACCTGCCCTTTTGTTGGGGCGACCACCCCCGCTCACGAATTTGGAAGGCCCTTTGCTTTCTGCTTGAAGGCTCCGGAGAGCCGGAAGCTGCGGCCCTGCTTGGTGTTCCCGCCCTGCGCGGAATGAACCTCGAAGAGCATTGCCGGACCCTTTGGAAAAGTTATCCCTGATTTGTCCCAACCCCATTCTATGAACATTGTGATCGGCCTTCTTGCATGGAATGAGCAAGATTCCATTGCGGCCACGTTGGCGAGTCTTGGCACCCAAACCCTCCTTCGGCACGCGGACGGCGGGCACTTTCACATCGAAGTTCTGGTCGTGCCCAATGGCTGCACGGACGCCACTCCCAAGGTCGCGGGACAGGCACTCGCTCAGCTGAAATCCGCATTCCCGTCCATCGCCTGCCGCGTGGAGCCCCTTGCCGAAGGCGGAAAATCGAATGCATGGAACCAGTGTATCCACACCTTGAGTCCCCCGAATGTTGACTACTTCATTATGATGGACGCGGACATCGAGTTGCTGACTCCGAATACTCTGGAATCGCTCTGGCAAGCCTTGGAAACCACCCCACACGCCATTATCGCCACGGACCTCCCGGTCAAGCATCTCACTCGAAAAGCCCGACTAACGCCTGTGGACAAGCTGTTACTCGGTGCGGGAAAAATGACCAGCGCCACCCCGGGCCAGCTCACCGGCCAGCTTTACTGCGCGCGGGGCCCCGCGCTTCGCAAGGTCTGGATTCCAAAAGGGCTGATTGTGGAGGATGGGTTTCTCAAACAAGTTCTTTGCACGGATGGCTTCTCTCAGCCTCCGGATCATTCGCTGATCGTCCGGGCGGGGGGTGCGAGCCACCTCTTTGAGTGCTACACCAAACTCAAAGATATTTGGAACCACCAAATCCGTCAGGCCACCGGACACACGCTTTACACGTATTTCACAAAATACGTGCGAACAAACATCGAGCAACGTCCGATCTATTCCGTGATCATGGAAAAGTCGCGAAACGACCCTGAGTGGTTTTTGCGGGTGATCCACGAGGAAGTGAGAGGCCGCGGTTGGTGGGTCATGGACACCCCCTCCCTCACGATGCGCTGGCGACGTGTTCGCTTCGCCAAGGGCGCAGGAAAACTCAAATTCCTCCTTCTTGCCGCCGCCGCCAGCCCCTTCGACCTCGCGGTGTTTCTGGCATCCAATGCCCGGCTCAGGACGGGACAGGTCAAAGGGCTGTGGAAAGACACCCGAACCACCACTCTGTCATGAACTCAAAAACCGCCCTGTGCACGATTGTTGTTGGCGAAACCTATCAGGCCGCTTTCGATCGCTATTCCCGCAAACGTTTTGAGGACTACGCTGCGTGCCACGGTTATGAGCCCATTATCCTCACAGAACCGGTCCGCCACCTGCCGGACAAAAAATTCACATGGCAAAAACTCTGTCTGCCCGATCTCTCATGGTGGCGGGACTATGACCAGGTGATCTTTGTGGATGCGGACATTATCATTTCCCGCGATGCGCCCGCGATGCCCGTGATGCCCCATGGAAAAATCGGCGGTGTTCCCGACAAACTCCCCTACCAGATCAATAGCGGCGTTCTGGTTTATCACCCGGATGACGCGATCAAATCGCTCTTTGATGAAGCCCTGCTCGACACGGACCCGTTTTGGGATCAGCGAGCACTCACCCGCGTGATGCTTTACCGCCGAATGGAGAAACTCATCGACTCCCGCTTCAACCGTCAGTTCTACTTCCAGTGCTGGAGCCTCATCAGTTCCCTCTTCCGCCGGCAGTGGTTCTATCATGCGTGCCATGGCAAAATCAAATTGCCGTTCATCTCCACATGGCTTGCCATCACATTTCGCTGACATGCTTTCTCGCACTGGCCCTCTGGCTGTCTCCCGTCAGCGGAGCGCGGGGTGACAACGACCGGCTTTATCCGGATATCGTTTCGCTGCCACCCTCTGGCCGCACGGACATCCGGATCCTGAAACCCGATTTGCTGGAAATCCGCATCGTGCAATCACGCAAAAGCATGTCGGATCCGGCCCGGCCCGCAGCAACCGTGGAACGTGCCGATTTTTCCCTCCAACCACCTCCGGCAACTGACTTTGAGGTGCGGGCGGATGGAAAAAAAATCGAGGTGTCCTCCGTCGGGATCCGGCGTGTCCCGGTTTATGCCGATTATCATGCGTTTGATGTGCGGCTCATGCTTCATCTGTTTCTCAAACTCAAGGACCCGATTCCCGATGGATCAGAGGTTTCCGTGCAATGCCCGGCCCTTCTGCCCGGCGAGAAAATGACAGCAACACGTTTGCCGGGGCAATCTTCCCCGGCAATCCATGTCTCCCCGCATGGCTTCGCCACGGAGGCCCCCAAATTTGCATTTGTGTCCTACGATTTTGGAACACTTGGAACCCTCACTCTTCATGAAAATCCCGTGGCCAACCTTGTTGATGAATCGGGAAAGACCGTCTTCTCCGCACCACTCCAGCAGAGACCGGACAAGGAGTGGACATGGTATCAAAACGTTTGGCGCTTTGATTTTTCGAGCGTCCAAACTCCGGGGCTCTACGCCATCGAAGTGCCCGGCCTGGGCCGCTCAGGGCAAATACGAATTGATGATGCCACTGCAGCGGTCTCCGCAAGGCTCCTTGCGCTTGGACTTTACCACCAGCGCAGCGGAGTGGAAAAAGGCGTGCCATTCACGAGGTTCGGACATTCCGCATCCCACACCCGCCCGGCGGAAATCCCAGACACCACCGAGGCCTATCGACCTGCCAACCGGCACCTCGCCGCCATGAGCACAAAAAACTCTGACCCTGTCCAATCGGCGCCTGTGATGAAATCTTTCGCAGATTCCCTTTACCCGATCTTGCGCAAAGGATCCGTGGATGTGCGGGGCGGCCATTATGATGCCGGCGATTACAGCAAATACGTCATCAATTCCGCTCAGTTGATTCATTCCCTGGTTTTTGCTGTCGATCATTTTCCGGGCGTGGACCGGATCGACAATTTGGGTTTGCCGGAGAGCGGGGATGGTATTGCAGATGCTTTGCAAATCGCCCGCATCGAGGCTGAGTTTTTGTTGAAGATGCAGGACCTCGACGGCGGGTTCTTCTTTTTGGTTTACCCACGGGACCGCCCATATGAGTTGGATGTGTTGCCGGAAAACGGGGACCCCCAGGTTGTCTTTCCAAAATCCACAGGCTCCACCGCCGCATGCACGGGAGCCCTCGCACAACTGGCCGCCTCCCCGGCTTTGAAAGCCTGGGATCCGGACTTCTCCAAAAAATGCCTTGCCGCTGCACTTCAAGGTTATGAATTCCTGAGGTCCGCCCTCAAAACGCACGGCCTTGAGGGAAGTTATCAGACAATCAGCCACTACGGCAATTTTGATACCCACCACGACGAACTGGCCTATGCAGCCGCAGCCCTCTTTGTCGCGACCGGAGAGGCGTCTTATCAGAACGACTTGATGACCTGGTGGCCGGACCCGCTCAGTGGCCGGGACAAAAAGTGGGGATGGGTCCCTCTCTATGAAGCCTATGGATCCGCCGCACGCGTTTATGCGTTTGCGGACGCACCCGGGTTCCTTCCTGAAAATCAGTGTGATGCCGCCTATCTCCATGCCATGCGTACCGCTCTCATTCGCGCGGCGGATACGTGGTTGGAGCTCACCGATGCCAACGCCTTCGGCCTGCCGTTTTCGCTTTCTTCCAAACGTCAGAAGCGGGCCGGTTGGTTTTGGGCGATGGACCCTGCGCTGGATCTTGTGGCGGCGAAGCTTCTGAAACCCCATGATACCATTTTCGGAAAACGTGTTCTCGAGGCGCTCAGCATGTGGTCCGCCTATGAGGCTGGAGGCAATCCCTTTGACAGGTCCCTGATCACAGGCACCGGACCTGTCTGGCGCCGACAGGCCGTGAACAGGATCTCTCTCAACGATGATAGAAAACTCGCGGCACCGGGGATTCCCATCGGGAATGTGATCTCCACACCGCATAATCTGAAGCCCTACCAAATTCAGGGGGCCAACGGCCTCCGGAAATTATTTTATCCCTTCCTTGACGAATTTCCGCTTTACGAACGATCTGCGACCGATGCCTATAATGTGAGGGAGGAATGGACGATTGCCACAGGAGCGAAACTCCTGGCAGGCCATCTCTTCCTGATGGCGGGGTCGCCTGTCGCCAAACAGCCTTGGACTCCGGGCTCGCTGCAAATTCAAGGCGTGCCGGACAAAGTCCAGAGCGGCCAAACCATTCGCGCTCATCTCACATGGCCCGATGACCTTTCAAAAAGTGAGGGCACGATCGTGTGGGAACTCATTGGATCGGAACCGGTGACAGGCCCGGAATTTACTGCCCGGGCCGGTGTCCCTGGCCCCGCCCGGCTTGAGGCCGAAGTCGTTTGGCCCGATGGCCGGCGGCTGTCAGCAATTCAGCCTTTTGAAATCATCCCATAAGCGTTTTGCTGGTGCCGGGAAAGTCTCAGCAGCTTCACTCAACAGCTATGCACCTCATCATCCAGCGCGCAGGGTGTGCAAAGTGATTTCCGGCGGGCAGAAAAATCTGGCAGCCACTCCACAACAACCCGTGCCGCGGGATGTGTAACCGAGGAGCGAGTCATGCCGCCAAGCCCCTGAGAGCATCCTGCGCGGACAGCGTCCGTTGCGAATGACGGGAAATCCACCTGGCAGGCAGATTTGACCGCCATGGGTGTGTCCACTCAACATAAAATCAAAATGCCGGGCCGCTTCCTGAAAGGTTTCCGGACTATGGGAGAGCAAGACCCGGAAAAGGATTGGAGCTGGCGGGGTTCCCCCCACTTTGGAAATGTCGTGGGTCTTGTAAAAGTGGGGGTCATCAATACCGGCAAGTAACAGACAGGCGCCGTTATGTTTGATTGTCACGGTCTCATTCAGAAGCATGGACAGCCCCATCTCTTCGAGGCGGGGAACCGTTTCGACAAAGTCGTGATTTCCCAATATCCCGTAAACCGGCAACTTGAGCGCTTGGAGCACAGAGGAGGTCTCACGCAAGGCATCCTCAAAATCACCGGCGGTGCTGTTCCGAAAGTCCCCGGTGATCACCGCAAGGTCGTATTCCACCGAAGCGATCGCCTCGAGCAGACGCGGCATCACACCGGTCTGCAAATCAAGGTGCAAATCGCTGAGTTGCAGAATCCGGAATCCATCCAGTCCGTTGGGAACTGCCGCGGAACAGACAACATTTTGCTCGATGCGAAGATCGATAGCCCCGCGATGCCCTGCAGCTGAGAGGCCGGTAACCCGCAAAATCCAGTTCACCAGAGTGTCCAGAGGAACAACGCGTTCAATCACCAGTAATCCTTCTCCTTGATGGTGCATTCCAGCCCAATGGCTGGCCTGGAGAGACATTCGCTCCCCGAGCTTTTCTTTTCCAAGCCGGCGGGCAAGTTCGGCAAACACCGGAGGAAGGGACATTTTGTTTTTGGTCTCATCAGGCAGATGCTCGACGCACGCCTTCACAAGGGCTTGCTCCGTCAATGTGCCGTCCAGCACAAGGTCAGCCAGCGGTTTTTGCGGACCGATGACCGTGCCCAGAGACGGACGCACAAATTGATCAAAGGCCGATCGAATATCGGCCTCCTCCCTGCCACGCTCGACCACATCGCGTGCCAATCTCCGGGCCAGGCAGGTTTCTGTATCCGCATCCAAATAAATCTTGAGGTCAAAGGGAGTTGCATCCGGCTCCATCGACAGCGCAAAAAGACCCTCGATGATCACGATGGGTTTGGGCTGTTGTTCTCGTTCCACCGAGGAGCGGGTGTGGGTCGCAAAATCGTAAACCGGAATGCGCGCCGGGATGCCATGACGCAGAAGATCCAAATCAGCGGCCCATCTCACGTCATCCATGGCGGAGGGATGGTCAAAGTTGACAAGCTGCCGCTCAGCAAAAGGCAGGTGCGACAAATCCTTGTAATAGACATCCAGGGAGATCAGCCCGCAGGAATCCGTCCCGAGAAACTCCAACAGGGCATGGGCAAGGCGGCTTTTCCCACTTCCTGAAGGGCCGGCAATCGCCACAAAAAATGGCTTCATCTCATTAACCGCATCTCTTCCAGCAGGCAGTCCAGAGCGTCCCGGTAGCGTTGGGCTTCCGTATTAAAATCGCCCAGCAGTGGCATCACAGATTCCATCCCATTTAACTCACAGGCGGTCTCCATCTTTTGGAGGAGAGCGCCCAGGGTGAACGCCTCGAATGTTGCCGACCCTCCACGCAAGCTGTGCAGCACCGCACGCGCTGATTCTCTGTCAGTATGCTCCGACAGAATTTTTATCAGGGTCACCTGCTCGTTGGCCTCCCGCAAGGCGGTTTCAAGAATCGACACACAAAGCGAGGGATCACCGCCCATCGTTTCCAGAAAGTGCGCCGAATCCATCAAAGGAAAGTCGGGATCCGTTGAGTGCATTTGAAATAATTTATGAATTACCAACTCATTTTCCCAGCGAATTTCTGTGATTATGGAATCGCACGGTGAGGCGGCGGTTGGAGGCCGGTTGCTTCACACATCAAGCCAAAGATTTGCTGGATCCGGGTGAGCGAGGACGGCAGGGCAAGGTTGCTGCATATCATGGCGGTTGATTCGGGATCGGAGGGATGGAATCCATGCATTCCAGCGATGGCTTTCCGCCCCATAAAACTCGGGGCAATCTGCACCCCGGAATTCATGAGGAAGATGATATCTCCGTATTGGGCATCAGGAAAATAAACCCCGAGCTGCTGGAGCTCTTCAGGAGGAAGGATCCGGCCCATCGGGTGAGTGGCAAGCAGCGATGTGAGCCGGTCCCCGGCCCGTGGATTCAGCGCCCAGAAGCGTCCCATCGTGGAATCATAAAAAGCGACATAGTCCTTCCCAAAGCGGAGACCCAATTCTTCCACTTCCTTTTGGAGATCGTAGCCGGTATGGATGTCATGCATACCATGATCGGTGAAGACATAAAGCCGGACGTCCCCATAAGCACGCTGGGCGGCTTCAAACACCTCGCGGATTCTGGCGTCATACCATGACAACAACCCGCCGACTTTTGGGGTCCGGGTTCCCTCCGCGTGCATGAGCGCATCCAGCTTTCCAAGCGAGATATAGGCCATGGAAATCTCGGCTTTTGATATCGCCTGATGCAGCTCCGCCAACTTGCCTTCATCATTCCTGCGGCTGTCATGAACATACCATTTTTGACCTGCGACAGACATCATATCAAAAATCGATGTTCCCTGTGGCAAGCCTCCCGGCTCCCAGATGCGCTTCCACTCGGCGTAATGAAACAGGGGGAGCAAATGGAATGGCACATTGTAGAGCTGGAAGTAGCCTTTGATGCCACACACCTTGCCAACCAGCTTGGACAAATAATGTCTGACCCTTGCGCGGCTTGTCACGGAACGGGGGAGGAACCCGAGGATTCTGGTCCATTCGAAGGGAGAACCTCCATCGGGCAGATAATAATACGAGGACCAGAGTTTGTGCTGAGAGGGGGTCAGGCCGGAGATGATGGAAGGGTCACACGCGGAGGAATACCCCAGAATTGTTTCCAGCGGTTTGCGCCCGGGTGCCAGGTCGGAGAGAAACTCCGGGTGACGGCGAAGCACTTCCCAGCCAAGAGCATCGATAAAAACAAAGAGCCCCAGGGTTTTCATTGATCGCCTCCCTTGGGGCATTCACCGCGCCGGCCGGGATACAAGCGGCACCGGAGAGTGTTTCGTGGGTTTGTCATGAGAATTGGCAATAAGCAGAGAGTTAAGATTTCCAGTCGGAAAGGCGCTTCATCACGTGGGGGAGCAACTCCTTTTTGCGGGAGACCATCCGCAGCATCCCGCCGGAAGGGCAGGGCCCCACATGGTGTTGTCGTCCGGGATCAGGATCGGCAACCAGTAAACAACTCTCGCCGATGAGAACATCGGTAAGCAGCGTCATGGCAAAAGCCGCAGACTCCCTCTGCCGCACCTGCTCCAGAGCACAAAGCAACTCTCTCTCAAGGCTTGGAGTCAAAACGGCAAGGTTCGTGGTTTCGATCTGTCCTATGAGAAACGGGATTCCCTGATGATGGAACCGCTTGATATCCAGAAGCACCAACTGCTCCGGCTTCAAGGTGGTCAGCACATCGCCAGCTCTCAGCAGATCCAAACCAAATTGTGCCTGTTCGACACCTGCCAACTCCGCGAGCGTTCCAGCCACCCTCCGGTCGGTTTCCGTCGTGGTGGGAGAGCGCAAACTCAACGTGTCGGCCAAGAGAGCTCCGAGCAGCAGCAACGCCTCGGTCCGGTCCGGAACAAGCCCCGCTTCGTCAAATCGAAGAGACAGAATTGTGGCAGTGCTTCCAACCGGACGGCAGTCGATCCGCCCTGGCTCGTGCGTCTGCAAAGCCCCAACCCGGTGGTGATCGATGATCTCCACAATGTCGGAAACCTCCCAACCGCGGGGCGACTGGGTCTCCTCGAAATGATCCACAAGAACCAGCCGTGGACGCGGTGGCTCAAGCGCCTCACGCCGTGACACCATTCCGCAGAGGCGGCCTTCATGATCCACCACTGGCAGGGCGTGCGGAGTTCGCGCGAACACCGGACGCAGATTTTCCATCAGATCGCCTTGGGCCACACGCGGCACATCGTCCGCACAAATCCGTCCAAGTGGAATCGCTCGGGGAAGCTGGGTGATCAATGCCATCAACGACCCTGCATAATGGAACACCGGCACCACCGCATCCGGCAGGTTCGCTTTTGCTTCGCCAGCCAAAACCACAGCCGCACAATCGGCAGCCACAGCAACTGCCTCCTCATGGTCCGCCAACACCACGTCACCGGGTCCCGGTTTGCTATGGCGGTTGATGCTGCCGCTTCCTGTAAAAATTCGGAAAGATCCACCGGACGTGGTTTTGAGATCTTGGGGTGCTGACTCCATGAGAGTCCGTGCGGCGTTATTCAATGGTGCCAGCCCCAGACCCCTGACGAGTTCTGATACGCTGCAAAGGTAACCGACAAAATCCTCCATGTTGAACAGCGACAAATATTGGGCACCCGGCAGGGTGTGACCGACGGCACCCAGAAGCACGCCGTCAGAGTCAACCACTGGAACAATGCTGAATCCATGTTGACTGATGCGATCCAAGGCCGTCCCCAGGGACTCATGGGCACCGAGTGCCATCGCTGGCACGCAAGACTCTCCCGCCGTGGGACGCAGATCCGTGCGGATTGGAGGCATCTCCACCCCGGCCAAATCAAACAACCAGCAGGTTTGAGGAGTGGCCGGGCCCTGCATTAATGCCTGGTGACGTCGCCCCACATAAACACGATCAAGCAAACGCGCCCCCACCACCGCAGCAACCACCGAATCGGTATCCGGGTTGGTGTGCCCGATAACATAGACCTCGTTCGGATTCATAAACGGCTCCTGACAATCCGGCGGTGCTCTGTGATCAATTGCATATTTTTAAGACTCTGGAGTGTCTGTGCCGGGGGCAGTTGGCATCGCCCGCTCACGGCACTCGTCGCGCATGCCAAGATACAGGCCACGATGGATCGTGTAGCGATGGGCAAGATTAAAAGGAACAGTATCCAGACGGCCTTTGCTCAAGGCATAGAGCAGGTCACGGATGATTTCTTTGCTGCATCGCAGGATCTGACGAAGCGGCTCCGGGCGGGATCCAAAGATATCCACGTAGGCGCGGCCATGACGGTACCGCTTTTTGAAAAGTCCAGGAATTGTGAAATTGTGTGAGTGTTCCACACGGGAATCCACGACCAACCGGAATTTTGCACCATCGCCCTGACACTCCCGCGACCATGCCAGGTCCTCCGAATATCCCTGCTCTTTGAACGGATGTTTCTGCCACAACTCCCGCCGGAAACAACACGCCACCGCAGAAAAAAAGTCCTGGTTTTCGGCCTTCAGATTTTTGGGGTCATAGGCACGGGCGTAGTCATAAGCCACAACAAAGTCTGCATCCTCCCTCGGGACTTGAACGCTCATGCTGGCATCCGCCTCACCGGCCTCCACCGGGGCCACCAACTTTTCCAGCCAGAACTCGTCTAGCGGGATGGCATCCGCATTCAAAAAAACAATCAGAGGTTCGGTGGTCATGCCGACCATGCGGTTAAGGACCGGGCCTGGCTCGTAGTCTTCGGGCAGAATCTGAATTAAGCAGCCAGGTGGAAACGCTTGGATTTCTTCGAGGGTGCCATCTGTGGACCCGGAGTCCACGGCATAAAGTTTCCAATCTTTTCTGCGCTGCCCCCTCAATGCGGTTAGGGCTTTGCGGGCATACGGCATCTCATTTTTAGCCCGCATGATGATGGCGATTTGTGGGCTCATCGGGTTTTCGGTTGAGGGTAGAGGGAGAGCAGGTTCTTCGCAATGGCAGGCCAGTCGTAGCGTTCAGCGGCAAGGCGGGCCCCGTTTTCACCAAGGTGGCGGGCCAGGCCCGGTTCCTTGGCCACACGAAGCATTGCCGCTGACATGGCAGAACCATCGCCATTTTCGACGAGCAGAATATTTTCCTCCGGCGTGGTGAAACCCGGGATCCCTCCAACCCGCGTGGCCACCACGGGAAGCGAGGCAGCCCACGCTTCAAGGATCACAATTCCGAAGGGTTCATGACAGCTCGACAACGCAAACATCTCGGACGCTTGAAACGCGCCGGGCAGGGCGGGATCATCCGGAGGAAGACCGGGAATCCAAGTCACCCGGTCGGGAATCGCCGAAATTTCAGCACGCAGCCTCCTCCCGTAGTCTTCATCCACCTCGGCCCCAATCAAGACAAGATGATGCTCGGTCAAAGTGTCCGCAATCGCAGCAAAAGCGCGAACGAGCAAAAGCTGGTTCTTTTGGGGATCCACGCGGGACACACAGAGAATCAGCTTTTTGCCGGAGAGTCGGGGAAACTTGGCAAAAAAATCCGTGCGTTTGGCATCGCGGAACCGGGGAAGGTCCACGCCATTGGGCTGATAATGCACCGGCTGATTCGGACGCTCGATGCGCATGGCATCATATTCGTCCTGGCCAACACAAAAGATTGCCCCTGCGTCATCCAATGTGCGGCGGGCCCCGAGGGCCATCCCGGCCAGGCGACCCCACTCGATTCTTCCACGGGTTGGTGCCAGCATGCGGGCCGTTTGTTCTCCAGGCAGAGTGTGGTGTCCACCATGAATGGAAACCACATAAGGAATGTTCAAATGTCGTGCCGCAAACCTTGCCGTCCCGCCAAGCCGATGCTGCACGTGGGTATGAAAGAGCGAGGTTCGATGATCATGCATCAGTGCCCTCAACATGGAAATCGAAAGGGGATTGCCGCCTTTGAGTTCGAGAGCCTGACGACCGTCAGCATCCAGTCCCCACCACGGAAGTGAATACCGGAACCGATGGATTTCCACACCACGGAAGATCTCCTTTCCCGGTTGCGAAAACATCGCCGTCGTGTAAATCGGGCTTTCAATCCCCAATCGCGAATACTCGCGGGCCAAATGAAAGACCACGCTCTCCGTGCCACCCCATTTGGCAGGAACAAACCGTCTCATCACATGCACAATGCGCTGAAAGGGAGGATTCATATCAGTTCTTCACGTAGTAAGTCGCGCGCACGATCCAGACGTTCTAACAATTTTCCGCGCACCCGGCGGCTCACCCCGCGGAAGGCCTCCCCTTCCTCAAGCAGGCGGACCGTTTCGCGGACCAAGGCATCAAAGTCACAACTCTCCACGGAACCCACCGCCTTTAATCCAAAGGGTTCAAGGAAATTGTCCACTTTTGAGCCACGGCTGATTCCAATAATCGGCACATGATTGATCGACCCGAGGATCAGCAAATGCAGGCGGCTGCTGATAATGACATCCATCCGTCCGGCCAGAGCCGTGATATCGGCAGGCTCTGTGACACCTGCAATCACTTGCAACGCCCCGGGGTGTTTCACAGCTTTTTTCAAGCGGACAAGAATTTCCAAGTCCGTGATAGGATTCATCGGAAGACCGACGATTTCCACGTTTGGCAACGCAAGCAGGGAGTCCACAGCCGCCACGAGTTCTTTCCACCGCGTGATTTCACGTTGTGCGCTCACACAGAGAGCGATCCGCCGGGGACCAACTTGTTCGAG
The DNA here is from genome assembly GCA_041738805.1 of Terrimicrobiaceae bacterium. Classification (GTDB taxonomy): domain Bacteria; phylum Verrucomicrobiota; class Verrucomicrobiia; order Chthoniobacterales; family Terrimicrobiaceae; genus JAJTZA01. The sequence continues at coordinate 21,151 of JBGSPC010000068.1, read as the reverse complement.
CCGCTGCGTGTCCTCCAGACTCAGGGATCCCAATGGCCATGATGACGTATCCTGAACAAGGGCGGAATCGGCGCCGACCACCACGCGGCCCGGAGGCAAACCGCAACGCTCCAGCTCCCTTGCACTCTCCGGATCCCGCGTGATAATCAAACGGCATTCCATCAATTCCCGACGCAGACTCTCCCGAGCGGAGGATTCGAGTTTGCCTTCCATTCCAGCTTGAATGGAAAACACACCCGCCGTCAGCCGGTCAGCCAAGCGTGCGAGGCCCAGGCGTTTTCCCTGGAGCTGGTATTTGGCGGGGTTGAGTTCGCTGTTCATGCCCACATTCCAAACAATGCGCCGACATCCGGCTTCGCGCGCGGCGGCCAGCAACTCACAGGCACGGTCCGGGTAGTCCGAAAGCCCGGTTGCTCCCGACCAGATATAGACATCCTGACTGGCCATGACCTCACGCATTTCTTCCGCGGAATAGGGAATGACATCAAACCCGAACAGAGGACAGACCTTCACCCCAAGGCGGGTGGCGGTTGCAGGATCATCCGTGCTCACCGTGAGTTCGGCACCGGGAGCCGCCTCACGGACAATTTTTACGACACAAGACAGGATGGCCTCATCACCAATGTTGTTGCGGCCGAAAGGGACGCCCCCCAACAGAATTTTCATGAAGATTTGCCTGCTAGCAGGTCAAGCAGGCGGTTGAGTTTAGGGAAATCGAGGCTGCGGAATTCCTGAACGTCTTGGTGGTGCAGCAACGAGGCAAACCGCAGGACCACAAAAAACAGGAGCCCGTAGACACCGGCCGCGAGAAAAAGGCCCAAAATGTTTTCGTGAGGAACGAGCCACCAGACGGCACCGGCCAGCAGAGGACACACGACGAGAAACCTTAGGAAGAAAGCCACCGGAAAATGGAATCCTCCAAGCAGCGAGCGGATCAGGCCCAGCCGCAAAGGAAAGGTGAGGACAAAAGTGAGGACCACGGCCGCGAGAGCCCCCGCGATTTCAAATCTGGGAATCAACAACCAGTCGAGCACAAGGTTCACTGCCACCCGGAAGTAGAGCAAAGGCAAAAACTCTTTCACCTTCTCCAGTGCCCCGATCGCCATAGAAAGCGGAATTGCAATCAAAGGCAGCAAATGGATGGCACAAAAACTGGAGGCCACCCAACCCGCTCCTGCCATTTCGGGACCATAAAAAAGCACCACAGCCGCTGGCGAAAAAAACACCCCGAATGCCGCGATCGGAACAGCAAAAAGAATGAGCACTTTGTAGAGCGTGCCAACCAACCGTGGCAGGCAGTCCGGGTCTTTCACAAACGCCTCGGCCAACCCGCTGGAGAAGATTGTCTGAAGGGCCATCGGGATAAATGTGATCACCAGCATCGTGGAGGAAAACCCAAGGTCGTAAATGGCAACCGCCGCCGGTCCGAAATAGAGCCCGAGGAAAAAGGTCTCGGAGTATTTCATCATAAAGGCTCGCCCAATACTGCCTCCCCACGTGGCGAGGCCCATGCTCAGAGCCCGCGATCGCCCAATGCCCTGCACCGGGGACTTCCAATTGAGAGATCGTAAATAACGAAACAAAATCCCGACGGCTAAAATCCCAGCACACACAATGGAAAGGATTTCGACCACAATCACCGAAAACACGGTTGCGCCACCACTCCATACCAACCACCCCAAAAGCAAGGCCCAGGTTATTCCCTGCACCAGCGAAAAAACCGCAACCCATCGCCCCAGAAAAAGGCTCGTCAGCACATCATTATACCAGGACTTCGCCAGGACAAACCCGACGGAAATTGCCGTCAAAAACAACAGTGGCCCGAAAGAAACCCCAAACCATCTGTCAAACAACGGTGTCATCGGCGTGATAACTGCAACCGCCAGAATACTCAAACCCAACTGAATCACTGCGGTCTTCCAAAGCACCCGAAGAAGCCCGGCCCGATTGCGGTTCACGATCAACTCGGGAACAAAGCGCAGGATGACAGCGTTCATTCCGAGCCCGCAAAGAATCATCAAAATGTCCGCAAAGTTTTTGCACAGCGCGAACACCCCGTATTGTTCTTTGCCGAGACCGCGGACAATGAGAACCGAAATCCCGAAATAGGCAAAAAAGAGGATAACCTTGGAACCAAGAATCCATGGAACTGCTTGCATCGACTGACGCGAGAAGTTGACTTGATCCGGTTGCTGACTCATACGGCGAGGGGCTGTTGACCCGCTTTCTGCGCCCGTTGGGCGCTGCTCCAGTTTTGTCCAAGGGCAGCCACAATGGCGAGGGAAATCATCAACATGAAGAAGATCGGAGTCTGACGGAATGAGAGTTGCACCATGGCCTGCACATGGCACACAAAACACAGCAGAGTTGCCCCGGTGGCCGCCGCAAGGTCCATTCCCTTCAGTCGCCACAAAATAAGGGGTGCCGCCATCAGGAAAAACCGCAGCCATAATCCCAGAAAGACCACAAGGCCCGGATAACCAGTCTCTCCAAGGGTCAGAAACCAGATGTTGTGGGCGGGCGTTCCCGGCGGATTGTCTGGTTCCACCATCGCGGCATAGCGGTCCCATGACAGTGCGGAGAAATTTCCGGGCCCCACTCCAAAGATATGTTCCGAGGCCATGAGTTTTGCCTGGTTGTTGTAATACATGCGGTATTCCAAATCGCCGGCAGCGTCTTGCTCGCCCACAAACCGAGAGAGGAGCGTGTCAGCCGCCGCCGCAAGCACCACCATCCCGGCCAGGGCACCAATGCTCACAATCACGACATTTTTAATGGAAATGTTCCGCCAACCGAGCAGCAGAAAAGAAAGGCCGAATCCCAGAATCATTGCCGCCAAACCACCCCGGGAAATGGTCATCACAACACTCAGTCCCGCCAGACCAATGGCGACGGCCAGCATGGTTATTCGCGGCCATCGGCGCTCCTGGAGCAAAATGCAAAACAAGAAGGTACCGCACATTGCCATGTACGTGGCCAGGGAGTTGGGATGCGGGAGCGTGCCTTTAACCCGGTGGATGTGATGAATGTAGCGGTCGCTGAGTACCACATAGCCGAGGTAAAGCGTTGCAACACAGATCGCGAGAACCACGGTGTCGAGATTCCCCGGCTTCCGCACATAATAATAAATGGCAAGAAAAAGCAGAAAACCCCTCAGCCATTTGCTGGTCTCAAAGATAGGATATAACTTGGTTTCAAACGTATTGTAAGGAATGAGAAACGGATGTTCCTGAGCAGCCAGGGGGACGGGAATGCTTGAGGGAGCGGCAATCCACGAGATCACGCTCACTCCCAGAATCAGCACAAAAAAAACGGTCAGGGGCGGAATCCCCCGCGCAGCATAGTCTTTGCGCTGAAGGATGATCACCCCAAGCAGCACCAGAGCACTGAGGTCCCCGAGGCTGATTTCGATGCCCTTGGTCAGGGCAAAATAAAACTCCCGGGAGAAAAAGTTGATCGAGGTGTCATCGGGAATGACCGTGCTGAGCACAAGAAAAACGAGCACAAGTTTTTCGAACAGCGGCGATTTGTTGGCGAGATAAATCCCGGCGGGAACTCCCAGGCAGAGGGCGAGGAAGAAGATCAGGTATTTGAGTTCCGCCATGGGAAGGGATCGTTACGGCACAATAATATTGGGAGCGGGTTCGGGTTGGCCTTGCGTTGAATCGATTTGAATATCGATGCCAACCGACTCCTCGCCTTCAACAATGCGCAGGCCTTCATTCGCGGCGACCGTCTCGGTGGCCGTGCCAATCACAATGTCAATATACCGCTCAATCCGGTCCCAGGGACTGCGGGGAACCCAAAGGATATCCCCGGGAAGGACCGCCACATCGGGGTGCTTGCCTTTAACGATGGAGTCAAAGTTGAGGATGGCGACTTTGGGCTGTGAAAAACTTCCGCGCACCAGAAGAACCCGTTGAACATAGGCGCCGGCCTTGGTTCCCTGCGCCTCGGCAATGGCTCCGACGAGGCCCATGCCCTCACGCCAACCCACCGCTTTAGGAACGCCGACGTGGCCCAACACAAGAATTTCTTTGGTGCTCTTGGGTGGCAGAAAAATAAAGTCCTGGTCCCGGAGATACACATTATATCGCAGGTCGCCCTGACGCACCAACGCTTCGAAATCGATGGGCAGCATCTTTCCATTTCGAACAAGAATGCTGCGGGAAAGATCGGCGAGTTCCTCGGTGGTGCCCGTGCCACCCGCGAGCTCCAAGCCGCCGGCGCGGGCAATCGCATCCAGCAAGGTTGTGGGCTGATTGAGCGGGTAGACGTTGGGGGTGTAAACTTTTCCAAGAATCGAATAGCGGCGGCTCTTCGCGGCGTGAAGGGCGACAGTCACATCCGGACGTTTGTAGAACGGGCGAAGGGCTTCCGTGAGAATCTGTGAGAGCTCGGTGACCGTTTTCCCGCGGGCCTGCACGGGGGGTGCGAGGTCGAAGTACAACATCCCATCCGGCATCACAAAGGTTTTGAGGCTGGCATTGGGATCTGTGGCGCGGGCATTAAGCCGGTAGATCACAATCTGGTCCCCTGCCCCCAGCAAATAGGGCCCTTCCGGCTGCCTGAGATCATCACTCAGCGAAGACCGCCGGTCCACCGTTTGGGTCTCGGCATTTTCGAGCTTGGCGCGGGGATCAAAACGATCGGAGGGACGCGGGCCCATCACACAACCGCCAGGACTAACAAGTACGCCGAGCAAAAAAACCCGTACCAAAAAGTTTGTCCTCATGGTTGCGGACTGCCGGGAGGGGTTGTGTTGTAAGGTGTGAACGGGAGCACGGCCTTGCGGAACAACACGGGCGCATTCGCACCGGTCCATGCCGCCACCGAAGCCTGTAAAAACACCGCAACGGCGGAGTCCAAAACTTCCTCGGCTTTATACCATGGCCGATTGCTGACATAGACGATGTCTTTGGGCTCCAAAGGAACATCTTTTTTTCCACCCTTCAAGATGGCGTCCGTGTTCACCACAATCACCTGGGGATCACTCATGCTGCCACGCACAATGAGCACATGCTCGCGGAAAGCGGTTTCCTGAAATCCCAGGCGTTTCGCAATCGCTGCCATCACCGAGGCCCCTTCGGTGAACCCCTCGCGCCCCGGCTTTCTCACTGCTCCCAGCACGTAGTAATCGTTCGCAAGGGCCGAGGCGATCTGGATGTAGTCACCCGGTGCGAGCGGAATGTTTTGTGTCATGTCCCCATCCAGCATGAGCTTTCGGAAATTGATGGGCAGGCGTTGGCCCTCACGAATGATGAAGCTTCGTTCCAGATCGGCGAGGTCCACGTAACGGCGGTCGAATAATCCGGAGACTGTTCCCCCCGAGCGGGACAATGCTTCAATCAGCGTGAGCGGCTGATCCATGGGAAAAATGCCAGCCAGTTTAACCATGCCCATGATGGTGTAGCTTTTGCTGACAAGGCTGATGGGTGTGATGATGATACGGGGGTTGCGATAAAATCCAGCCAACCGCGATTCAAGCTCTTGGCGTGCTTCTGTGAGGGTTTTCCCGCGAACATTGATCCCGGTGGCAGAGAGGTAGGAGATTGTTCCATCGGGTGCCACAGTCACTTCGGGACGGGTTAAATCCGGCATGCCGTAAAATTGGATGGAAATCACATCACCTGCACCAAGCCGATAGGGCATCTCCCCATAACCCGGACCCACAGGGGCAGCAGGTTCCCGGGCGTCGACGGGGATCAGGCCAAAACCATTAGCTCCGAAAACGAAGGTCAAACAAATGCGCCGCAAAATCCGGTTCATCGGGCAAGACCGAGGGAGACCACCCCGCGCAGAGGCTTGTGAATGGTGAGCAGCGTGCGCTGCGTATTCCAAAAATTCCGGTTGGAAACCCCAAGGGCGCAAAGCACAATGGTTTCCGGAAATTCCCGAAGAATTCCCGCCACAGGCTCCCGGGCGAGGCCGGAGGTTTCAATCCAGATTTCCTGGTAGGTCCGTCCTGCGGCATGAATTTTTTCCACAAGGTCGACGCTTTGAAGTCCGTTGGAAACCGTCGGCGCCTCCATCAGAACAACCGGCACTCCATCCGGGGGATTCTGGAGTTGGTGGGCAGCAATGCGCGGCAGGTGCACCAGCGGAGTTGGCACATCACCGGAGAGGTGAACGATGAGGATCCGGATTCCCATGCTTCGTCCAGCTTCCAGAAGACCTTCCCAGAAGGCCGAGGCCGAAGGCGTGGGGAGAGGTGTCCAAAAGGCGCGGGTCCGCCCTGACGAGAGTGCCCCGATAACCCCAGCCCACAATTCCTCGGGGCGGATCGTCATTGCAGGTTTTTTGCTCGTGCTGAAAGGTGGGACTTTTGCAAGGCTCCGGCATTGAAGGGCCGCCTCAGCCTCGAAGGGCGTGCGCACAGTTGGATCCAGATATTCCATGGCGGCCACGGCCAGGAGGCCGAAACCAAAAAAGAGAAAACCGGCGGTAACGGATGTAAAGAGCAGCTTGTTCCTGCGGGATCCGACGGCCACATCCTTGGCCGTGGGGGCTTTGAACATCCGGTAGTAACCGGGAGCCACTTCCTGAAAAACGGTCACCTCCTGGAGGCGGTTAAGCAGCGCATCGCGTGCCGTGCGCAGTGTCTGCGCACTCTCGAGCAGCGGGCCGGCCACCATGGCCATCTCCGGCAAATCCTTCAATTTTGTGCGCGCTTTCTCACGCATATTTTCCAGTTGCTTTTGCTGAAGCTGGAGGTTTTCCCGCTTCGATTCGAGTTCCAGAATCTGCAGGTAGAGAGCATTGCCAACATAGGTACCGGTGAATTCCGACAAGGCGACCTCCTGAGAATCAATCTCCTGCTGCACTTTGCTGCGGAGGGCCTCCACGCGGTTCATGGCTTCCTGATAAACCGGATTCTGATCCGTGTAATATTCCGCCATCTCCGCGAGTTTTGTCTCCTCGGTTTTTAATTCCTCAAAGCTCGGGCTGTGCTTCCGGATTTCTTTGCGAAGAGCGGTCAACTGAAGCTCCAGGGCTTGAAGGTCAATCCGCCCGGTCTCATACCGCAGATCCAAATCAGCCAGCGACTTCAGGTAAGCATCAATCTCTTTCTCGACGTCCACCACGCCGGCCTGTTCCCGCATGGCCACAATGCGCCTGTTCACCTCCTCGAGTTCCTTGTCCGTACGCTGGAGTTGTTCCTCAAGATAGGATTTCATTTCCGCACTCTCATCGGCTTGCAGGCGGCTGGTAAAACCAAGGGCCTCTCCGGCCCAGAGAGTCGCGAGCTTTGCTGTTTGCTCAGCACCAAAAGGCGTCGTCACCACAATATCCACAAAATCGGTTTTCCGGATTTCCTCAATGGAGATCATGGCCTGAAGGCCACCGGGCGTGATTCCGCCATCAAATTTCCCTGCGACCTCCCGTGCCACCTGGGGGGATTCAAGGGCCCCCAGAAGGGTTGCTCCCTGAAGACGGCTTGGCACATACGAAGAGGGGCTCACGGCAAAACTCTGTGGACTCCGCGCCATCAACCTCACGGAAACCGAGGACTTCACTTCAAACATTTTCCATCCCGCCAGCAGACCAAGAATCAATCCCGCCAGCCCAAGGGCGACTGGAATCCACCACCTTCGCAAAAACGCAGCGGGAAGGCGTAACAGATCAAATCCTTGAATGACCGTGGGTGATGGCACAAAAGCCGGTGCCGCGTTCGCTCCGGGCGCAGGTGGTGCCAAGATCTCTTTCGGCGCTTTCTGCGGAGCGGATTTTTCCGGCATATCCTTGGCAAGGTCAGCGGGAGGCACCCCTCCGGTTGGGCGCACGGGAGGGGGCGGCGGGGGAGGAGTCCCTCCAGCAGCGGACCAGTCACTCAGACGCAGGGGGTTTGGTTCATTCACGGGCGTGAGGAAAAAATCGAGGGAAGGGTTTGGTGCCGCCGGAGATCCTCCACCACGGACTCCACGCGCTGAATGTCCACCCCGGGGTGGCGGACCGCTGCCGAGGCTTCCAGCGACAATTTGGCAAGACGGTTGATTTCTCTGGGAACCCCCCGGCTTGCCCGGTGCAGCAGGGCCGCAGCATCTTCCGAAAAAACCGAACCGGTCGAATGGCCGGCCACCCGCAGGCGATAGGTCAGATAGGAGGAGACCTCATCCCCGGCAAGATTGGGGAGATGAAACCTCAAACTGATTCGCTGGTCCAGCGGAGGCAGACCCGCCACCACATCCCTCAGTTCCGGTTGCCCTATCAAAATGATTGTGAGAAACCCCTCGATCTCTCCGTTCAAATTGGAGAGGCGCTTGAGCAACAGGAGATTTTCTTCCGTGAGGTCCTGGGCTTCATCCAGAATCAAAACCAACTGACGGCGTTGCAGGCGGTGAAGTTCCGTGATCAAAGATGTCACCGATTCAAAGAGTTGTCCGAGTCCGGGCGATTCCACAAAGTCCCGCCTGTTATGACCGGATTTCACAAGCAATTGGATCATTAACTCTGCAAACGAGAATCCGGAGTTTTCGAATTCGACGACGTAATGTCGCTGCCAGTCAATTTGGGACGTGAAGACTTTGCGGGTGATTGATTTGCCGCTTCCGATTTCGCCGGTCAGCATTCCAAAGTACATGGACTGCTGATCCACGAGATACGTCAAACGCGCCATGGCCTCCCGATGCTCACGGCTGGCATAATAAAACCGTGGATCTGTCACAATCTCAAAGGGCCGTTCTTTCAGGCCGAAATGTTCAAGATGGGGCTCCATGGTTCAAGGGATGAGAATTTTTGCTCCGGTTACGGGTTGCGGACTGTGCGTTGGTTTCCCGCAGGCCTCATCATAGAGTGCCACGGTGGCTTTTGCACAGCATTCCCAGCGAAATTGAGCAGCCCGCAGGAGACCGGCTTGCGTCAACGCGTTTTGTTGGTTTGCGGAGGCAAGGAGGTTCTGCATGCTTGATGCAATGGCATCGGGCTTTTCCGGATTAAAGATCCCCGCAGCCTCTCCCGTCACTTCGAGCAGAGACCCGCGATCCGAACAAATCACCGGACACCCACACGCCATGGCTTCAAGCGGCGGAAGGCCGAACCCTTCGAACAAGGATGGAAAAACCAGAGCCCTTGCGCCGGAATACCAGGCCGGCAAATCGTCATCGGGAACAAACCCGGCACAATGAATACGATCCCGAACCGGGGAGGCCGCGATGGCTTCGTGAATCACTGGTGCTCCGTGCCAGTCCGCCCCCGCCAGAACAAGCTGGAATGACGACGAGGGAGCCGCTTCACAAACAGAGGCAAAGGCCTCCAAGAGTCTCAGATGATTTTTCCCGGGGTGTTCAAGGCGGGCCACATAGATCCACCATGGCTCCGACCAACCCGCTGTGATCGGCAGACGCCGCAAAACCTCCTCGTGGGGAAGTGGGAAAAACCGCTCGTGGTCGATTCCATTATAAATGACCGAGAGACGTTCGGGGGCCACATCGAAAAATTCACGGATGTCTGCCGCCGTGGTTTCACTGACAGCTGTGACCGCCGTGGCCCGGCGGGCCAATCGTTTGACGACCTGCTTTCCATAAAACATACGAAGGGCATCATATTTTCCGGCAAGGCGGAAGGGGGCGAGATCGTGAATGGTGACCACCTGTGGAATTCCCGGCCGGGCCACGATCCTTCGATAGCTGGGAATGTGGATCAGATCGCAGCGATGATCACGCAACAATCCGGGAAGGACGGTTTGATGCCACAGAATATTTTTCACCGCCGGTCGGAAGCGTTCCGGCACCCCGACCCATTCGCAGTGCTTCAACCAAGGGGCAAACCACCCGCGGTCTTCGTCCAGACCAAAAAGAACCACCTTCACGGGCCACTGATTTGCCGCCATCCCCTTCAACAATCCTCCCACATACGTGGCCACCCCCGATTTGCCACGCTGCACAACGGAAACTGAGAGCCCGATTTTCATGGCATGGGAGGAAGAAGCAGGTTCTCCAAGCGTGCCACACGGATCACATTCTGAATATTGGTGTGCAGGTGCAAAACCTCCATCCGCCCACTGGCTCTGCTGGCCGCCATCCGATGAATCCTTAGAAGAAGTCCAAGTCCGGAGCTGTCAACGAAGGTTGTATCCGAAAAGTCCATAAAAATCCGCCGGGCCCCGGGATGTTCCTCCCAGCTTTGTTTGATGACCTGCCCGACGGCTTCCACGTTTTCAGCGGTGAGTCTTTCAGGAAGCTGGAAGCCAAGACGTGCGCCTTCGTCTTCCACATGTGCTTGCAGGCGCGGAGTTGCCCCTTCTCTGGCTAACAATGTGATTGCTTCCTCTTTGGTGGCAGCCATGGGGAGAATCCGCTCAAGCCGGGTGACCTCCACCACCATCTTGACTGCAGGTGATGGTGCTAGAAAACAGCCTGTCACTCGGGCCGTCCAGGATTCCCGGATCAGCCGCAGCATCATTCCCAAGCCTCGGCTATCCAACCTTGTGACACCGGACAGGTCGACCATAAACGGGGCTTTCATCGAGGGCATGGGAATTTCATCCATCCCGTTCGACGAGACGGCACCGTTCCATGAAATGACCTCTACGCCCGCCAACCCAACCGATTCTTTGGGTGCCGGCGGGGGAAGCGACCGGGTGGCACGAGTCACGTGGATTTCTTGCCAGCTCTGACTGATCAGGAAGCAAATGTCTTTCCAATATCTGCCAAAGAGACGTTTGGGCTCCTGTGAAAGCCGGTAAACCCATTCGAGTCCAAGTTTAGAAATCCATGCGGGGGCCCGGGAAACTTTGCCAGCCAGAAAATCAACCGTCGCTCCGACCCCGATGCTGCAGGGAATCCCGAGCGTACGGTAATGCATGGAGATCCATTTCTCCTGCTTCGGGCAACCAAAGGCCACCAGCAAAATATCAGGCTGAGCCTCCTGCAACCGCTGAAGAATCGCCTCATGATCCATGTCCTGCAAACTGGCAAAAGGCGGGGAGTAGGACCTAACCGGAGGGAGGAGGGGATGCTTTGTTGCAAGGTTTTTGGCCGCTTCTTCAAGGATATGAGGTTCGCCACCCAACAAAAAGATCTTGTAGCCCCGGCGCTCGGCATGGGCCGCGAGCGCGGGCACAAGGTCCGAACCTGCGACCCGTTCGCGCAATGGCTTGCCCGCCAACCGGGAGGCCCACACCAAGGGCGTCCCATCGCACAGAACAAGTTCCGCCTCAACCAAAATCCTTTGCAATTCGACGTCTCCGCTCGCTTGGGCGGCAAAATCCAGGTTGGCGGTCACCAGATACGCCGGACGCCTCGCGGCAATCAAAGCGTCAATCAAACCCAGCGTCTCGGCCATGGTGACATCATGGAAGGGAATACCGAACAAAACCAAGGTTCGGGGGTCGGCTGGTTGAGATGACTTTCTCACATTTGTCGAGACTCCTGCACATGGCAAGTGATGAAGAAGCCTGTGCCCTTAGTTACTAAACAGGATTGCGTGCAAAATTACCATCCAAAACCACGGAAAATGCAAAGGGCGCGAGCCTTGCCAAAAGCTACGAAGGTTCCGCTCACCCGCCCGCGGCCGTTGGCTCGGCCGGGCCGCCGTTTCGGGCTCGAAGGCACGCCTCGCAAATCTCCCGTCGGAGATCGGCCAGACGGAATGGCTTTGAAATGAATCCATCCATCCCAGCCCCAAAACACCGCTCCCGATCCGCTTCGAACGCATTTGCTGTCAGCGCAATGATCCGGGGCTGCTTTTTCAAGGTGAGCTTGCGCACGGATTTTGTCGCCTCGAGGCCGTCCATCTCTGGCATCTGCATGTCCATAAACACCAGATCGTAGTTCCCGGCTGCAATCATCTCGACGGCCTCACGGCCTGTGACTGCCAGATTCGCTTTTTGGCCGAGCTTTTCCATTAAAGAGAGAGCAACGGTCTGGTTGGTGGCATTGTCCTCGACGAGAAGAACCGACAGCTCACATGGGTTTGCCAGAATTTCCGAGCCATCGCTACCGGGAGGGGAGATTTGGGGGACGGTGGTGGTATCAAACAAAACATGAAACTCGAAGGTGGAACCGCGGGGTCCGCTCACCACGGCAATCGCTCCTCCCATGGCCTCGACAAGACGCTTGCAAATGGCCAAGCCGAGACCCGTACCGCCGAATTTCCGAGTGGTGGAACTATCCGCCTGCCGGAAGGGCTCGAACAGCCGGGAAAGCGAGGCGGGTGAGATTCCAATACCTGTGTCCTTCACCCTAATGTCGAACCTCCACTTGCCCGCGGAGTCCAACGCGGCGTTCGCTGTCAGCGAGATCTGTCCCTTCGATGTGAATTTGATAGCGTTTGACAGGATATTGGAAAGGACCTGGCGGAGCCTGTAATTGTCCCCACGCACTAGTGCGGGCAGCTCCCCAAGCAGACAGTGCAATTCCAAACCTTTTTCCAGGGCCATGGCACGGTGAGTGGCGACCGCGATGTTTAATTCGTAGGCGGGGTCAAATTCCCTCTCCTCCAACTCCAAATGCCCGGCCTCAATCTTTGTGAAATCCAGAATGTGACTGATCAGTGCCAGCAGGGTATGACCACTCTGAGTCAGGAGATTCAAATGAGCGGATTGCTCCTCGTCCAAGGCTGTTAAGGAAAGCAGGTCGGCAATCCCGATGATCCCGTTCAGGGGCGTTCGGATTTCGTGGCTCATCATCGCCAGAAAATCATTCTTGGCCGATGTTGCCGATTGGGCCAGCTCGACGGCCTTCTCCAGAGCGGCGGTCCGCATTTTTACCAGATTTTCCAGCTCTTGTGCTTGAAGCCGGAGTTTCTCATTCGTTCGAAAGAGTTCGAGGCTTTTCTGCTCCAGCAGCGCTTCTGCCTCCTGGCGGGCCGCGCGTTCTCTTGCAGCCCGGCGCATGGCTCGCTCCACGGCAGGATTTACCGGTGGCGAATCATCGTGAAGCATACTGGGTCTCCCGGTTCCTTCAAATTTTCACGCTCAAGACGTACGGACCCCTGCTCGCCGAAGTGGATAATACAGGCATCCAAAAGCCCCTCGGCCAGATCGCCCAGATGCCTGTCCGACCGGTAAACCATTTTTAACTCATTTTCAGATTGGGAAAGTGTCTCAAACTTTGGCAGTTGAGCATCGGGGTAGAGCTTCAAAACCTCCACATGAATGACCTCATCAATCTGTCCCGCAAAAACAAGAGAGGACGTGACCCCCTCAAAAAAAACCGGGTAGAGCCGAGCAAATTCCCCGAACAGGTAATGTCCGTAGCTGCGCAAAAGATCCGGCACCGCCTCTCCGGTCATCTTGGAAAGCTGAACAAGAAGAGTCACCATCTCCTGGTGATCATAGGTTCCAACAGAAGTGTAGGCCCCACCGTTGGGAAGCTGGCAGGCCTCAATCATGTCCTCCGCCATGTCCACGGAGAATTTCTGCTCAACCATCTCGATAAACTTCGTGAAGACAATTCCTTTCATGGGCACATTCCGGGAGTTCTTGACCTTAGACTGCGACCGAATCCTGTGCGAGTCAAAATATCAAAGCTTCCGCTCAGCGATCCGCCACCTGCCGTGCGATCAGAATTTCAATGCGCAGTGTATCCTCCATCCACCGGCAGGTGTGTGCCGGTGATGTATCGAGAAGCGTCGGATAAAAGGAAAATCACGGCGCCTCCCAAATCATCCTCGTGGGCCAATCGCTGTAAGTAGGTCTGTTGAGAATAGCGGTGCACAAAGTCCTCGGTCATTTCCGACTCGAAGCCTCCGGGCACTAATGCGTTCACCCGGACGCCAGAGGGCCCGAGATGGGCGGCAAAATAGCGAGTCAGGTTGATCATTCCTGCCTTGTGGAAAAAATAGTCAGGCGGCGGTCCCTCCATGTCTGTTCCGGCGTAGAGGGAGAGAGTCGGCCCCACCAATCCTTGAATGGAGGAAATGTTCACGATGCTTCCTCCTCGGCGCGCCTGCATGACCTGACCGAATACGCGGTGCATGACAAAAACACCGGTCGCGTTGACCTTCATTGATTCCTCCCAAGCATCGACCGAGCCGTGCGGCCCGCTCATTGGGCGTGAGACGGTATTATTGACCAGTCCGTCGATCTGCCCCCATTTCTCCAGGATAGTCCCGCAGAGGATACTGATCGAGTCGGCATTTGCTTGATCGTAAGATTCGGCCGCAGCCTGGAGGCCCTGAGCGCGCAGGGCCTCTACCACCGCCTCGCAGGCCTGTCGATTTCGTGACGCGATCACGACATTCGCGCCAGCCGCGGCAAGATCGTGGGCCAGACCGCGCCCATAAATTCCGGCCCCGCCCGTGAGCAGGACAACCTTACCCTCGAGCCCCAACCGGGATGTCATTTCCGGTGTCATGGCAAAAGTGTGACGGACTGGCCGGATTTTGCCGAACTCAAAGCGGCAACGTTGACCTTGAGGGAATGAATCGCTTCGTCGAGGGTGCAGGAGTGGTCGGCCTTTCCCTCGATGGCCCCGAGAAACGCCTCCGCCTGCCTCACATAAAAATCGTCGCGTTGGAAGGGGCCGAACTGGGTCCACATCCAACTTTCCTCTCCACTGCGAAGATCACCGACTCTCATGGTGGAAAGGTCGGCTCGCACACTGCCATTCTCACAATGAACGGTAAAAGAGGTTTCCTTGGGTGCCTGACCTTGAGAAAGATAATAGCTCGCGAGGCATCCGCCTTGGTGTCGAATCGAACAACAAACGGTGTCCTCGACGGCGACATCCCGGAGCTTGCGGTTACCGGCCAGGCAGTGAACCAGCTCCGTCGGGCCGACCAGCCAGTCCATGGCATTAATGAAATGCGTCAGAACATCCTGAATTGCTCCACCTCCCGTCTCGTTCCTAGCGTAGTAGGTTTTGGCATAATCCGGCCGGGCCAGGGCGAAATTCTCACCACACACGATTTGCGCCGACAGCGGCTCTCCCAGCCCCCCGCCAACCAGTCGCCGCTTGAGCTCGATCACCGGCTCCATCTGGCGATAGACGTAGGCCACCCTAACGGTCGCCATTGCGGCCGCCAGCCGGAGTTCGTCCAGCCTTTCCGGCACAACCGCCAATGGCTTTTCGATCAGGAGGTTTAAGCCACAGCCCAACAGTTCGAGGGCGATGAGAATATGGACCTGCGCCGGCGCGGCTATCACGCCCGCATTCCAGGGACCCTCACCGCGAGCCTGGGCCCATGTGGAAAATCCCTGGCACTTATATCTTTCGGCTATCAGTTCACGGCGTTCGGCGTTTGGTTCAATGATGCCCACCCGGCCGACCCCCAGCTTTTGAAAACAGCGGACGTGACGCTCTCCAATGCCACCGGCACCCACAATGATTGTATTATTCATTTAGTCTTCGAGCAGATCATGTCGTGGCACACTAAAGCAGGTGGTGGATTTCTCATACGGGCATCAGCCAGTCCCCCTCCTCAGCAAGGACCCGGTTAATCGTGTCCGAGCATTCGGGCGTCAGAGGATAATCTAGATAAGCGCAATTTGATCGGAAGATCCCCATTCGCACCAAGGTTGTTTTAAGTCCATTCAGCCAGCAGGCCACCTTGGGTCCCCCGTAAACCGCGTGAAGCATCGCGATCATTCGCCGGTCGATCTCCTGCGCCTTAGCCAGATCCCCTTCATTCAGTTTGGTCATGATTTCCGCCACGTAACGGGCATTCAGGATTGCCCCCCCGAGCATCACTCCGTCGTAACCGGCAACAAGGTAATCCAAACAGCGAAACTCGTCACCCAACATCAACCTGAGATCGCTGCGATTTTCCCTGGCCTCCAAAAGAATTTCCCGTCGTTCCAGATCTCCCGAACTGTCCTTTATCATGAGCAAATTCGGGTGCGGGAGGATCGAGCGCAAGACAGATTCGGGAACAGCAACCGTGGAGGCCGCTCCCCGCTCGTAATAGCAAACCGGCACCGGGCTGCGCTCCAGGATTTCCTCATAAAATCGTCCCAGAGTTATCGGTGTTACGTTCATTGCCAAATAGGGCTGGGCGACAATCACAAAGTCCACACCCTCCAAGGCTTGAACCTGCTCCAAAACCCGTGCCGCAGAATTGTCAGTCACCTGGACAGCCAGCCGAAGCCGACCCGCGGCGGCATCCTGCACCGATTTAACTAATTCGAGCTTTTGCTGATCGGTCATCCATGGGCCCTCCCCACACGTTCCCGCAAGAAACAAACCGTCCACACCAAGGTTAACATGATGTTCCACCATCTTTGCCACACTCTCCCGGTCGATCTCGCGATTTTCGGTGAATGGCGTGGGGGACGCCGACCAAATCTGGTGGGCTATGGGAGAGTTTTTTATGGGCATGAGACTTTAGTCGTTGATGTAGATTTTGAAAAAACGAATGACGGACACCGCATCCTCGACACACCAAAATGCGACAAAAACTGAACCGTCACTGAGCAACACTGATGCCGGCAAGCCGAATCGCAAAGAGCT
Source organism: Terrimicrobiaceae bacterium (assembly GCA_041738805.1). GTDB lineage: Bacteria > Verrucomicrobiota > Verrucomicrobiia > Chthoniobacterales > Terrimicrobiaceae > JAJTZA01. The sequence continues at coordinate 4,760 of JBGSPC010000068.1, read as the reverse complement.
CATAGCCGTTGTCGCAGACCGGGGATTGGTTGCTCCTGCCGCATGGCTGGCACCGCCCCACAGCAGCTCCTCCTCGATGTCGATCCAATTATCACCGTCCAGACGGGAGATCTGAACCCACAGGCCTGGTTGGTCCGTTCGCCGATAAACTGAGAGGATTCGACCGTCCTGCAAAGCCAGCGGCGTGCATGTTTGACCATGAAGTCCTGTCGGGCGAGGTGCCGTGAAGGTGCATCCGGAGTCCGAAGATAGTGCATAGTGAATAGAAAGGTCCGTCGCAGTCTTGGCATCGTGAGTCCAACTCACGGCCAGCAACCGTCCATCGCTGAGACCTATGAGTTTGATTTCCCAATGAATAATGTCCTCTCGACGCCCATCCATGACCGCGTTCCAGGCCGGCCAGCTCCTCCCCTGATCGGAAGAGCGCAAAACTATTGCATGCATGCCATGGCTGGCGTGACCGGCCCAGTCTTTCCAAGTGGAAGCTGGCCACAGCCAATCGCCATTCGGAGCAAAACAGACCGGCGCGCAAATTTCAAATGGCCCCGGTAAGGGAGCTTTTAGCCAAGCCGGTTTCGACCATTCCATGGATCCCCCCTCTGAGCGAATCAAGAAAGGGTGGGTCTCAACAAAACCACCGGTCTCCGGGTTTGCCAATCCCTCGCCCAGCCTGGTCCGATCCCATAGGGCACCGACTCCGACTAGCGCACCATCCGGCGAGCATCTGAATCGACATGTTCCTGAGAAAGGTTCGGGAAAACTTGGGAGAGGAACGGCTATCGGTGCCGTCCATGTCATCCCCCCATCGTGGGAGAGCGCATAGTGGCTCCGCACATCAACAGCTTCAAAGGCACTCCCCAAATCGAACGCTGCAAACAGGGTTCCGTCTCGTAAAACTGCCAGCGAAGGAAAATAGGCATGCCGACTCTCCAGATGAGGTTTGGGATTGCGATAAATCAGACCACTGTGAACAGAGGAAATACTCATAAATTGCAAGGGGCCGAGCGGCGGACGGTCACCACGATATTCTCTGGTCCTTCGATGGCTGGCTCGTCGTAGTGATATTCGACATAGACTTTCCGGCCTGGACCAGGCGTTTCAAAAAGGTGGACAATTCCACTTTCGGAATCATATCCCGCACCCTGCGACCAAGAGCAAATCACGGGTTCGCTTTGCATTTCGGGATTCAACAAAACGCCGGCGCTCAGCCAATCATTTCCAAAGTATCCCGCGCTGTAATAGTTGACCCGGACTTCCCGTCCGAGGTTTGCCCGTAAGGTCTCTTCGTCCGATGCATCCACAATGCCATTGTCGTTCAAATCCCACGCTACCCCATAGTGTCCCTGCACTCCATTAATGTGGGCAGCATGATCCCATTGGCCCCAACCTGCGAATCCAACTTCATGCTGACGAAACGGCACATCCCGACATGCCCTGAGCGCGCCCAACATGTCGTCACCGACCTTGACCCTCGTTCCATCAACCAATTCTACGAATGCACCGTAGAAGGGACTGAACTCGCGCTTCATCACATAGCCCGTCAGCCCCAACTTCGGGCAATCCAATGGGATCCCGGTTTGGATGAGTCTATTGACGTTGACCGCTTCACCATTTTGATCAAAAGAATCCTCATCCCCCGGCTCCCATTTCCAAATGCCGTGACACTGGATGACCGGGGATTGGTTCACCAGAATATAGACGCCATTGTGGGTGGGGCATCGCCTGACCATGCGTCGGCAATAAAAGTTACGCCCCTGCTTCTCAGGATTATCCCACACACCTCTGACGGCGGAATTGCAAAGGGGATACCTCTTATTTCCCGCAATAACAGTGGCGATGTCTGGATGGTTTACCGCAAAAGTCAATCCACTGTTGTTATCCGTTTTCGCTTCCTCCAACACCACATGCCGACGAAAATGCGACCTTATCCGTCCGTCGACACAATCCCACGTGTATTCCTGGTCGTAGAGAGTCTGATCCGCCACCGGATAGGCAAGAAACGTGTGGGAGACAGCCCACCGCGGGTGACCCGGAGGATACTCCACCCGTGGAACTGCCGGATAAATTCCTCCATCAGTTGTCCCATCTTTGGCATCATGCACATCCACGGCAAAACCCACAGGCAACCCGGAAAATTCGCAGGTTAGCCCATCACCACTGAGGACAATGCGCTCGGGAGTCGTCTCGGCATGTCGAATTTTGTGAACGCGCCAACCTTCGGGTGTCCACACACCGAAGTGAGTTCGTGGATTGCTGATGATATTGCCTTCATAGCGGAACTCCGTCTTTCTATGTGGAGAATCTTCCATCCTGTTCAGCTCGCACCACGAGCCCCACTCAATTGGCCCGCTCCGACACTTTCTTCAAATGGTCGGCAAGTGTCCTGCTCTCCAACGGATTGTCCAGGGCATCAAAATACAGCGCCGTGAGTGGGATGGTCACTTTGCCATTGCGGACCTTGACCGAAACGGTGGCCGTCTCCAACACTCCGCTCCTTTTCACGGGAAAATTCTGACGGATGGTTTGCAGGCCATCCTTTCCCGCCACAGCAGAATCCGTGGCAATGACAATCTCCTCCGGCTCGCCTTTCTGGTAAGTCAATTTAACACGTGCCTCAACCAGCGCCTTTTTGTCGGGTTCATTGTTTTTGTAGGACATCTCAAACCCCAGTGATCTTGTCGCATGGACCCCGGTGTTTGGAAATCCACTGACAGTTTGCTCCATCTCAACGATTCCGCCTGTGACTTTCGAAGGATCGATGGTCAAGCCGGCTTCCGTCCTGGCATCAGCGATGCCTGTCACAAACTGCCAACCGTCAGAACCATTCGGGGTCAAGAGATTGACCTCAAGGGGGTCCTCAATCTCCCGGCGTACGGCGGCCACATCCAGACTTTTGATCTCGCGAATAACTTCCCAGAGGTCGAACAGTTCTAACTCGAAATTGCGCACCACATAAACACCGTCGCATCCCATCGCCACAGCGCGGCGGGTGAGATCCATCACACTCTCACGGGTTGGCCGCTGCGATTTTTCAAGATCAAAACCCTCTGCGAGAAATACTGAAGCAAAAATTTTTGACTTTGAGGTTTTGACATCAACAAGTGTTTGCACCGCCCGGAGTTGACGGGGCACAGAATCCATTAAAAACATCGGGTGATGTTCATCCACCAGATTCTCATTCTCCCATTGCTCCCAATCCTGCCCGACATAGGTATAGCTGGGCAACCGTCCGGCTGCGCTCGAATTAAAAACGCCGACCGGAAGCCCGGGCCGTAAGGTTTTGAGTTCCTCCCGCACCTTCCGAATGAAGTCGGTGACAAAGGAGGCACGGGCTTTGAGCATTCTTTCGTCTGAAGGTTCTGGGATTTCTCCTTCCTTAAATCCTGCCCTTTTCAGCACGGCTTCGTCGTAACCCGTGAGGCAAACAGAATATTGATCGTCGGCCGTGTAGTTCCCCCAGCGAATAAAATCCAACATGAGTCCGTCGAGGGGATAGCGTTGAAGAAAGTCCTTGATGACGCCGATTCGATACTGCTGAACCTCGGGTGAGGCCGGTGAGAGCATATGGGTATCCAGCCTGCCATCACGGAAGCGGGAAAACACGGCATCTCCATGCTCTTGGACGAATTTTTCATCCCGCTCCGAGCGGCCAAAGATAGGAACACTGGCATAAATCTTGATGCCTCGTTTGTGAGCTTCCTTGAAGGCGAAAGTCACGAGCTCATCAGTGCGAGGGTCGTTTTTGGCCATACGGTCAGACCATGCCCCCACGTCGAACATATTCACAGAGAGCTGGTCCACTCCGTATTCCGCGCATTTGTCCAGATAGGTTGTCACCGCCTCTTCAGACTGGGGGTGGTAACTGGTTAGGGTCAGGCCCCCATACAAATCAACGATGACGGATTTATCCTGTGGCGGGGGTTCGGCGTGCACAACGGGATTGGGGCAGAAACCCAGAGACATTAAAAAGGCTAGTGGAAGGCGAAGCGGGCGAATCATGCGCTCTCCTTGGAAACATTTGTGATGCATAAATTACTGTCGAACGACGGCTGGACGGGGCAAATTCTCCTTCGAAAAAAGGCGGATGATGGTTGGCTCTGCGGAAAGCTCGATGCGCCTGAGCATGATCCCGCTGTCTGTTTTTTCGGCAACAATATCTGTGAATTGTTGATGGTTCAGAAGATTGATCTGAACGGGAAATTGATACTGCGCACTATCAACCGCGATATCGACAACGCTTTTGACGGAATTCCTCTTCCAAAGCATAAGCGTAAGGTCCCTGCCCTTCCGCTCCAACACATGGAATTCTACATCCTGGGTTAAGGAGGGGGTCACCTTAAAATCCGGAGGTGAAAAATCCGGACGGCTGTCAAAGACATTGGCCACCGTCCGAAAGGCATACCAACCCGGATATCGCGTGAAAGATGGGTTCGAATTCGTATCAAGCACCAGATCCATGTACCCGAAAAATCCATACCAATACGGAGTGTCTTTCCCCGGTTGTTTCAGCTCACGCATGGAGACGTAGTAGGGAGCCACATACGCATTGTTAATCCACCATGAAAACATGGTGCGGGCGATCATATCCGCCTGACCTTTGTTGTTGTAGCGTGAGTACGGATCAGTGGGAGGATTACGCACTTTTGTATCGCTTGAAATGTAGCCGACGCCGTTGCTCAAGAGGGCAAAAGACTGTCCGTGATTCAGCGTCTTGAGCTCCGCCATGTATTGGCTCACGGCGTTGTAATCGTAGTGGTTGA